>CAZJXR010000071.1:15003-17711 GCA_964550085.1 uncultured Gemmatimonadota bacterium
TTTTCGGCCCCGACCATCCCGAGGTCGGCCACACGCACTTCACCCTCGGACACCTGTACGATGAGCGGGGGATGTTCGACGAGGCGATCGAGCACACCGGTGAGGCGGTGCGGATCTTCCGCCTGGCAGATCCCCCCGTGCCGTTGATGCTGTCGGATGCCCTGGCAAATCTGGCGGACCACTACGAAGAGACGGGCCGGCTCAAGGAGGCGCTGGAGGTCGGTGAGGAGGCGTGGTCTATCGCCCGGGAGTCGCTCGGCGATGACCATGTCTACACGGCGTTGGCGCGGGTGAGGCTCTCCGAGGCGCAGGGCATGGCCGGGGACCACGCCGGCTCGGAAGAGGGATACCTGACCAGTCTTCCGGTGATCGAAAGACTCGGCCGCGACCACAGCCAGTACCTGAAGACGTATAACAACTACGCCATTCTCCTCCACCAGCAGGAGAAGTACGCGGAGGCCGAGGCCGTGTACCGCGAGATTCTCGAAATCCGGCTCGATAAGTACGGCGAATACCACGAGGAAACCGCCAACACCCTGCAGAACCTGGCAGCTATGCTGAAGCACCAGAGGCAGTACGACGAAGCGGAGCTCGCGCTGGAGCGCGCGCGTCGCATCTACTCCGAGGTCCTCCGACCGGGGCATCCCCTCACCGGCCTTCCCCTCCTCACCCGGTCCGAGATCCAGCTCGAGCGGGGCGACTTCGTGGGCGCCGAGGCCTCGGCGGAAGAAGCGGCCGGGATCCTGCACGCCGCCCTGCCGGAGGGGCATTTCGCGACGGCGGTGGCCGAGTGCCGCTGGGGACGGGCGCTCGCCGGCCAGGAACGCACGGCGGAAGCCGAGGCGCGCCTGGTACCGGCGGTGGAGGACCTCTCCGGCACGACCCAACAACCCAAGTACGTTGCGGAGTGCGAGAACGCCCTCGCCGAGCTTCGCGCGCGAAACCAAGGACCGTAGCCCGAGACGACGCCGCCGAGAGCTTGAATCTTTCGACCTCGCGGCACGGTCGCTCCTAGCTCACCGCGATCACGCCCGCTTTCACGCCCGGCGGCATCTGCCTGGTACTCATCGTGCCGCACGTCTGCCCGTCACGTCCCTTCGAAGCCGCTCGCGAAGCGTGGCGGTTTCCGTCGTGTAACTGCGCTTTAGCGAGTGAACACGGGACCGGCTCCCGCGGCATGGGTCGCGACGCCGATCGACCGGCAGCTCTGGAGGTGAACTATGCGGCGCTTCACGGGGATTCGAGCAATCGCCTTCGCGCTGTCCGTCTGCCTGGCCGCCGGCTGCGGGGGAGACGATCCCACCGGCGTCAACGGCGGCAACGGCGGTGTGAATGGCGGCGGCAACGGCGGCGGCGGTGGTGGCGGCGACACGAACTCGAGCTTCAGCGCCACCGTCACGGGGGACATCAGCGCCTCCTTGAGCGGTTTCGCGTTCTGGGGCGAGGCAAGCGACCCCAGCGTGGGAGACATATTCGCAGTCGTCATGGGCGACGACAGCGACCCTACGGCGGGGACGGGCGGAGCCATCAGCCTCTTCTACGGGGGGGCCCGTCCTGGGAACGGAACCTACCAGATCGCCTCCAACGAGGAGTTGGCCAGGACGAACGAGTTTCCGACCAACGAGTTCATCGCCACGGTGGCGGTCAGCGACCCGTTTGCCGTGGGAGGAGCCGTATCCGGAACCGTGCGGATCACCTCATCCAGCGACTCGCGCGTTCAGGGAACTTTCAACGCGGAGGTCGATGTCGTCCTGCAGGACGGCTCTTCCGGAACGGTGAGTGTCAGTGGCCAGTTCAACGCTATCAACGGAGAGGTCGGCCCGACTCCCTTCTGAGTCGAGCCGATAGGCCGGGGCGGGGTGACCTGCCCCGGTCCCGAATCCCCGAGGCCCTCACGATCCAAACACAAACCGACCTCACGGGTGACCGGCGCCCTTGACGGCACGCGCATTGCGAGCAATTTGGGCGCCATGCCACGACGCGACGACATTCACTCCATTCTCCTCGTAGGCTCCGGGCCGATCATCATCGGCCAGGCGTGCGAGTTCGATTATTCGGGCACCCAGGCCTGCCGGGCGCTGCGGGAGGAGGGGTACCGGGTCATCCTCGTCAACTCGAATCCGGCGACGATCATGACCGACCCCGACGTCGCCGACGCCACCTACATCGAGCCGCTCACCCCGGATTGGGTCGAGCGCGTGATCGAGAAGGAACAGCCGGACGCGTTGCTCCCCACCATGGGTGGTCAAACCGCCCTGAACGTCGCGATGGCTCTTCACGACCGGAGCGCGCTCGAGAAACACGGCATCGAGCTGATCGGCGCGGACGTCCGGGCGATCCGGACCGCCGAGGATCGCGAGGAGTTCGCGGCCGCCATGGCCCGAATCGGCCTCGCGGTGCCCACCGGCGGCTTCGCACGGAACCTCCAGCAGGCCCTCGCTATTGTCGAAGATGTCGGCTTCCCGGCGATCATCCGGCCCTCGTTCACGCTCGGGGGCACCGGGGGATCGATCGCATATAACGCCGAAGAGTTTCAGGCCCAAGCGCGGATGGGTCTCGCCGCGTCGCCGATCTCGGAGATCCTCATAGACCGGAGCGTGATCGGGTGGAAGGAGTTCGAGCTCGAGGTGATGCGCGACGGCGCGGACAACGTCGTGATCGTGTGCTCGATCGAGAACGTCGATCCGATGGGCGTGCACACCGGCGAC
>CAZJXR010000072.1:0-5471 GCA_964550085.1 uncultured Gemmatimonadota bacterium
ACTCAGAAGCACGAAGCTGCCGGCGATCGCCCGGATCTTCCTTTCCATAGTGATGATAATACACTCCGTCCTTGTAGCGTTCGACCTATGATGCTACGGCTGCATCGCGTGCGACTCAGTCCGCGTGGCCCGGTGAGCCCGGGGCGCACTCGCACACGGCGGTTTGCTCGACATCGAGCTGCATGGCGCGGATCGGATGCCGCGGGTCCGCGACCTCGCGGCAGCGACGGACCGCCTCCAGCAAGCGCTCCGCGTCGGGCCCCTCCAGGAACGCCACGATCATGTGCGATCGGTACGGCGCCGCCGTGCCGTACCAGCCGCTCGCCGGACCGGGTTTCACTCCCTCGACCGCGAGACGCGTAAAGACTCGGACTCGCTGATCGGCGACCAGACGCTGCACGCACGTCTCGTCGGCTTCCAGATACATCAGGATCACCAGCTTCATGGCTCTGACGCTCCTCCCGGCCGGCGCGCTGAAGAGGTCGGCTCGCGGTTCGGCGTTCCGGGGCCTGGCCCGGTCGCCGAGCCGCCCGGCGTGGACGCGGCAACGGTCACCGGCGTCCGGGATCGGCGCACCAGGAAATAGATGCCCGGCACGACGATCAGTGTGAGCAGTGTCGAGGCGAGGGCACCTGCGATGAGGGCGACGGCGAGGCCTTCGAAGATCGGATCGAACAGGATGACGAATGCGCCGATGACCACCGTGCCGGCGGTGAGCGCAATCGGTCGCGTCCGGACCGCACCGGCCTCGATGATCGCCCGCCGGAGCTCGACGCCCTGTCCGATGCGCGCCTCCAGATAGTCGATGAGGAGAATCCCGTTGCGGACCATGATGCCCGCCAGAGCGATCATGCCGATCATCGAGGTGGCGGTGAAAAAGGCGCCGAACGCCCAGTGGCCGGGCGCAATCCCCACCAGGGTGAGCGGGATCGCGGTCATCATGATGAGCGGGGTGACGAAGGATCTGAACCAGCCGACGATGAGCACGTAGATGATGAGCAGGGCCCCCGCGAAGGCGATGCCGAGGTCGCGGAACACCTCGTAGGTCACCTGCCACTCGCCGTCCCACTTCATCACCGGCCGCGCCACGCTCTCCGGCTGGTGGGTGAAGATCTGCTCGAGTCCCTCGCCGGCCGTCACCGCGATGGAGGCGACCGAGTCGCGAAGGTCGAGGATCGCGTACACCGGACTCTCCTGCTCGCCGGCCACGTCCGCCGTCACATACACCACGCGCTGACCGTTCTTGCGGTCGATCACCTGCGGCACTTCGCTCTCCTCTATCCGCACCAGCTCGCCGATCGGCACCATGTCTCCGCGGACGGAGGCCACATGGAGTCGAGCGAGCCGATCGGCGCCGGAGCGCGCTCCCTCCGCCAGACGCACGGTGACCGGAACCAACTCCCTGGAGGTCGGATCGGAAAGGTAGGTGGCCACGCTTCCGCCGAGCCCTACCCGCAGGGCTCCGACCGTCTGCTCCTTGCCGACCCCGGTGAGGGCGGCCTTCTCCTCGTCCACCGTGAGCCGGATCTCCCGCTGAGCGTCCCGCAAAGACCAGTCGACATCGACCACGCCTTCTTGCGCCTCGAACAGCTCGCGCACTCGCAGCGCGATCGCCTCTCGCGCCGCGTCGTCGGCACCGTACACCTCCGCCACCAGGGTCGAGAGGACGGGCGGCCCGGGAGGGACCTCCGCCACCTTCACGCGGGCCGGCGACCGCATGGTGGCCAGCGTCTCGTCGACCCGGGCCCGCACCCGCTTCGCCACCTCGTGGCTCTTGGCCGAGCGCCGGGACTTCGCGACCAGATTGACCTGGATGTCCGCCACCGTCGGTCCCCGGCGCAGGTAGTAGTGACGGATCATGCCGTTGAAGTTGAAGGGCGCGGCCGCCCCCACGTAGAGCTGGACGTCTTCGATCTCCGGCACTGGCGCCAGCTTCCGCGCCAGTTTCGAGGCGAGCTCGGCCGTGTCCTCGAGCGGCGTGCCCTCCGGCATGTCGATGATGAGTTGCAGCTCACTCTTGTCGTCGAAGGGAAGCATCTTGACCGTCACCGCGCGGGTGAAGAAGAGCGCGGTGGACGCGATCAGCAGCACGGCGGTGGCGCCGAGCGCCAGCCACAGCCGCCCGGGTCGGTCGAGCAGCGGCGCCATGATGCGTCGATAGAGGCGGTAGATGCGCGTCTCCTCGAGCACGTAGCGCTTCTCGGCGGCCGCGCCGTGCGCCTTGCCCAGGAAACGGAAGGCGAGCCACGGCGTCCCGATGAGGGCGACCAGGAGCGAGAAGCTCATGGCCAGCGACGCACCGATTGGCATCGGGCTCATGTACGGACCCATGAGCCCCGACACGAACAGCATCGGGAGCACGGCCGCGATCACCGTCAGGGTGGCGAGGATTGTGGGGTTACCGACCTCATCGACGGCCGCGCGTGCCGCATCCCGCAGGGGCCGGTCTCGCATCGCGAAGTGGCGCTCCATGTTTTCGGCCACGATGATCGAGTCGTCGATCACGATGCCGGTGACGAAGATGAGGGCGAACAGCGTGACCCGGTTGAGGCTGTAGCCGAACAGCTGGTACACGAACAGGGTGAGGGCGAAGGTGATCGGCACTGCGGTCATCACCACCAGCGCCGCGCGCCATCCCATGGCCAACGCGACCACGGCCCCCACCGCCACGATGGCCAGCAGAAGATGCTCCTTCAGGGTGGTGACCTTCTCGCGCGCCGTCTCGCCGTAGTTGCGCGCGATCCGTACTTCCACGTCGCGCGTCAACGTGCTCCCGCGCAGCGAGGCGAGTCGCTGCTCCAGCCGCCGTCCCAGCCGGGTGGCATCCGCCCCGGGCCGCTTCGATACGGCGAGGCTCACCATCGGCCGAAGCGGGGTGCCCGGTCGTCCGGTGAACGTGTAGCTGTCGACCTCGGCGGGACCATCTTCGACTTCCGCCACGTCGGCGATCTGAATCAGACGGCCATCGCGCACGTCGAGCACTACCGCGGCGACGTCCCTTCCGGATGCGAGCAGCGGTCCCGCCGTCACACGCACGACCTGGCTCGCGCCGGCGTAGCGGCCGGCCTCCAGGCTCGCGTTGGCGGCTGCGAGTCGCTCCACCACCCGTCCGGGATCGATCGAGAGTGCGGCGAGCTTCTCTTGCGACAGCACCACGCGCACTTCCCGCGGTTCACCGCCGATCAACGTCACGTCGCGCACGTCCGGCACGCCCTCGAGGGCGACGCGCACCTCGCCACCGACGGCACGCAGGGTCGCCGGGTCGTACACGTCGCTGCTCAGCACGACAGTGAAGAAGGGTACGTCGTCGATGGAGACCGTCTTCACGAGAGGGAAAGTGAGCCCCGGCGGCATGCGGTCGGCGTGGTTCATCATCGTGCTGTAGAGCCGCACCAGACTGCGCTCCATGTCGCGACCCACCTCGAAGCGCACCGTGAGGAGACCGAAGCCGGGCTCGGCGTGGCTGTACACGTACTCCACGCCCTCGATGCCCGCGATCACGTTCTCGGCCGGGATCAGGGCGCGATTCTCGATTTCCTCGGGGCTGAGACCCGGAAGCGCCAGGTAGATGTCGGCCAGGGGCACCACGATCTGCGGCTCTTCCTCGCTCGGCATGGTGGCCACGCTGTAGACGCCGACACCGAGCGCCGCCGCCAGGATGAGCGGCGTGAGCTTCGAGGTCAGAAAGGCGTCGGCGACACGCCCAGCGAGCCCGCTTTTCACTCGCGCACCCCGCCTTGCCGCCAGCCGACGGTGCTGACGGCCGCGACCGGCTGACCGTCGAGCAGACCGGCGTCCGGGCTCCGAACGACGGGCTCGAGCGGGTCGAGTCCGGCGAGCACCTCGACGGCCTCGCTGCGCTCCTGTCCCAGACGCACCCAGCGGAGGCGGAGCGAGTCCGTCTCGATCGTGAACACGCCACGCAGCTGGCCGCGGCGCACGATCGCGTCCGGTGGCACCCACACAACCGGCCGGCCCGGAAGCGCGAACTCGATCCGAACCACGGTGCCGGGCAGCGGGAGCGGGTCCGCTTCATCGCCGAACCGGGCCTCGACCCGGAAGCGCTGCGTCCCGGCCTCGAGCGCCGGCACCACCCGGGTGACGGTGGCCAGCGACCGGAGATCGATCTCCGGCGCCACGATCCGAACCGTGTCGCCCACCGCCAGCACGCCGCGGAGCTGTCCCGGCAGGTCCGCCTCGATCTCCAGGCCGGTCAGACCGGAGAGCTTGAGCAGCGGAGTGCCGGGCGCGGCGAGGTCGCCCGGGTCGACCATCCGGCTCACGATGACGCCGGCGAATGGCGCCCGCAGCACCACGTAGCGGCGCTGCGCTTCCGCCTCGGCGAGCGCCGCCTTCGCCTGTTGCAGGCCCCGCGTCGCCTCGTCCAGTTCCTGGCCGGTGGCGGCCCCGTCGCGCTCGAGGGCGGCGATGCGCTGGTGGTATTGCCGAGCCAGGGTGAGAGCCGCCTCCGCGCTCGCCACTCTCGCCTCCACATCCGCGCCGTCCAGTCGCACCAGGGCCGCTCCGCTTCCGACCACGCTGCCGACATCGGCCGGCACCTCCCGCACCGTGCCGGCCGCCCGAGTCGCCACCACGGCCGAACGCTCCGACACCACCGTCGCCGGGTAGCTGGCGATCGCCGGCCCCTCGGCCGACGGCGTGACGGCGACCTCCACCGCCTCCAGGGTCACGGACTCGGGTTCGCGCCCCCCACAGGCGGGGGCAAGCAACGCCACGCCGAGGAGCCCCGGGGCAAGGATTCGGCGACCGAGCAGCACCGAAGTGCGCGCCGCAAGGGATCCGCCTGACCCGGTAACGACTCGTCGCTTCATCTCGAGCTCTCCGGGTATGCTTCGGCTCGTACGAAGCGGAGGTAGGCAACCGCCCGGTCGTACTCGAGCAGGGCGTCGATTGCCTGACTGCGGATGGCGGCGGCCTGCGCCTCCGCCAGCAGGACGTCCGACGGGTTCGCGAGACCCTCCTCGAATCGCCGCTGCATGAGGACGCGGGCCTGTTCGGCAGCCCGTCCGGATGCGCGTGTCGCTTCGACCGCCCGCGCCGAGCTCCGCACCGCACGTTCGGCGCGGTCCGCTTCCGCCACCGCCGTCCGCAGCGCCTGCTCGTATCGCGTCTGGGCGATCGCCGCCGCGGCCTCGGTGGCGGCGCTGCGAGCGCCGCGGCCGAACCCGTCGAACAGGGTCCAGCGCAGCGCCACCCCGGCGGTCCAGTCGGAGGCCTCGAACTCGGCGAACTGGGCGCTGTGCGTTCGGAAGCCGAAAAAGGCACCGAGCGCCGGGAGGTAGGCGAGGGTGGCGCTCTTCCGCTCCTCGCTCGCCGCGGACGCTTCCGCCGCCAGGGCACGCAGGTCGGCCCGCAGCGTCGGGTCCGCCTCTACGTCTTCGGGCAGCGGGGTCGCCGCCAGCGTATCGGTCGGCAGCGGGAGCTCGTCCGCCGACCAGCCGAGGTGCAGG
>CAZJXR010000072.1:5481-9423 GCA_964550085.1 uncultured Gemmatimonadota bacterium
GCCGTTGGCGGGCGTCGAGTGCCCGTCGCTCGGCATCGAGACGGCGCGCGCGCGCGGGCTCGCGCTGCGCCTCGGCCTGGAGCAGCTCCGCCTCGGTGAGCATCCCCTCTTCGCGTCTGCGCGCAAACAGGTCGCGCACCGAACGCGCGGCTTCCTCGGTCGCAGCGGCCGCCTGGAGCTGCGCGGCGCCGCCCTGGGCCGCGTAGTAGAGGATCTCGGTCTCGAGGACGGTCGCCTCGCGGCTTCTCTCGGTGGACCATCCCGCCGCCTTCGCCCGGTGCCGGGCCGCGCTCCGCTCCGCCCACCGGGTCGGGTCCACGAGCTGCCACTGGACCTCGACTCCCGAGCTCCAGTCGTCGATCGGGGCCGGCTCGTTCAGCTCGTCGAGGGCGAAGTCGGCGTCGGTGAAGCTGCCCTGCCGCAGCTTGGTGCCGAAGACGAAGACCGGATCATCCGAGCGCGTGTAGCCGGCGTCCACAGCCAGGGAGGGCCACAGCGGCGCAGACGCGCCGCGCGCTTCTGCATCGGCGGCGTCACGTCGGGAGCGGGCGACCCGAAGGTCGGCGTTTCCGACCAGCGCCGCTTCGATCGCCTCCGGAAGCGTGAGCGGCCGTGGTACGACCTCCTGCGCCACCAGGAGGGCCGGGCGGACGAGAGAATTCGGACTCGCCGCGGGTGTGAGAGCCGCCAGCGCGACAACGAGCGCCGCGGTTCGGGCAGCAGCGGCCTGCCATCGCCGGCAGTGGGCGCACGGGGCCGGCCCCGCCCTGCCCCGACTCGACCGGCGGCGATCAACGCTCACAGCGCCGCAGGCATTCGATGACGTGAGGGACTTTCTCATCGGCGACCCGATAGTAGACGTTCACGCCGTCGCGACGGCTTGCGAGGATGCCGCGATCGCGCATCAGGGTCAGGTGCTGCGAAGCCACCGCCTGCTCCAGCTCCAGCTCCGAACAGATCGCACCCACGTTCAGTTCGCCTTGCGCGTCGAGCAGTTCGATGATCTGGAGCCGGATTGGGTGCCCGATGCACTTCAGCACCTGGGCGGCGTCCCGGATCATCTGCAGGCTGAGGCTCGTCTTGTTTGCTGGCACGCTCTTCTTTCCGCGAAACGTGGGACTGCTCACGCCACGGCAGATATATAGATAATAATATATATATCTGTTTTCATATGTCAAGCCTCGAGTGACCCGAGCGGGAAAGCTGCTCGGGACTGTCGCCGCGCTCCTTGTCTGTATACCCTGGCGCGCCATGACAACGGGCCGACGTCACCACGGCGCCCCGCCGACAGGCGAGAGCCACTCGGTTGCCAGCGCCGACCGCGCCAAGCTGATCGCCGCCTTCGCGGCGGTCTACTTCTTCTGGGGCTCCACCTACCTGGCCATCCGCTTCACCCTGGAGAGTTTTCCGCCCTTCCTTTTCGCCGGTATCCGCTTTCTGGTCGCCGGAGGCGTGCTGTACGCTTGGGCCGCCCGCCGAGCCCCGGCGCCGACGGCCGGTCACTGGCGCAGCGCCCTCATCGTCGGAGGGCTCCTCCTGCTGGGGGGGAACGGAGGGGTGGTGTGGGCGCAGCAGACGGTGCCGTCCGGCTTGGCCGCCTTGTTGGTAGCCACCGAGCCGCTCTGGATCGCGATCCTGGTGACCCTCACCCGAAGGGAGCGGCTGAGCGGTCCCGCCGTCGTCGGCCTCGTCCTCGGGTTCGGCGGCGTCGCGCTGCTGGTCGGTCCGGAGCGGCTGCTTGGCGGCCAGCCGGTCGCGCCGCTCGGGGCCGCGGTGATCGTTCTCGCGGCGTTGTCGTGGGCGGTCGGTTCCCTTTACTCGAGGGAGGCCCCGCAGCCCCGCTCCCAGCACCTGACCACGGCCATGAACATGCTGTGCGGGGGAACGCTGCTGATGGGTGCCGCGGTGGTGGCCGGTGATTTCGGCCGCTTCGACCCGCGGGCCGTGTCGCTGAAGTCCCTGCTCGCCCTCGCGTACCTGATCGTGTTCGGTGCCCTGGTCGCCTTCAGCGCCTACCTGTGGATCATGAAGGCGGCGACACCCGCGCGGGCATCGACTTACGCGTACGTGAATCCGGTGATCGCCGTCGTGCTCGGCTGGTTGCTGGCCGGCGAGGCGCTGTCGCCCCGGGTGCTGGTCTCCGCGCTGGTGATCGTGACCGCGGTCGCCCTCATCGTGTCGCGCAAGCCCGCGCGCGCGGGGCCGACCGGCTCGTAAATACCAGAGGGGCCCTATCCAGCGACCGCGACCTTCTCCGGCCTCACCTCCGCCCCCAGGCCGTCGCCCAGCTCGCGGAGGAACTGGAGCAACGTGGCATGGTAGCCGCGCAGCCGCGAGATGACCCGGAAGAGGGGATTCTGGATCGACCCCCGCTCGGTAATCGTGACCTCGGTGCCTCCCCCGGGAACGGGACGCACGTCGTAGCTCCAGGACCCCCAGAAACCCTGCCCCGCGTCCTCGGGGATACGGGTCACGATCCGGGTGGGAGGGTCGAACGAATCCACGATCCACGGCATGGCTCCCCACTTTCCGACCGCGTTCCAGGCTGGCTTCCCGTCACGGCCGGGGAGGCGCTCCATGCGCTCGATGGTCGAGTTCCAGCTCGGCCAGCTCGCGAAGTCGGCCAGGACCGCCCACACCGAATCCGGAGCGATCGGGTAGACCGCCCGACCCGACGCCTGGTGATCGCGGGGGAGCAGCGCACCGGCGATGAGGACGAGAACGACGATCGCGACCAGGCCACCGAGGAGGATCAATACGAGTCTCACGACGCCCTACCCCGTACGTAGTGGAAAGGTGAGTGGATCACTGCAGCGATCGGGGTCGAGCGCGGTGCTCGACCTCTCACATCCTCTCACTCCCCCCACCGGAGGGCAAGGCGCCGGGCGCAGGCCGGCAGGACGACGCTTCGCGCGCCGCGCGTTGTGCTACTCGTCGCCCAGACTGGCCGCGGCCGTTTGCGGCGCCTGCGCGCACGGAAGCATATCGAGCGCTTCGCCCAGGCCGCCGAGCCGGAAGTTGTATTCCTGCTTCCCGTCCAGCGCGATAACGACCGTGTTCGACAATCGCGCCGCGGCGGTAAACGCTTCGATCGCTGCCTGCGGCGCGTACGCGCCGCGTCCGTCGGTGGTCAGGTCCCAGGCATCCGCGCCGTGCGCCCCTCCCCGGTCGAAGTCCCAGTCGACGGGAACTTCGTACCGGTCTCCCAGCGCACGGTCGGGCGACAGGTAGACCCGCAGCGCGCCGTGCACGCACGCCCAGGCGAGGTAGCCCGACCGGTTGCTGGCCGGAGTGTAGATTACGAGTTGGCCGACGTCGGAACGATCGACGAAGGTGAAGTCAGCGACGCGCGTTTGCGCCGGGGCCGCGGGCGCCGCCGCGAGCAGCGCCATAGCTCCTAGAGTGAGACGTCTCATCGTACCCCCTCGCTGCCAGGTTGAGGACAAACCGGGAAACCCCGAGTGTGGCAGCGGGCGGTATGAGGGCAACGTGTATGCCGCCGCGAAAGGCCCGTCAGAATGGGCCGAACCGGGATTCTCGATGGATGGGCGCTACGGAGAGACGGCGGCTGTTCTCGCACTTCGCAAGAGTCGCGAACCCGGGCCGGGACGCCGCCCGGAGTCCATCTTCGCGGGCCGCGTCGACAGGGCCGCGAAGGGCGCGTCGCCACCGGCCGAAAGGCGGGGTGAGCTTTTCCCGCACCACCGGCCGACAATATGGTAGTATGCAGATCTGGCGGGCCGAGACCCGGCCTGTCGACGCTCTGGAGGGAGCGAGCGCGCGTGGCATACTCCGTCAAAGAGATCTACTACACGCTCCAGGGAGAGGGGGCGAATACAGGCCGACCAGCCGTGTTCTGCCGGTTCGCCGGCTGCAACCTGTGGACGGGTCGAGAGGAGGACCGGGAGCACGCCGAATGCGGCTTCTGCGACACCGATTTCG
>CAZJXR010000072.1:9433-17135 GCA_964550085.1 uncultured Gemmatimonadota bacterium
CGTGATTCGGGCTGTGCGGGATGCGGATTGGAGAACGGCGACCGACCTCGCCGCTGCGGTATCGCAGGCGTGGCGCGGCGAGCCGGGAGACGAGGCCCGGCGATTCGTCGTGTGCACGGGTGGCGAGCCGCTGCTCCAGCTCGACGAGGAGGCGGTGGCGGCTCTGGATGAGGCCGGCTTCGAGGTGGCCATCGAGACGAACGGGACGCTCGAGCCTCCTCCCGGACTCGACTGGATCTGCGTCAGCCCCAAGGCGGGCGTCCCGCTACGCCTGCGTGAAGGAGACGAGCTGAAGCTGGTATTCCCCCAAGAAGACGCACCGCCCGAGGATTACGAGCAGCTCGCGTTTCGCTACTTCTATCTCCAACCGATGGACGGCCCGAGCCGGGAGGAAAACACGCGGCTGGCGGTGGCGTATTGTCTCCGGCACCCGCAGTGGCGGCTCAGCGTGCAGACCCACAAGTACATCGGGATCGACTGAGGCTTCCCGGGGTGGAGATCTGGAAGGAGTTCAGCTTCGAGGCTGCCCACCGGCTGCCCATGCTGCCCGACGGACACAAGTGCAAGCGGCTGCACGGCCATTCGTACCGAGTCCGCGTGTACGTCGCAGGGGCACTCGATCCCGAGCTCGGGTGGGTCGTCGACTTCGCCCGCATCGCATCGGCCTGCGAGCCGATCCGCGAGCAGCTGGACCACCACTACCTGAACGAGATCGAAGGGCTCGAGAACCCGACCACCGAACTCATCGCTCGCTGGATCTGGGAGCGGCTGAAGCCGGCCCTTCCCGGCCTCAGCAGGCTGGAGATCGACGAAACCTGTACGGCCGGCTGCGTCTACAGCGGGGAATGAATTTCACCTCGACCGTGGCGCGCCGCGACTCAGCGGCGGGCCGTCTCCGTGCCCCACCCCTCGACCTGGCCCGCGTTTTGTTCGTCGAGCCACGCTTTGAGGGGCGCGAAGTAGTCGAGGATCGCCGTCGCGTCCATCTGGCGGGTACCGGTCAGCTCGTGTAGCGCGTCCGGCCACGGGACGCTCGCCCCCAGCTCGAGCATGGCGATCAACTTCTCTCCCGCTTCCCTGCTGCCGTAGATCGAACAGCGGTAGAGGGGTCCATCGAAGCCCGCCGCCTCGCACAGGGCGCGGTGGAACTGGAACTGGAGCACGCTGGCGATGAAATAGCGCGTATAGGAAACGTTGGCTGGAATGTGATACTTGGCGCCCGGGTCGAAGTCCGCCTCCGAGCGCACCACCGGCGCCGCCACGCCCTGATACCGATTCCGCAGCTCCCACCAGGCGGCGTTGTAGTTCTCGGGCGTGACGCTGCCGGCGAACAGCTGCCACCGCCATTTGTCGAGCACCACGCCGAATGGCAGGAAGGCGACCTTGTCGAGCGCCCGCTGGAGGAGCAATCCGAGGTCGCCCTCCGGACCGGGCACCTGATCGAGCAGCCCGATCTGCTCCAGGTATTCCGGCGTGACCGAGAGGGCGATCGCGTCGCCCACCGCCTCGTGGAAGCCGTCGTTGGCTCCGTCCCGAAACAGGTACGGCTGTGCCTGGTACGCCCGCTGGTAGTAGTTGTGGCCGAGCTCGTGGTGGATGGTCCTGAAGTCCTCGCCGTCCACCTCGATGCACATCTTGATCCGAATGTCGTCCCGCTCGTCGATGTCCCATGCGCTCGCGTGACAGATCACCTCGCGGTCTTGCGGCTTGGTGAACAGGGAACGCTCCCAGAAGGTCTGTGGCAGCGGCGCGAACCCGAGCGACGAGAAGAAGTTCTCGCCTACCTTCACCATTTGTTCGGCGTCGAAGCCGTCCTCGACCAGCAGGTCCGTAATCTCGTACGCCTGCCCTACGCCGGGCGGCGCGACCAGGTCGTAGATGCCGCCCCACTCCTGCGCCCACATGTTGCCGAGCAGATGCGCCGGAATCATGCCGTCGCGCGGCACGAGGTCGGTCCCGTACGCTTCGCCCAGTTTCCGCCGCACATAGGTGTGCAGGGAGAGATAGAGTGGCCGCACCTGCTCCCACAGCCGGTCCACTTCGGCGGCGAACGAGTCCGGGGGCAGGTCGTACCGCGAGCGCCACATGACCCCGGTATCCTCGAACCCCAGCTCGCGGGCGCCCTCGTTGGATAGAGCCACGAAGCGCGTGTAGTCATCGCGCATGGGCGGCGACACGCGCCGCCAGCCGGTCCAGATGTCGAGCAGTTCGTCGGGATCCCGGCTGCTGGCCATCAGCTTGCCGAGCGCGGTGATCCCGAGACACTCCTCGCCCCCCTCGGCGGCGGGATCCTGGCTACAGTACTTGCCGCTCCCGTACGCGCTCCTCATCCCCACTTTGAGCTCGGTGAGCTCGGCGGCCTTGGCCGGATCGCCGGGGGGCGGAGCGGACAGGCCGAGCTTCAGGAGGCGGAACTTCCGCGCCAGCCCGGGAGGCAGATCGAGGTGCTCGAAACGACGCGCCTCGAGCGCGCGTGCCTGAAGAGCGACCGCGTAGTCGGTCTCCGCCTCGGCGGTGAGGATCTCCGTGTCGTAGGTGATGAAGTTCGCCGCTACCCACCCCGCCCGGGAGCTCTTCACCCCCAGATCGGAGAGCGTCGCCTCGGTCGCCGTCATGAAGTCGGCCGCTTCGCGGACGGTGGGTGCGGGGGCCGGCTGGGCGACGGCCGCGTCGATAATCGACCCGTTGCCGGCCGCGAGTAACACGAGGCTGAGACCGAGGACCCCTGGTGTCGTGCTCATCGTCCTTGGAGGTGTGCGTCTCACTCGACCCGTACGGGAGCGTACCGATACCCCGCCCAGCTGCCGGCGATCGCCGCCACGCCCTGGATGAGGAGGGCGACGGTGGCTCCCCGCAGGCTGACCGGCTCCCAGGCGTCGATCCCGGTGGTCACCCCGCCGAACACGAGGTTGAGGACGAACCAGGCCACGAAGGTGAACAGGGCCATCGCCGACCCGTGCAGGATCGGCGCCGCTGCCGTCTTGTAGCAGGCGACGAAACCGCCCAGGAACCAGCCGATGGCCACCGCGGCGGCCACCAACAGGTCGGACGTCGCCGAGCTCCGGTGCAGGAGACCGCCGCCGATGAGCAGGAGCACGAGGCTGCTCGCCATCGACAGCGCGACGAACCAGCCGAAGAAGACCCAGGACAGCTGGACGTTACGTAGATGTTCGGAGTGCACGGTTCAGCAATTGAGCGGCAGTTCGGGCTGGGCGACGCGGGCGAAGGTCGTCCGGTGATGCGGCGTGGCGCCGTAGCGTGCCAGCGCGTCCAGGTGCTCGCGCGTCGGATATCCCTTGTTGCGGGCCCAGTTGTACTGGGGGTAGTGCTCGTGCAGGCGCCGCATGAGATGGTCCCGTGTCACCTTGGCGACGATCGAGGCGCAGGCGATCGAGTGGCACTTTCTGTCGCCCCGCACCACGGCCCGGTGCTCGCGAAGTCCCGGAACCGGACGGCCATCGACCAGCAGCAGATCGGGACTGACCGGCAACCGGGCGACTGCCCGTCGCATGGCGAGCGCGGTGGCCCCGCGCACGTTGTAGCGCTCCACCTCGCGACACGAAGCCGCCGCCACTACCCAGGCGCGGGCGTCGGACTGGATGACCACCGCCAGCTGCTCCCGACGCTCGGGGGTCAGCAGCTTGCTGTCGGCGGCTCCCTCGAAGCGCTGATCGCGGTGGAGGACGACCGCGGCGACGACCACCGGGCCGGCCAGCGGAGCACAACCGACCTCGTCCATGCCGGCGATCCAATCATTCCCGCCGCCCCAGGCCTCGATCTCCAGATCGAGGGGCGCGGTCGGCGGGACGGAGCGCTTGGCCGGCAATTTCGGCAGGCTATTCTCGGCTGGCGTCCGCGTTGACTTCCAGCGGTTCGGTCGACTCGACCTCCTCGCCGAGGTCCTCCGGTTCGCTCTCGGTCGTTGCCTCAGCCACCGCATCGCCGAACAGTGACTCCGGTGCCTCCTTGGCGTCCAGCCACCAGCGTCGTTCGCGCACGCGGGCCCGCTTGCCCCGGCGGGCGCGGAGGTAGTAGAGCTTGGCCCGCCGCACCTGTCCGCGCCGGACGACCTCGATGCTCGCGATCGCCGGAGAGTTCAGCGGGAAGATGCGCTCGACGCCGACCCCACCGGAAACCTTGCGCACCATGAAGGTCTCGTTGAGCCCCGAACCGCGGCGCGCGATGCATACTCCTTCGAAGGCCTGAATCCGTTCCTTCGCCCCTTCGATGACGCGCACTCGCACGCGGATCGTGTCGCCGGGAGCGAACGCCGGCAGGTCCTTCCTCATGTACTCCGCTTCGATTTCTCGGATTCTCGGATCCATCGTACCGCTCCTTCGAGGCCGCCGCTGGCGGCGCCTGTCCCAATGTAAGGGTATCGTTCCCATTCCGTAAATCAGTCCGACTCCAGCTCCGGCCGACCGTGCGACGCCATGCGGGTCGCCTGCTCCTGCAGCCGGCGCGCCGTCGCGCGGGCCGCCTGTTCCTGCCGCCAGCGCGCGATCCGTGCATGATCCCCGGACCGCAGCACCTCCGGCACGCACATGCCGCGGTATTCGGACGGCCGTGTGTAGACGGGTGGGGCCAGCTCCCCGTCGTAGAACGAGTCGGTCGAGGCCGATTCGTGATCACCGAGCGCCCCGGGCAGGAACCGGACCACCGCGTCGATCACCACCAGCGCCGCTGGCTCGCCGCCGGATAGCACGTAGTCGCCGATCGACAGCTCTTCGGTCGCCAGCCCGACCGCCACGCGCTCGTCGACGCCCTTGTAGTGACCACACAGGAGCGTGAGCTCCGGCTCGAGCGAGTAGCGGACGGCGGTGGCGTGGTCAAACGGTGCTCCGCGGGGGGACAGCAGAACCACCGGTCCGCGCGGATCGAGCGCCTCGAGCGCCTCGAAGAAGGGCTCGGGCTTGAGCACCATACCCGCTCCACCGCCGTACGGCTCGTCGTCGACGCTCCGGTGCCGGTCGTGCGTGTATTCGCGCAGGTCGATGATCCGGTACGAAGCCAACCCGCCCGCCATCGCGCGGCCCGTGATGCTGGTCGCCAGCGCCGACTCGAAGTAATCCGGAAAGATCGTGACCACGTTGATCCGCATCCTCGTCCTCCGGCCTACAGGTCGAGGAGCCCGTTCGGCGGGTCGATCCATACGACTCCCGCCTCCGGATCGACGCTCGTCACGAACTCGCGCCCGAACGGAACCAGCCGTTCCCTGCCCCCTGCCATCACGGCCAGCAGGGGCACGCCCGCCGCGTCGTACACGGCCGCGACGCGACCGACCGGTCCATCCGAGGCGTCGCGGACCTCGAGGCCCACCAGCTGATGGAGGAAGAACTCGTTCTCTCCGAGGTCGGGGAGCTGCGCCCGCGGGACCAGGAGGCGCCGACCCGCATAACGCTCGGCCAATTCGCGGTTGTCGATTTCTTCGAAGCCAAGTGCCCACCCCCGGCCGTGCGGGCGGGCGGTGGCGAGGGTCAGCTCCGGCGGGAGACCGAGCGGCGGGTCGTCGACAGTGAAGCGTGCGCCGACCGCGTACGTCGCTTCCGGCGCGTCCGTCTCGGGGCGGACGAGCAGCTCACCGTCGAGACCATGCGCACGGGTGAGTGTCGCGACCACGATCAAGTCCATCGGACGCAGTCCTCACGGCCATCACCGAGTCGATCAGGCGTCCGGCTTCTCCTCCTCCTCCTCGGATCCTTCTTCCTCCGCCTCACTGGGGACCTCTCCCTCGGCCTCCACCTCACCGGCCAGCTCGACATCTGCGGCTGCCTCCGCGGCCGCTGCCTCCGCGACCGCTTCCTCCGCGACCGCTTCCTCCGCGACCGCTTCCTCCACGGCCGGTGCGGCTCGGACCTCCGCCGCCGCCGCCTCCGCCAGCGCTCCTCCGTGCACGCCGCGCTGCGACGTCTTGCCGCCGCGCAGCCCTGCGCCGACGCGGACCACGGGCTCGGCGAGCGCCTCGGGAGTCAGGCCGGCCCGAAACTGCTCGAGCACTCCCGTCGCACGGAAGATCGACGCCACGCTGTCGCTCGGGAGCGCACCGGCGCGCAGCCAGTGAAGCGCCCGTGCCGCATCGAAGCGAATGGTGGAAGGCTCGGTCCGGGGGTTGTAGATCCCCAGCGTCTCGATCGCCGGTCCCCCTCGCGCCTTCGACTTCTCTGCCACCACGATGCGAAAGGAGGCCTGCTTATTCCGTCCCACGCGCTGCAATCTGATCGTCGCTGCCATTGTCTTTCCCGTGCTCTGTCTCTAGCCGCCCAGGCCGCTCTTAGAAGCCAGCCCCGGAACCAGCTTGCTCATTCTCTTGAACATCTTGCTCATGTCCTGAAACTGCCGGAACTGCTTCAGAAGCTTGTTCACTTCGTGAACCGGGCGCCCTGATCCGCGCGCGATCCGTGCCCGTCGGGAGCCGTTCAACATCTCCGGCCGGCGCCGCTCGGTGGGCGTCATGGAGAGAACGATCGCCTCCATGTGCTTCAGTCGCCGCGGATCGAGCGCCTCCCGGTTGACCATTCCCGGTTTCACGCCCGGCAGCATGTTCAGCAGCCCTTCCAATGGGCCCATCTTCTGTATCTGCCCGAGCACGTGGAGGAAGTCCTCGAAATCGAACTTTCCCTTCCCTCCCATCACCTTCTCCTCGAGACGGGCTGTGGCCTCGAGGTCGAGCGTCTGCTGTGCCTTCTCGACCAGCCCGACGATGTCGCCCATCTGGAGGATCCGGCCCGCCATCCGCTTCGGGTCGAATCCGGTCAGGTCCTCGGGGCGTTCCCCGGTCCCGACGAATTTGATCGGCACGCCGAGGACTCCGTGGATGGAGAGCGCCGCTCCGCCACGAGCGTCGCCGTCCATCTTGGTGAGGATCACGCCGGTCAGCTCGACCGCCTGGTGGAATCCCTCCGCGATGCGGACCGCCTCCTGGCCGGTCATTCCGTCCGCCACCAGCAGCACCTCGTGCGGCTCGACCGCCTCGCGCACGGCGCGCAGCTCGTCCATCATCTCCGCGTCGACCTGCAGACGACCGGCCATGTCGAGAACCGCGTGCGTGGCCCCGTCCCGTCGCGCGCTGTCGATCGCCAGGGCTGCGAGCCGGGGCATCTCGCGCTCGTCCGCGTCCTCGAGAACCGGCACTCCGATCGCTTCGCCCAGCGTCCGGAGCTGGGCCGCCGCCGCCGGGCGATAGGGATCGCACGCGACCAGAAAGGGTCGTCGTCCCTCGCCGGCCAGACGCCGGGCCAGCTTCGCCGCCGTGGTGGTCTTCCCCGATCCTTGCAAACCGACAAGCATCACGACGGTGGGCGGCACGCTCGCGGTAGTCAGGCCGGACGCTTCGCCGCCGAGCGTCTCGACCAGCTCATCGTGGACGATCTTGACGATCTGGTCGCCCGGACTCACCGCCTTGAGGACGTCCTGCCCGACGGCGCGCTGCTCGACCCGCTTGAGAAACGACTGCGCGACCTTGTAGTTGACGTCCGCCTCGAGCAAGGCGCGTCGCACCTCGCGCAGTCCCTCACGCACCATGGCCGGCGTGATCAGGCCGCGCTGGCGGAACCGGCCCATGACGCTGTCGAGTCTCTGTCCCAGTTGCTCGAACATCGGCCCTTCGAGAGTCAGCAAACAGAAGGACGCGACACCGTGGGGCGCGCGTCCCGGCGGATCGGCCCGCGGGCCGGATCCTGCGACAGCCTTTAAGGATAAGGGG
>CAZJXR010000073.1:0-16881 GCA_964550085.1 uncultured Gemmatimonadota bacterium
GCCGGCTGTTCAACGAGTTCGGGATCACCCTCGCCGCGGCGGTGGTCGTTTCGAGCTGGGTTGCTCTGACCCTCACCCCGATGGCGAGCGCCAAGATTCTCCGCGTGCCGGAGAGCCACGGCCGGCTGTTCAACCTGCTGGAGCGCGGATTCACAGGGATCGCCAGCGGATACCGGCGCGCCCTCCACGTCGCTCTGAACCACCGCTGGCTGGTGATCGCCGGCGCGGTGGCCACCGTCCTGGTCGCGGTGGTGGTCTTCCGGAGCCTCAAGCGCGAGTTCCTGCCGCCCGAGGACCGGGGCTTCTACGTCACTTTCGTCATCGCCCCCGAGGGCTCGTCCAAGGAGTACACGGACGATTACCAGAGACGGGTCGAGGCCATCTACGCGACCGTCCCCGAGATCGAGATGTACTTCAGCATCATCGGCTGGGCCGGTCGCGTGAATAACGGGATCATCTTCACCCGCCTCACCGATTGGGCCACGCGGGACCGGGACGTGTACGAGATACTGGACGAGGTGCAGCCGCAGCTGTTCATGATCCCGGGGGTGTTCGCCTTCGCGAGTGCCCCGCCGGCGATCGGGTGGGGCAACCCGGTGAACTTCGTGGTCCGGAATCCGAACTTCGACTCGTTGGCGGCCGGCATGGACCGCCTCACCGCCCGCGCGCGGCAGATCCCCGGCCTCATCAACGTCGACCCCGATCTGCGAGTGCACAAGCCGGAGCTCGTGGTGCTGTATGAACGCGACCGGGCGGAGGACCTCGGCGTCCCCATCCGCGACATCTCGACCACACTGCAGACGATGCTCGGCGGCCAGCAGGTGAGCACCTTCACCCGCGACCAGAAGCTGTACGACGTCATCCTGCAGACGGAGGACGAGCTGCGCGCCACCCCCAGTGACATGACGGGCCTGTACGTCCGCGGGCGTGATGGCGAGCTGGTGAAGCTTGATGCGGTGGCACGACTGGAAGAAGAGGTCGGACCGCGACAGCTCAACCACTTCAACCGGGTGCGGGCGTTCACCATGACGGCGAACCTCACACCGGGATTCACCCTCGGCGAGGCGATCGATTCGCTCAATGCGGCGGCGGCCGAGGTTCTGCCTCCGGCCAGCAGCATCGCGCTCGCCGGCGAGTCGCGCGAGCTGGAAGAGAGCGGCAACGCGTTGTACTTCGCCTTCGTGCTCGCGCTCATCGTCGTGTTCATGGTGCTGGCAGCGCAGTTCGAGTCGCTGGTACACCCGTTCACGGTGCTGCTGTCCGTTCCGCTCGCCGTCACGGGCGCGCTGCTGACGCTGCTGGCAGCCGGCTCGACCCTGAATCTGTTCAGTCAGATCGGGATGGTGTTGCTGATCGGGATCGTGACCAAGAACTCCATTCTCCTCGTCGAGTACGCCAACCAGCTCAAGGAGCGAGGGCTGGGGGTGACCGAGGCGATGCTCGAGTCCGGTCGCATCCGGCTTCGCCCGATCATGATGACCTCGGTCGCCACCATCATCGCCCTGATGCCGATCGCGCTGGGACTCGGCGCGGGCGCCGCGAGTCGGCGGCCGCTCGGCTACGCGGTGGTGGGCGGGCTGTTCTTCTCCACCGCCCTCACCCTGTTTCTGGTGCCGGTGGTGTGGGTCATGTTCGAGTCGGTGCGAGAGCGGCTGCACGTAAGGCGGGCGGTGCGGGAAAAGCGGCGAGCGGCAGCGCGCGCGGCGCCGGCCGTGACGGAGGCGGGATGAGCGCCGCCTGGCGGGGCGGACCGGTCTTTCTGGCGTGCGTCGCCGTCGTCGCCGCACCCCGGGCGACGGCGGCGCAGGATCCGGCGGCGGCATCGGTGGTGGCGGACGTCAGCAGCGCGCTGGAGGCGGCGCTGGGCGAGGAGGACACGCTCCGAAGTGTCACCCTGGACGAGGCACTACGCCTCGCCGTCGATCTCAATCCCGACTACGTGGCGGCGCTCGGCCGGGTCGGCGATGCGGCCTGGGTGCGCCGGTCGGCGATCACCTCCTTCATCCTCCCGTCGATTACGGCGCAGCTGACCGCTCAACGGTTTTCGAGCGAGATCTTCAACTTCGGTACGAACGAGCTGACGAATCAGATCGTGCAGGGCCAGCTGTCGGGCAGCTACGACATCTTCCGTGGCGGCCAGAAGTTCTTCGAGCTCGGGCGATCCAAGGCGAATCTCGAGGCGGCGTACGCCAATGAGCTCCAAGCGCTGTTCGCCGCCGCGATCGCCACCGAGACGGCGTACTACGACGTGGTGGCGAACAAGGCGCTGGTGATCGTGCGTGAGGATCAGCTGCAGCGCGCCGAGCAGCAGCTCGCGCTGGCGCGAGCGCGCGTCATATCGGGATCGGCGGTCCGAACCGACTCGCTGCAACTGGTGCTGGAACGGACCCGTGCCCAGGTGAACCTGTTGCTCGATCAGACGGCGCTGCGCGTCTCGCGGCTCGAGCTCGCCCGCCGGATCGGTTCCGACCGGCCCGTGGACGCCGTGCCGCTCGACACCCTCCCGGCCCCCCCGCTTCCGATCACCGAGGAGGAGGCGATCCAGGAGGCGCTGCTCCAGGGTCCCGACTACCGCCTGGCGGTGGCCAACGAGCAGGTGGCGGCCGCCGAGCTCAAGATCCGGAAAGGGGAGTACCTTCCGTGGTTGACCCTGTTCGGCGCAATCAACTCCTGGGACGACAAGGTCTTCCCGACCAGTCTGACGCGGTCGAACATCGGCGTGGCCGTATCGTTGCCGATCTGGAACAACGCGCAGCGCGAGATCGATGTGTCGCGGGCGCAGACGGTGCGAGACGCGGCCCGGGCGGCGGCCTCGGATGAAGAGCGTGCGATCCGTCGAGACGTCACCGCCGCCTATCAGGCGTACAACACGGCGCGGGCGAGCGCCGATCTTGCCCGGCAGGCGGCGGTAGTGGCTGAGGAGAACTTGCAGGTTGTCGAAACGCGCTACCAGGCGGGAGCGACGTCCATTCTGGACCTGCTCACCGCCCAGAACGACCTGACCGACGCGCAGGCGACGGTGGTCCAGGCGAGACGGGCCACACGGCTGGCGCTGGCGGGCCTGGAAGCCATCATTGGACGCCGCCTGTTTGGAACCGGTGGCGTTCTCGGAACGAGGGGGCGTTAATTGAGATACGGTCTGAGGTTCCTGCTTGCGGCGGCGTGTGCGGCCGGCTGCGGTGACGCGCGGTCGGCGGATGGCGATGGCGGCGGCGGGCCTCCCCCGAGTCCGGTCGAGGTCGCGATCGCCTTCCAGGACACGGTGATCGACGCGATCTCTGCCACCGGCGAGATCGAGGCCGTGCAGTCGATCCGGCTGCGTCCCGAAATCGAGGGTCGCATCGTGGAGATACTCGTGCGCGAAGGGGCCGAGGTGCAACGCGGCCGGCCGCTGTTCAAGGTCGACGACGCCGAGCTGGTGGCGCAGGTTGCGCGGCTCGAGGCGGAACGCGACCTGGCCCGGCAGGCCCTCGAGCGGACGAAGCAGCTGCTGCGGGAGCAGGCCGCCGCGCAGGCCGATCTCGAGGAGGCCGAGGCGCGGGCGCGAAGCACCCAGGCCGATCTCCAGTTGGCGACCGTTCGGCTCGAGCGAACGGTAGTGCGGGCACCGTTCTCCGGGGTCGTCGGCCAGCGCTTCGTGAGCCTCGGCGATTACGTCACTACCAGCACCGAGCTGGTCAGCCTGCAGACGGTGGACCCACAGCGGGCCGCGTTCGACGTGCCCGAGCGGTACGCGCGGGAGCTCGGCGTCGGACAGCAGGTGGACTTTCGCGTGGCCGCCTACCCGGACCGGGTGTTCACCGGCACGGTCGACTTCGTGGACCCGGTGGTGCGGTTGCCGGGACGCACGATCATGGTGAAGGCCGTGGTCGACAACGACGACCGAAGCCTGGCTCCGGGCATGTTCATCGAGGCCCGTCTCGCCACCGACGTGCGGCCGGAGGCGGTGGTGGTCCCCGAGGACGCGATCCTGCCGCTCCAGGGCGCCACCTTCGTGTGGGCGGTGAAGGACGGTCAGGCGACGCGCCGCCAGGTCGAGCTCGGGGTACGGACGCCCGGATTCGTCGAGATCGAGAGCGGCGTGGAGGCGGGCGAGCAGGTCGTGGTCGGGGGGCTGGAGCGTCTGTTCGAAGGGGCCCCGGTCATGCCGACGATCGTCGAACGACGCCCCGGTGTCGAACCACCGGGCAGCGAAACGGCGGAGGGAGGCTCCCCGCAGGCCGAGGCCGGGGATCAGCAGGTCAACAGCGCGACCGAAGACGCCTCGGCAGCGACCCCCTGAGAGGGAGCTGGCCTCCAGGGGAGGGGATGAGGACGGCTCCTACGGGATCACGACCACCCCGACCTCAATCGTGAACAGCTGCGCCGTGTCATTGTTCGTCGGCGCTCCGGCCACCTGGTCCAGCACCAGAAAGTCGAACAGCAGGCGGCCGTCGACCGACACGGTTTCCGACACCGGGAACTCGGCTCCCCCGAACGCGCCCACATCCAGCCCCTGACGGGTCTGGTCGAACACGGATGGCAGCATCTCGTTCGCCCAACCGACCCGTCCGCCCAGCACCGGCCGCACCGGCGTGCCCTCGAGCATGAACGTGTAGGCGATCTGTCCGAACAGGGTGAGAAAGCTCACGTCCTCGGTGAATCCCTGGAAGTTGTGCGTGCTCCAGCGGATCCCGCCACCGAGCGATGTCCGGTTGTCGAAGGTGTACCGCACGTCCGCCTCGACCCCGGGACCCGGGTCGAGACCCTCCAGATCGCTGCCGAGCGGGAACACGAGCATCCCGGCAGCGCGGAGGAACAAGCCGCGATAGGCATCGTCGGGTCGGAATCCAGCGGTTTGGCACCGCGCAGGGGCGACGGAGACCGAAAGCGTGAGGGCGGCAGAGAGCGCGCACAGGGGGGACATGCGTCTCAAGTCTTGCCTCCCGGGGCGAGGGTCGTGACGGGCCGTTCAACAGGGTAGCGTGGCCCAGGTATGGAGGCAAGAAAACCGATCAGTCGCGGCGGATTTCCTCCTCCGACTCGTCCGAGGGTCGATCCAGTTCGCGGTGTACTTCCCGAACCGCAGCCACTGCTCCCTCGGCGACGGCATCGGTTACTTCGGAGAGCGCGTACTCGACGACGGACTCCACCTCCATCTGGTCGATGAGCTCGGGTAGCAGAATTTCGAGACGGTCGAGGATCGCGTCGACGCGCTTTCGCACGTCGGCGTTGATCGCCTCCAGCATGGCTACCGTCTGTTCCGTCAGCGCCATCTATTCCTCACACTCAGCGCGCGAACGCGTGACTGAAATGCCTGGCCGGACTAGCGCGGCGAGGCGCGCTCGCCCGGGAACCGTCAAATGAACCAGGCGTCCAGCTCGGGCTCGCTGAGCGACTTCGCGGGCTCTTCGATTTCGGGCGCCGCGGTGAACCGACTCACCGTCGCCCACGCGGCCAGGCCCGCCGCCAACGCCAACAGCACGAACTGAGTAGAAAACCGCATGCGCACCTCCCGAGGTACGAGCCCCGATTCGGCCGCCCAGAAATGCAACTTTGGTGCGCTCGGAAGCCAAAACGTAAGTAATTTGTATTTAACGAGTTGCAGCTTGGTCGGCGCCGCGGTGCGATCCGACTGTGGCGCCGTGACTACAGGCGGTGGGGTCGCGAGTCGACTCTTTCCTGGTAAGGGGTCGACCAGCCGGTGGCGGCTATCCGGTCGCTGAAAGACCGCGGTGGGTCGCTGCTAGAACTCGATCTCCCACCGAGTCGTCGAGTCGGGGCGAAGTGGAACGGTGGTGCGCGGGCCCGAGGCGAGATCGAGCGTGCGCCCGAACAAGACCACCGTGTCTGCCGCGATCCACAGCTTCACCGCCGCCGAGTCGCGGGCGGGCACCGTGTCGACCAGCACCGTACCGGAGCCCCCATCGGCCAGAACGATCACCTCGAACGGGTGCCGGTTGACGAGCAGCACGGTGTGGGTATCGGCGGGCGGTGGGGTGGGCACGGCAAGGGGATCCCAGGCGGACGACGTCGGGCGGGTGAGCGTGGCTTCCGGCGGGCCACCATCGGACTCGGAGTGGGTGGCCTGATCCGACTCGCTCGCGTCGTCTGCGGGCGCACGGACGCCAACCCCCGGCTGCCGAGCCGTGTCGCGGTTCGGGCGCTCCCCCCCTCCGCAACCCAGCAGGAGAGCGAGTGTGGTAACCATCAGGTAACGCGCGATGGCGGCCGGCCCGGACCCGTTCATCCCACACCTTCCGGTTCCCGATCGAGCTCCGCTCGAAAGTGCGTGTTCCGCCGGTGAACGCCGCGCGCTCGCGCGCGCTCGGCGTCGGCCTGGTCGTCGCTCCACGCCAGGCTTTCCGCCATCAGCGCGGCCACCCGACCGCAGGCCTGCTCGAAGCCGTCGCCGACCTCGAGCCCGAGATGGGTGCGGCGATACAGCACATCCTCCACGTGGCCGGCCATCTCGGCGGTCGCCGCGAACGTCACTTCCGCAGCCACGTAGGGCCTTCCGGGCACGATGGGCTCGGCGAGCTCGGGGCGATCGTCGATCCGATCGAGCACCTCGTGGAAGAGCGTGCCGTGCGTGCGGGCGAGCCAATCGGCGGTAGCGACTGACAGGCCGCGCTCGCTGGCCTTCGGTCGAAGCTCTTCGCACAGCGTGTCCAGGGACTCGAAATCGCCGCCCGGCAGCGGTACGCGAGCCGTGTCACTCTTCCGTCGCGCCTCGATTCCGAAGGCCCGTTTCAGGTAGTCGCGGGCCCGATCCACCAGCTCTTCGGCCATCGAGCGGTGCGAAGTCAGCTTCCCGCCCGCGATGGTGAGCAATCCGGGCGGATCCTGGCGAATGACGAACTCCCGGGACACGGCATCCTCGCGCGCTCCCGCTTCCACGACCAGGGGCCGGAGTCCGGCCCAGGCTCCCAGGATCTCCTTCGCGGTGAGGTGTGCGCCCGGGAAAAGGTGGTTGGCCGAGTCGATGAGGTACGCCACATCGCGCCCGGTCGGCGCCACCTCCTCCGGCGGACGCTCGTCGTAGTCGTCGGTCGTTCCGATCATCGTCAGGTCGCCCCACGGGAGGACAAACATGATCCGGCCGTCGACCGACGACTCGAGGATGAGGGCGCTTCGGTGGGGAAGGCGGCGGCGGGCGACGTGCACGTGCGTCCCGCGGCTGGGCTTCACCATGTCGGTGGCGGGCCTCCCGGCCCGGGCCAGGGTCTGATCCGTCCACGGTCCGGTCGCGTTGACAAGCACCCGCGCCTCGATCGTCCACTCCTCGCCCCCTTCGTCCCGAACGCGCACCCCGCAGGCACGGTCGTTCTCGACCAGCACCTGGACGACCTCGAGGCGATTGGCAGCGGCGGCACCAGCCTCGACCGCACCGATCACGGTCGTGAGCACGAGGCGGGCGTCATCGACCTGTGCGTCGAAGTAGCGCGCACCGCCGAGGAGGCCGTCGGTGCGAAGTCGAGGCTCCCTCGCCAGCACCTGTTGCGGATCGAGCATCTGGTGGCGCTCGATGTTTCGAAACAGCGCCAGCGCATCGTACAACCACATGCCGGCGTCCAGCTTGAGTTTGCCGACCCTCCCCTCTTCGTAGATCGGGAACAGGAACTCGAGCGGGCGGACCAGGTGGGGAGCGATGTGGAGAAGCGTGCGACGCTCCTGGCTCGCCTCGAACACGAGGTCGAACTCGAACTGCTCGAGATACCGCAAGCCACCGTGAATGAGCCGGGAGGAGCGACTGCTGGTGCCCTCGCCGAAATCACGCGCCTCGACCAGGGCCGTTCGGTAGCCGCGTCGCGCCGCGTCGCGCGCGGAGGCGGCCCCGGTGATGCCGCCCCCAATGACCACGACGTCGAATTCCTCGCCGCGCAGGCGCTCGATCTGCTTGGCTCGATTCAGCACCGGATCACGGGACCAGCACGATCTTCCCGAACTGGCCGGCGGCGGCCAGGAGCTCGTACGCATCGCGCGCCCCATCGAGAGGCAGGACCGTGTCGACCACCGGGACGAGTCGCCCCGCGAACACGAGATCCATCACCGTCTCGAACTCACGTCGGCTGGCCATCGAGCTGCCGATGATGTGGAGCTGCTTCCAGAACACGTGACGCACGTCGAGCGGCACGACGGGATCGCTCGTTCCGCCGTACGTCACCAGTCGACCGCCGCGCGACAGGGAGCGCAGGCAGCCTTCCCACATCGCCTTCCCCACGCTGTCGAGCACCAGGTCGACCCCGCGCTTCCCGGTGATCGTCCACGCGGTGCGGGAAAAGTCCTCCCGGGTGCGGTCGATGACGTGATCGGCGCCCAGCTCGCGCACGCGCTCCACATGGGGTTCGCTGGTCACGGCCAGCACCTCCGCCCCGGCAAGGCGAGCGATCTGGATCGCTGCCGTCGAGACTCCACCGGACGCGCCCGTAATCAGCACCGTCTCGCCAGCCCGCAAGGCGCCCCGGGTGATCAGCGCCCGCCACGCAGTCTGGAAAACGAGCGGGACCGCGGCCGCACGCTCGAAGGCGAAGTCCGCCGGCAGCGGGTACAGGTTGCGGGCCGGGACCACGACCAACTCGGCAAAACCGCCGGCGCGGTGCTCGCCGAGGATGGCGTAGTGTCTGCACATGCTGTGCTGGCCCCGGTCGCACCATTCGCACGACCCGCACGACAGGCCGGGGTTGACGATCACCCGATCACCGGGGGCCCAGTCGTCGACGTCAGGCCCGACTTCCGCCACCACTCCCGCGATGTCCGCCCCGCCGATGTGAGGGAGGTCGATGGCGAGTCCGGGGATGCCCCGCAGAACGTGGAGGTCGAGATGGTTGAGGGCGGCAGCCTTCACCCCGACGACCACCTCACCGGGACCCGCGACCGGAGCGGGGAGGTCTCCGATGCGCAACGCGTCCGGACCGCCGTGCTCCCGAAAGAAGGCCGCTTTCATCCCCCTCCTGACCCTTCCGTTCCCATCGACGTCCGGAGTCGGCCGCTTCGGCCCCGCGCCCAGGGCTCGGACTCGAGGCCCGCCCGCGCGGGCCGGGGGCGAATCTACGACGGGGCCCCGTGTGCCGCACCCGGTCCGTATCGCCGGGTCGAGCGGTCCCGGGCCCATCGGAGCGACGGTGCCGGATGCAGTCCGCGCCGCGGGTGACGTCGTGGAACCCGCAGCCGTCCTTAAGGTTATGCTACTTGAAAGTGAGTCTCAACCTCGTTAGCTTGGCGCCGGAAGAGTATCAATAACAATTATCGAAAGCGCAGCCGCGGCGGCGCTTCGAGAGGGGACATATCACGGAATGGCGAAACCGCTGCTGGAGCTCCGGGATCTCCACGTTCGGGTGGTGGAGGAGGAGACCGAGATTCTCAAGGGGGTAGACCTGATCGTCAACCACGGAGAGGTCCACGCTCTCATGGGCCCGAACGGCTCGGGCAAGAGCACCCTGGCCAAGGTGATCGCCGGGCACCCCGGCTACGCGGTGACCGGGGGGGATGTGGTGTACCGGGGAGAGTCCGTGCTGGAGATGGAACCCGACGAACGAAGCCGGGCCGGCATCTTCATGGCCTTCCAGTACCCGAGCGAGATCCCCGGCGTATCGATCGCCAACTTTCTGCGCACGGCAGTCAACGCCCGCCGGGCCGAAGGCGATGAAGTCGACGTTTTCGAGTTCCACGAGAAGCTCCAGGAGACCCTGTCGCTGCTCGGCATGAGCGAGAACTTTGCCGGGCGGTTCGTCAACGATGGGTTCAGCGGTGGAGAGAAGAAGCGGAACGAGATCCTGCAGCTCGCGATGCTCGCGCCGCGGCTGGCCCTGCTCGACGAGACGGACAGCGGACTCGACATCGACGCGCTGAAGATCGTGGCCAACGGCGTCAACACGCTGACGGCCGCCGATACCGAACTCGGGGTGCTCCTGATCACGCACTACAAGCGCATTCTCAACTACATCCACCCCGATTTCGTTCACGTCATGATGGGCGGGCGCGTCGTCGAGAGCGGCGGGCCGGAGCTGGCCGAGAAGCTCGAAGAAGCCGGTTACGAGTGGCTGAAGGAAGAGGCCGAGGAGGCCGAGGAGGCCGTTTCGGCCTGATTATTGAGAGGACAACGAACGCAGGGGCGTAAAAAGAAGCGGCCTCAACGGACGCCGCCCGCCCCACCGTAGGGCAAGGAGCCAGGCAAAATGCCGCATGATCAGACGATAGCCGAGCTGAAGCTCGACGAGTACAAATACGATTTCGTCACCGCAGACAAGCCAGTTTTCAAGGCACAGAGGGGCTTGAGCGAGGAGGTCGTGCGTCAGATCTCCGCCCACAAGGAGGAACCCGGTTGGATGCTCCAGTTCCGCCTCAAGGCGCTGAAGATCTTCTATTCGAAGCCGATGCCGACCTGGGGGGGCGACCTGTCGCGACTCGAGGAGACGCTCGACGACATCTATTTCTACCTCAAGCCGCAGGACCAGATGGAGCGCTCGTGGGACGACGTCCCGCAGGAGATCAAGGACACCTTCGAGCGGCTGGGCATCCCGGAGGCGGAGCGCAAGGCCCTGGCCGGAGTCGGAGCCCAGTACGAGTCCGAAATGGTGTATCACTCGCTCAAGGAGCAGTGGACCGAGCAGGGAGTGATTTTCGAGTCGATCGAGGACGGGCTGAAGCTCTATCCAGAGCTGTTCAGAGAGCACTTCTCGACCGTCATTCCGCCGCACGACAACAAATTCGCCGCCCTCAACTCCGCCGTGTGGTCGGGCGGCAGCTTCGTGTACATCCCGAAGGGCGTCACGGTCGACATTCCGCTTCAGGCATATTTTCGGGTAAACTCGGAGCAGCTCGGTCAGTTCGAGCGCACCCTCATCATCGCCGACGAGGGCTCGCACGCTCACTACATCGAAGGCTGCACGGCGCCTCAGTATTCCACCGACTCGTTCCACTCCGGGGTGATCGAGATCGTAGTGAAGAGGAATGCCCGCTTCCGGTACACGACCATCCAGAACTGGTCGCACAACATGTACAACCTGGTCACGCAGCGCGCCCGGGTCGAGGAGTCCGCGACCATGGAGTGGCTGGACGGCAACCTGGGTTCGAAGCTGACCATGAAGTATCCGTCCTGCTTCCTGATGGGCGAGGGCGCACACGGTTCGATTCTTTCGATCGCGTACGCCGGCGACAACCAGCATCAGGACACCGGCGGGAAGGTGGTCCACGTGGCGCCGAACACGACCTCGCAGATCACCTCCAAGTCGATCTCCAAGGGGTCGGGCCGCGCGAGCTACCGCGGGCTGTGCAAGGTGTACGAGGGCGCAACCGGTTCGAGGTCGAACGTCGAGTGCGACGCTCTGCTGCTCGACGAGATGGCACGCACCGACACGTATCCGTACATCGAGATCGATGAGAACGCCTCTTCCATCGGGCACGAGGCCACCGTCTCCAAGGTCGGCGACGAGCAGCTGTTCTACCTCATGAGCCGCGGCATCTCGGAAGAAGAGGCGATGGCGATGGTCGTGCGCGGCTTCATCGAGCCGATCGCCAAGGAACTTCCGCTCGAGTACGCGATCGAGCTGAATCGGCTGATCGAGCTCGAGATGGAGGGAAGCGTCGGCTGACGCGTCGGTCGATCCACGTCACCACCGGCCCGTGATGGCGCTCGGACGCCCGCGCGACGCACTCGAATCCCGAACACCGAATCGAAGGAGCACTACGTGTCGCATACAGAAACCCCACTCGCCCCGACCTCGCCCGCACGAGACGAGGTGCCGACCGCGGGCGACACGCTGACGTCGGGGCGGGAGTCCGGCGACGGCCTGCCCGTGTGGCCGGAGGAGCCGCCGTTCATCGCCCGCGCGCGCCGCCGGGCCCGGGAGCGCTACCGGTCGTTGCCGATGCCGACGAGGAAGAGCGAGGAGTGGCGGTACACGGACCTCAGCCAGCTCAACCCGGACGTTTTTGTCCTGCCCGACCCCGGGGCGACCGCCGCCGTTCAGACCGTGGAACAGCTTCCGGAGGCGGTGCGCACGATCATCGAGAAGCAGGGAGAGCGGAGCGGCATCATCGTGGAGCGGGACGGAGTGGCGGTGTTCCGCCGACTGGAAGCCGCCGCCGAGGAGCGTGGAGTCATCTACGCGCCGCTCGCCGACTTCGCGGCCCGGCATGGAGACCTGCTCGAGCCGCATCTCTTCCGCAGCGACATCGCGCCGATGGAGGAGAAGCTGTGGAGCCTGCACGTGGCGACGCTCGGCGCCGGATACGTGCTGTACGTGCCGAAGGGAGTCCGCCTGCCCGACGCGTTCCACGCCTTCCACTACGTGGATCGACCCGGGGTGCTCCTCTCGACCCACACGCTGCTCGTCGCCGAGCCCGGCTCGGAGGTGACGGTGATCGACGAGTTCGTGTCGCCCGATCTCGATGCCCCGGTACTCAGTCTGGGCGGGGTCGAGATATTCGGCCAGGACGAAGCGACCGTGCGTTATCTCTCCCTGCAACGCTACGGGAAAGGCGTCCGACACTTCAGCATGCAGCACGCCACTTCGCGCCGCGGCACACGGCTGAGCGGCTGCAACGTCACCCTCGGCGGCGATCTGTCGCGGGCTGACGTGACGAGTCACCTGGAGGGACCGGAGAGCGACAGCGAGATGCTGGCCATGTGGTTCGGCGACCGCGACCAGCACTTCGACCATCACACCCTTCAACACCACGCGAAGGACCACGCGCACAGCGACCTCCTGTACAAGGGCGCCCTGAGCGACGCGGCGCGCAGCGTGTTTCGCGGTCTCATTCGAGTCGACAAGGGGGCGCAGCTCACCGATGCCTATCAGACGAACCGCAACCTCCTGCTCAGCGAGGACAGCCACGCCACCACGCTTCCGAACCTGGAAATCGAGGCAGACGACGTTCGCTGCTCACACGGGGCGACGGTGGGTCAGGTCGATGAAGGTCAGCTTTTCTACCTCATGAGCCGGGGACTCAGCCGGCTGCAGGCGGAACGACTGCTCGTGTTCGGCTTCTTCGACGAAGTGCTGAAGCGAATCCCGGTCGAGGGTGTACGAAAGCGCATCGGGCAGGCGATCGAGGAGAAGATCGGGCTCTGATCTGTCACGCAACCGGGACGGTCTCGGATGTCGGAGTTCCAGACAGTCGCTCTTCTCGCCGACGTGCCGGAGAACGAGCTGCGTGGTGTGGAGGTGAGTGGCAAGCGGATCGTTCTCGCCAATCGGAACGGCGTGATCTATGCGCTCGAGGACCGCTGTTCGCACGAGGAGTTTCCGCTTTCGTCAGGCGAACTGACGGGGGCCCAGATCACATGCGCGCTGCGCGGCGCCCGTTTCGACCTCGCATCGGGAGCGCCGCGAGCGCTGCCCGCCGTCAAGGGGGTCCCGACCTACGAAGTTCGGGTGGAGGGCGAGGAGATTCAGCTCAAGCTCTAGGAGCCTGTCTGAGGAATGGCGCGAAAGGCTCCTGGTGATGGCGAGCGCAGAGGCCGAGATGGCCGCATGAGCACGACCGAGACGACGGTGACCCGAAAGGGTCTCGATGTAGAGCGAATCCGGGCCGACTTCCCGGTCCTCGACCAGGAAGTTCACGGGCACGCGCTGGTGTACCTCGACAGCGCGGCCAGTTCCCAGAAGCCGATTCCGGTGCTCGACGCGCTTCGCCGCTACTACGAGCACGATCACGCCAACGTGCACCGCGGCGCCCACGACCTCGGGTATCGTGCCACCGAAGCATACGAGGCCGCCCGGCGAACGGTGGCCGACCATATCGGGGCGCGGGAGGCCGCCGAGGTCGTCTTCACTCGTGGCACCACCGAGGCGATCAACCTCGTCGCCAGCAGCTGGGGATCTAAGCTCGCCGAGGGCGACGAGATTGTGCTCACAAAGATGGAGCACCACTCCAACATCGTACCCTGGCAGCTTCTGTCCGCCCGCGCGGGAGTGACCCTCCACTTCATCGACGTGACCGCGGACGGCCGTCTCGACCTCGAGGACGCGGCCCGATTGATCGGCCAGCGGACGAAGCTCGTCGCGCTCACCCACGTGTCGAACACCCTCGGCACGATCAATCCGGTACGCCGAATCGCCCGCATTGCGCACGACCATGGGGCGTTATGCCTCGTCGACGGCGCGCAGGCGATGCCGCACATGCGTGTCGCGATGCCGGATGTGGGGTGCGACTTCTACGCCTTCAGCGGGCACAAGATGTGCGGCCCGACCGGCATCGGCGCTCTGTGGGCGCGACGCGAGCTACTGGAGGAGATGCCACCCTATCAGGGCGGGGGCGAGATGATCTCGGCGGTGACGCTGGAGGGCTCGACCTGGGCGGCAGTGCCGCATAAGTTCGAGGCCGGCACCCCGAACATAGCGGGCGCGGTGGGGCTGGCGGAGGCGATTCGCTATCTGGGCTCGGTGGGATTCGAGGCGCTCCACGACCACGAGACGGAACTCGCAGGCTACGCTATGCAACGCCTACGCGAAGTCGAGGGGCTCGAGGTGTACGGACCGGCCGAGGATCGGACCGGCGTGTTCTCCTTCCGGTACGGGGACATCCACGCACACGACCTGGCCACCATCCTCGATCAGCGCGGCATCGCGATTCGTGCCGGCCATCACTGCAATCAGCCCCTGATGGAGCACCTTGGCGTGGATGCAACCGCCCGCGCGAGTCTCTACCTTTACAACACGCGCGAGGAAATCGATTCGCTCGTCGATTCGCTCGGATTCGCGGCCCGGCTGTTCGGGAACCTCCACTAGGGCCGTCCCCGCCGGATCACGACACGACACGATCGATGGACACACCGGAGAATCCCGACCCGTCACGCGGTGAACGAACCGCGGGTCCCCGTTCCGGCACCGAGGCGAGCGTGGGGGATGTGGACCGCTCCATCCCGTCCTCGCTCAATCAGCTGTACCAGGAGGTGATCCTCGACCACTACCGCCGTCCACGCAACAAGAGCGCGCTGCCGGACGCTACGCACTCGATCACCATGAACAATCCGATGTGCGGGGACGTGATCGAGCTCATGCTGAGGGTCGAACGGGATCGGATTACCGACGCGCACTACCTCGGCAAGGGGTGCTCGATCAGCCAGGCTTCGGTGTCGATGCTCACCGAGCAGGTGAAGGGTAAGACCCTGGCCGAAGCCCTCGAGCTGGCGCGTCGCTTCACGGCCATGCTGCACGGCGACGCAGAGCTGGCCGCGGATCGCGAACTCGGCAACCTGCGCGCGCTGGCTGGAGTGTCGAAGTTCCCCGTCCGCATCAAGTGCGCTCTGCTCGGCTGGAACTGTCTCGAACAGCTGATCGGAGACAGGGGCGAAACGCAGCCCAAGGCGCGAGCCCAGATCTGAATCTCCTGCCTTCCAGCACCTGCTAAGTGACCTCCCTCACTACCGGCCGGGTGACGCGCTGCCTGGGCGGGACATATTCCGTCGAAACGGACGCGGGCGTCGTCGACTGCGTCCTGCGCGGCCGGATCAAGCAGTTCGAAAGCGAGTCGGTCGCGGTGGGCGACGAGGTGGAAGTCGAGATGCTTCCCGGTGGCGACTGCCGTATCGCGACCATACTTCCGCGGCGGAGCAAGCTGTCGCGGCGCAGTGTGGCCCGGCGCCGCGAACAGGTCATCGCGGCGAACGTCGACCGCATCGTCCCGGTGTTCTCCGTACGCAGACCGAGCCCCGACTACCGGATGCTGGACCGCCTCCTCGTCCTGGCGGAGCTCAACCAGCTGCGCAGCCTCATCGTGCTCAACAAATGGGACCTGCTCGACGATGCCGACGCCGAGGAAAGTGCACCCTCGGAGGCGGGGCTGGCAGCGGTGCTCCAGTGCGCGCCGGAGCCGCTGCACGTCGTCGGTAGCTACGTGCGGGCTGGGTACGAGGTGCTCGCCACGAGCGCGAAGACGGGTGAGGGGCTCGACAAGCTGCACGCGCGCTTGGACGAAGGAACGAGCGTCCTCGCCGGCCCTTCCGGGGTCGGAAAATCGAGCCTGCTGAATGCGATCGCTCCCGACCTCGACCTGCGGGTTGGTGTGCTCAGCGACCGTGTCGGTCGCGGCCGGCACACGACGGTGGGCGCCTCCCTGCATCGACTTCCCGGGGACGGATACGTGGTCGACACGCCCGGGCTCCAGTACCTGAGCTTGTGGGAGCTGGAGGCCTCGGAGCTGGCGGCGGCGTTCCCGGAGTTCCGGCCCCTGGTCGGCGACTGCCGGTTCGCCAACTGCCGTCACCTGCACGAACCGCACTGCGCGGTCGCCGAGGCGGTGGCCGCCGATCGGATCTGCGAGACCCGGTACCAGAGTTACCTCTGTTTGCTGGAGGAGGCGCTGACGCGGTGAGATCCGCGACGCGGTCGCCGTATCGTCCGCGATGACGGAGTCGATCGCGTCGGCACTCCGACAGACTCTCGCCGACCGCAGGCCTCGGGTCATGGCACCCGGCGGCATCCCGCGGGCGGCGGTTGCGCTTGTCGCGACCGCGGCTCGCCCGGATCGGCAGACGATTCTCGAAGCGATCGATGTGCTCTTCGTCCGTCGCGCCGAAGCCGAGGGCGACCCGTGGTCAGGACACATCGCGTTCCCCGGCGGACGCCAGAGCGCCGGCGACGCGGACCTGATTGCCACCGCGCGTCGTGAGACGCGGGAGGAAACGGGGCTGGATCTTCCCGTCCACCGGGTCATCGGCCGTTTGGATGACCTTCATCCCTCCTCCCCCGACCTCCCCTCCCTCGTCATCGCTTCGTTCGTCACAGTGATTCCCGAGCGCCTGCCGATCGTGCCGAATCACGAGATCAGCGGACACGTCTGGGTGCCGGCTGCCGTCCTCGCGGATCCCGACAGCCGATCCAGTCTCAGCTTCGAGCGGCGCGGGAAGCGGCATACCTTCGAGACCATCGAGTACGCGGGGCACACAATCTGGGG
>CAZJXR010000074.1:0-16538 GCA_964550085.1 uncultured Gemmatimonadota bacterium
CACGGTGATCGACGCCGCGCTGGCCGTTCATGGCTCGCTGACCGACGACCTGGTCGGTGACAACCACCTGTCGCCATCCTCGGTGGCCAGCCTGGCGCGCGACGCTCGGCCCGACACTCTGGTGCTGACGCACATCTATCCCCAGGTTCGTAACCGCTTCGATGTTCCCGACCTCGTGCGAGCGGCGGGGTATGAGGGTAGAATTGTGGTCGCCTCCGATGGTTACGAAATCGCGTTGTGATTCGGATGAGGCGAGTGGAGTGAGTGAGCCGCTGAAGGCATTCCCGCATCGAATCGACCACATCGGGCTTCGAGAGTGGTGGCCATGCTCGTGGTGATGGAAAAAGGCGCGAGTCGCGCCCAGATCGAGGCGGTTGCCGAGCGAATCCGGGCGCTGGGCTGCGAGGCGGCGCTCATCCCGGGTCACGGGCGAACCGCGATCGGTGTGCTCGGCGACGAGCTGCCCGATTCCGACCGCCTCATCGGCCTCGGCGGTGTGATGCGCATCGTGCGCATCACGCCGCCTTACCGACTCGCCAGCCGCGAGTGGCGTCCCGACGACACGATCATCGAGCTGGAGAACGGAACCCGGGTGGGCGGCGACCAAGTGGCGGTGATCGCCGGACCGTGCGCGGTGGAGTCGGAGACACAGATCGTGGAGACCGCCGTCAAGGTTCGGGAGGCGGGTGCCACTCTGCTGCGGGGCGGCGCCTACAAGCCCCGCACCTCGCCCTACTCGTTCCAGGGGCTGGGCGAGAGGGGGCTCCGCCTGCTGGCCCTCGCTCGGCGCGAGAGTGGGCTCCCGGTGGTGAGTGAAGCGCCGTCGCCCGAGACGGTCACGGGGGTGGCGGAGCACGTCGACATCATCCAGATCGGGGCGCGCAACATGCAGAACTACGCCCTCCTTCGCGCAGTGGGCCGCGCCGGTCGACCCGTCCTTTTGAAGCGGGGGCCAGCCGCTACCCTGCAGGAGCTGCTGCTGGCCGCCGAGTATATTCTGCTCGAGGGCGAGCCGCGCGTGATTCTGTGCGAGCGGGGCGTGCGAAACTTCGATGTCCACGCCCGCAATCTGCTCGACCTCACCGCCATCCCCAGCCTCAAGGAGCTGTCGCACCTTCCGGTCATCGCCGATCCGAGCCACGGGACGGGGCAGCGCTCGAAGGTGGTGCCCATGGCGCGCGCGGCGGTGGCGGCCGGCGCGGACGGCGTGATGCTCGAAGTCCATCCGGATCCGGGAGCCGCCGCCTCCGACGGTGGGCAGGCGGTCACACCGGACCAACTCGGCCGACTGGTCGTCGAGCTGCGTCAGATCGCCGCCGCCATCGGTCGCCACCTCGCGGTCGACGAGCCAGTGGCGTCGGGGGCCGGCCACGTCGCCTGACGATCGCGCGCGATACGAGCGCGATCCCCTCCCCGCCGCTTTCGGTCGGTGGAGCGAGGATCTCGCCGTCGCGCACCTCGAGCGCGCCGGACTCCGGATCCTGGACCGGAACTGGCGCTCGGGCCATCGCGAGCTCGATATCGTGGCCCGCGAGGACGAAGTGGTCGCGTTCGTGGAAGTGAAGGCGCGGCGCTCGGACCTCCAGCACCCGCTCGAGGCAATCGGTCGCCGCAAGCGACGCCACCTGAGACGCGCGGCCGAGCGCTGGATCCGCGAACATCCGGGTGTGGGACGCGAGTTCCGGTTTGACGTGATCGGGATCCGGCTCGGCCGGCGGCACCCGCGGCTCACCTACGTGCGCGACGCCTTCACCGGAGACGACTGCTGACCCCTTTGCTGCTGCCCCCTTTTTTCGACCGGCGGCTTGCTCGTCACCGGTGCCGAATCTAGCTTGGCCCTGCCCCAGGCCCGTGGGGCCGGAGTGCGCCAACCCCGTCAGGACCGTGAAGGTAGCAGCGGTACGCGCGTGAAGGTCGCCACGGCCAGCCTGGGGTTTTTCGTCGGCTCGTATGGACGTCACCGGATGCTTTCGGGGTCTCCTTCCGCGCCGTAGCTTGGCCCCATGTACCGTACCGCGCTCGCCCGCAAGCATCGCCCGCGTCGCTTCGAAGAACTGGTGGGACAGGGTCACGTCGCCGCGACTCTGCGCTCGGCCGTCGAGGCGGGGCGTGTAGGTCACGCGTACCTGTTCTGTGGGCCGCGCGGGATCGGCAAGACGACGGCGGCACGAATTCTGGCCATGGCGCTGAACTGCCCCGACCGCGTGGATGGCGAGCCGTGCGGCGCGTGCGAGTCCTGCCAGCGGATCTGGTCGGGTCAGACGGCGCTCGACGTGCTCGAGATCGACGCCGCCAGTCACCGGGGGGTCGACGATGCACGGGGCCTGCGCGAGCGCGCGATGTACGCTCCCTCCGACGAGCGACGCTACAAGGTGTACATCCTCGATGAGGCGCACATGCTGACCCGAGAAGCATGGAACGCGCTGCTCAAGATCCTCGAGGAGCCGCCGCCGCGGGTGATCTTCGTGTTCGCCACCACCGAGCCGCACAAGATCCAGCAGGTCGCGCCGCCCGTCCTCTCTCGCTGCCAGCGGTTTGATTTCCGGCGGGTGACGGTGCGCGACATCCTCCTCCGATTGCAGCAGGTGGCAGAGCTCGAGGAGGTGGAGACGGAGGAACCGGCTCTGCTGGCCCTCGCCCGGCGCGCCGAAGGCGGCGTTCGTGATGCCTTGTCGCTCCTGGATCAGGTGCTGTCGTTTGCCGGCGACCGAGTCGACGGGGACGACGTGCGGGAGATGCTGGGGCTGGTGGGGGAGGACCGATACCTCCGCTTCTTCGACATCGCGCGCCGCGGCGAGCGGGCGGAGGTGTTTCCCTACGTTCAGCAGCTGGTCGATGATGGGTACGATCTGTCGGAGTTCGTGCGCGGCTTGAGCGACGCGATTCGTGCCATGCTCGTTCTCCGCATGGATTCCGACTCCGAGGCAGTCGAGCTGTCCGAGCAGTCGAGGACCGAATTCGCGGATATGGCGGCTGGCTTTGACGAGGTCGACCTGCTCCGCATGCTCAAGGCGGTGGCCGATTTCGAGACCACCGGTCGGTTTCGCGACAGCACCCAACCCCGTATTCAACTCGAAGTTCTCCTGCTCCGGCTCGCCAGCCTGGAACGGGCGGTCGAGCTCGAAGAGCTGCTTCGGTCGACGGGTGGCGGCGGCGGAAACCGGTCGGGTGCGCAGGGCCGGGGTGAGGCGACGGACGCCGATGGCCAGGCGAGGGCGCGATCGGCACAGCGGCCGCCGCACGGCCCGGCAACCTCCCGCGGCGGCGCGAGCGGTGGTGCGGAAGCGAGGCTCCGGACGCAGGGAAACGCTCCCGGGGTCCGGTCTGAGCGCATGCCCTCCGGGAAACGATCGCCGGTGGCGGGGCCGGAAGAGCCGGGCACCGGAGCCGCGCCCGGCCCATTGCTCGAAGCGTGGCGCGCGGCGCTATCGGAAACGCCCGGCCTCGGTGGGCAGGCAGTAGTGCTCAAGGGGGCGAGCGTAACTGCGCTCTCCGATCGCGCCATCCACGTGCGGGTGCCCGACGCGCTGAGCGAAACGATACGAGAGTTTCTCGACGACCCGGGCCGGTCGCGCGACATGCGCGCCGTCCTCGGTCGCCGACTCGGGGTTGCCGACGCGGAGCTCACCTTTCATGTCGAGGGCGCGGGGGCCGCGCCGCGCATCTCGGCTTCGGCTGCCCGGGAGAAGCGGCTGGCGGAGATGGTGGCGATGGATCCCCAACTCGGAGAGGCGGTAGAAAAGCTGGATCTCAGGCTAAAGGAGTAGAGGTCAGTGGACAGCATTGGGAACCTCCAGCAGCTGTTTCAGCTCGGGCAGCAGATGCAGGCGCGGATGAGCGACCTGCAGCGGAAACTCGAGAGCGAAACGCTCACCGTCACCAGCGGTGGCGGCATGGTCGAAGTGACGGCAGATGGCAAGGGTTCGGTGCGCTCGATCCGCATCGATCCGGCGGTAATCGACCCGCAGGAAGTGGAGATGCTGGAGGATCTCGTTCTGGCCGCCGTCTCGCAGGCGCAGAGTCGTGCCCGGGAGCGGCTGGAGCAGGAGATGAAGGATGCGACCGGCGGGCTGCCGCTGCCGAACCTCGCGAGTCTGTTCGGCGGCTAGGAGCCAGCGGAGACGGCGCGTCGGGTGCCGATGTCGGCCATCGAGGAGTTGATCACGGAGTTTGCACGCTTGCCGGGCATCGGGCGAAAGACGGCCCAGCGGCTCACATATCACCTGCTGAAGGCACCCCCCGGCGATGCCAAGCGTCTGGCGCGGGCGCTGGATCGGGTGACCGCGGAGGTCCGAGCGTGCTCGCAGTGCGGCAACCTCTCGGACGCCGATCCGTGCGAATTCTGCGCCAACCCGCGCCGCGACGCGTCGGCGCTGTGTGTGGTCGAGGAGGCGTCCGACATCGCGGCGATCGAGAAGTCCGGTCGCTACCGCGGGCTGTACCACGTGCTCGGGGGTCGATTGTCGCCGCTCGACGGCGTGGGTCCCGAGGACCTGTCGATTCAGAGTCTGATGGCGCGACTGCGGGCCGGAGTGACCGAGGTGATCATCGCGACCAACCCGAGCGTGGAGGGAGAGGCGACGGCGACCTATCTACACCGACTGGCGTCGCCGATCTCGACCCTGCGGGTCACGCGATTAGCCCGAGGGCTTCCGGTGGGGGGTGACCTCGAATATGCGGATGGCGTCACCATAGCGGAGGCGTTTGCCGGCCGCCGGGAAATGTAAGGAAGGGTCATGGCAGATAAAATTCTCGTACTCAAGTCGGACCGCGACGATCGCCTCGAGCGCACCCTGAAATATGCCGGATTCGCCGTTCTGGGAGCGGCAGCTCTGTCCCTGATCGGCGTGCTCCTGGCGCGGGACCAGATGACGCGCCACCGCAACGACCTGTTCAGCCCCCATCCGCTGCGTAGGCTGGCGGCGCTGGCCTATCTGCGGTCGCACCCGGACATCGACAACGTGCTGCTTCTCCGCGACTACCTGGCCTGGGAGGAACGGCCGCTGTTGCGAAAGCGGGCGGCAACGATCCTGCAGGGCATGGAAGAGCGGCTGGCGGCGAGCGAGAGCGTGGAGGGCATCTGAAGCCCGACGGTCCTCCGTGAAGCCGAACCTGCCGAACTCGATCACTACCCTGCGGGTGATTCTCACCCCGCTCATCATCATCCTGCTGTTTCAATCCAATATGACGTCACGGCTGGTGGCGTTCGCCTTCTTTCTCGTGGCCGCCCTTTCCGACCTGTGGGACGGCTATCTGGCTCGACGTCGGAACCAGATCACCAACTTCGGCAAACTGGTCGATCCGGTGGCGGACAAGCTGCTGCTCGTCGCCACCCTCATCCCCATGTATCTGCTCACGCTGCGGCACCCGTACCTCGGGGACCTCCCGCTCTACGATGGGATTCCGCTCTGGGTCGTCGTCATTCTGCTCGGCCGCGAGCTCGCCATCACTACCCTGCGCACCTTCGCCGCGCGGCGTGGCCACGTGGTCGGGGCGGGCAAGGCTGGCAAGCGCAAGGCGTTGGCTCAGAACATCTTCATCGGCTCGATGATTCTGTGGCTTGCTTTTCGCACCGGCGCCGAGCAGCGTGGATGGGACGGGCCGTTCTGGAGCTTCTGGGTACAGCTGAACGGCTGGTTCGTTACCGTCTCCCTCACCATCGCGCTCTACCTGACGGTCTACTCGATGGCCGTGTATCTGCTCTCGTTCCGACGGATCCTCGCCGACAAGCCAGCCTGATGGGCCCACCCCCGATCGCGCCGACCGTAGAGGTCCTCCTGGTCGGCGACGAGCTCGTGTCCGGACTCAGAACCGACGAGAACGGGGCGCTGCTCGCCCACGCGGCCACCGAACGAGGGGCTCGTGTGCTCGGGGTGCGGCTGGTGCCCGACGACGAGGCCGCGATCCGCGAGGCGCTCGAGCGCGCAGCCGAGCGCTCCGGGGTGATTCTGATCGCCGGAGGTCTCGGTCCGACGCCGGACGACCGCACCCGCGAGGCCGTCGCCGCCGCACTCGGGGTGCCGCTCCACGAATCTCCCGAGTGGCTGCGCCAGCTGAATGAGTGGACGGCGGGCGGTCGTCTCCCGCCCGGTGCCGGACACAAGCAGGCGCTGCTGCCCGAGGGCGCCCGGCTGCTCCGCAACCCGTTCGGCACCGCGGCCGGATTCGCGATCGACTGGAACCGCGCGCGGGTGATGGGCCTGCCCGGCGTCCCCGCCGAGCTGCGCGCTTTCCTGGCCGGAGATGCCGGCCGGGTGCTCGACCGGTGGCTGCCCGGGCGACGGGCCGGCCTCCGCCGGCTCCGCCTCGCGGGGGTGTCCGAGTCGGTCGCCGCCGCCCGCGTCGCGCGGCTGACCGAGTGCTCCGACGTGAACGTGGCCTATTACGTGGATGGCTCGGTGCTCGACCTGCTCGTCCGCAGCGACGGCGCAGTGGAGGCGGGGTCGCGCCAAGAGAAAGAAAGGCTGGCTCGGGCCGCGGCGGCGCTGACCGACGAGTTTGGCGATGCGGTGTACGAGGTCGGCGACCGCTCGCTGGCGGAGGTGGTGCTGGACCGGCTGACCGAGCGGGGAGACACGCTGTCGCTGGCCGAGAGCTGCACCGGGGGCGGGGTGGGGGCGCTGCTGACCGCCGTTCCCGGTGCCTCGCGCGCGCTGTGGGGCGGCGTGGTTTCGTACGATGATGCGGCGAAGCGGACGCTGCTCGGGGTGCCGGCCGACCTTCTGGCAGCGCACGGCGCCGTCTCCGAGCCGGTGGCCGCCGCCATGGCGCGCGGCGCCCGCGAGGTGTCCGGCTCGACCTGGAGCCTCGCCGTCACCGGGATCGCCGGCCCCGGCGGGGGCACTCAGGACAAGCCGGTCGGCACGGTGTGGATCGCCGTTGCCGGACCGCGGTCGGCGGCCCTCCAGCGCCGGTTCCGCGGCGACCGGGAGGTCGTCAGGCGACGGGCGGCGCAGGTGGCGCTCGACGCGCTGCGGAGGGCGGTGGAGGGGCGCGGGGTTGGCTGACAACCGGGTCGGCGAGCTGGATGGCGTGGGCGGCCGCCTCTTCTACCGCGCGTGCGTGCCCGACGCCCCGGCGGCCGCGCTGCTGTTCATCCACGGCCTCGGCGACCACTCCGGCTGGTTCACGCGGGTCGGCGAGATCGCCGGTCTTCGCGGCTACGCTTGGTCCGCGCTCGACCTTCGGGGGCATGGCCGATCGGACGGTCGTCGGGGGCACGCGGACGCGCTTCGCGGCCTGCTCGAGGACGTGGACCGGTTCCGGACGCTGGTGGCGGGCGACCGCCCCGCCGTGATGATTGGGCACTCGCTCGGGGGTCTCCTCACCCTCCGCTACGCCCAGACGTACCCGGGAACGCTGCTTGGGGCGGTCCTCGTCGCCCCGTTTCTCGGCCTGGCGACCGAGGTGCCGCGTTGGAAGCGGCTCGTCGGCGCGGTGGCCGACCGCCTCGCCCCCGCCCTGACCCTCGATCACGGGCTCATCGCCCGCGACCTGATTCGCGATCCGGCCGCCCTGGCCGAGCACGACGCCGACCCCCTCGTCCACCGGCGGATCAGCGCCCGGCTGTGGTCGAGCGTCCTTACGCAGCAGGCGGCGGCGCGCGCCGCGCCGCCGGAGACTCCGTTGCTGTTTCAGCTCGCGGGGGTCGATCGGGCGGTGAGCACCGAGGTCTCGCTGGCGCTCGCGCGGGCCTGGCAGGCGACCGCGACGTGCCTGGTCTATGCGGAGTCGTACCACGACCTGTATCATGACCCGGTCGCGGCCCGGGCGGTCGGGGACGCCCTGGACTGGATCGACGCGTTGCTACGACGGCCGGCCGCCGCTGCGCGAGCCCGGAACCTGCAACAATCCGAGTGAAGGAATATGAGCAAAGACCGAAAGCCCACAGGGCCCGCCCGGCGATCGGAAGAGGAGTCCCGCTTCGAGACGGCTGGCGGGTCGTCGGCATCCGATCTCGACGCGGAGTCCGACCCGGACGGCGTGGATCCCGACGAGCGCGGCTTCCGCTCGGATGACGGCCGGCGCGGTCCGGACCTCGATCCCGGGGCCACTCCTGTCGATGGGCAGGAGCGGGCAAGGCCGTCCTCTGCCGGACTGACCGCCGAGGCCGAGGGAGACCGGCTGTCCGAAGGAATCCTGGAAGAGCTGCGGGAGCTCGGCGACCTCCGGGATCGACACCTGCGACTGATGGCCGAGTTCGAGAACTACCGCAAGCGCACGCGACGCGAGCTGGGCGAGGTACGCGACCGGGGTCAGAGCGACCTGGCGGCGGCACTGCTGGAGGTGCTCGACGACCTCGGACGGGTCGCCGAAACGCCGGCCGAGGCGACGACCGTCGAGGCGCTGCGCGAAGGGGTGGAGCTGGTGGACCGCAAGCTGCGCAAGAAGCTGGAGGACGCCGGACTCGCGCCGGTGCCGGCGGCGGAAGGCGATCGCTTCGACCCGAGCATCCACGAGGCGGTCGTCACCGCCGCGGTGGACGATCCCGCCCTCGACGATCGGATCGGCCGCGTGTTTTCGCCCGGCTACCTGTTCGGCGATCGGCTGCTCCGGCCGGCGCAGGTCGAGGTCCAGAAGCACCGCGATGCCGGCCCGCACGGCGGTGGAGACCACGCCGTCGGCGGCAAGGGCGACGGGTCGGCCGGCGATCGCTGACCACGAATGGCGACGCGGACCAAGGACTACTACGACATCCTCGGGGTGGCGGAGAACGCCACCCAGGAGGAGATCAAGAAGGCCTACCGCAGCCTCGCCAAGCGCTACCATCCGGACAAGAACCCCGACGACGCGGAAGCCGGCGAGCGATTCAAGGAGATCGGCGAGGCCTACCGTGTGATCTCCGATCCGGACAGCCGTCGGAAGTACGATCAGATGCGCCTGTTCGGCGGGCTCGGAGGGTTCGGCCGCGGCGGGGCGGCGCGCCCCGGCGGGCCCGGGCGGAGCTTTCGCTTCGAGGACATCGGGGACGTCGGTGGGCTGGGGGACATCTTCAGCTCGATCTTCGACTTCGGGCGGCGGGGCCGAAAAGCCCGAACGGGTCCCGAGCGGGGTCGAAACGTCGAGTACCTGGTGGAGATTCCGCTCAGGGTGGCGGCCCGCGGCGGCAAAGTGCAGGTCAACGTAGCCATCAACGAAGAGTGCGCGACCTGCGACGGCTCGGGTGCGGCGCCCGGCTCGTCGTCGCGTGTCTGCGAGGAGTGCAAGGGACAGGGCACCGTCTCGTTCGGTCAGGGCGGCTTCGCGGTCACCCGGCCGTGCCCGGCCTGCCTCGGCCGGGGCCAGATACCCACCGAGCCGTGCCCCGCATGCGGCGGGCGCGGGGAGGTACGCACCCGCCGGACGATCAGCGTCAACGTGCCGGCCGGAGTGGACACGGGATCCCGGCTCCGCCTCAGCGGGCAGGGCGAGCGCGGGCCGGGGGGCGGTCCGCCGGGCGACCTGATCATCCGTTTCCGGGTCAAGCCGGATCCCTTCTTCAGCCGTCAGGACCTGAATCTGGTGTGCGAGATCCCGATCAACGTCGCCCAGGCGACGCTCGGCTCACGGGTCCGGGTGCGCACGGTGGACGGCAAGAAGGTGGTGCTCCGAATTCCGCCCGGGACGCAGAGCGGAACCTCGTTCCGGATCCGCGGGCAGGGAATCCACAAAGGGGACCACCGGGGCGACCAGCTGGTGAAGGTGAAGGTCACCGTGCCGCAGCAGCTGTCGGAAGAGGGACGGAAGGCGATCGAGGAGCTGGCTGTCGCCGAGGATCTGCGCCATTGAGCGCACGCCGTTTGCCGACCGAGCCTGCCCGGGTCCTCGGCTAGGTGATCACTCCTCCGCCGAGTACTTCGTCGGCGCGGTAGAGTACCGCGCTCTGGCCGGGCGTGATCGCCCGCTGCGGAAGTCGGAGCTCGAGTCGAAACGCGCTCTCCGACACCTCGAGTAGCTCGCACTCGACCACCGGAGCGCCGTGCCGGATGCGCACTCCGAGCGAGGCGCCAGCCGCGGGTCGGTCCGCCAGCCAGTTCGCCTCGACTGCCGTCAGGAACGAGCTCTCGAGCTCGGCCGCCGGTCCCAGCACCACCGCGCGGTCCTCGGGCCGGATCCGGATCACGTACATCGGTTCGGCAAAACCGCCCGGGAGCCCCTTCCGCTGCCCCACGGTGAAGCGGGCGTAGCCGCCGTGCTCCCCCACCTCGGTGCCGTCGGCGAGCCGGAACAGCCCCGGCTGGAGCGACGGGTGGTCGTCGCCCAGGTAGCGCCGCAGCACCCCGGCGTAATCGTTGTCAGGGACGAAGCAGATCTCGTACGACTCCTCCTTCTCGGCCGTCGACAGCCCGAGCGCCCGGGCCACCGCGCGCACCTCGGGCTTGCACAGTCCGCTCACCGGCAGCAGCAGCCGGTCGAGGACTGCGCGCGGGATGCCCCACAGGAAGTAGGTCTGGTCCTTCCGGTCGTCGGCCGCGCGGCAGAGCCGGGGTGTTTCGCCGCTTCGATCGACGGCGGCGTAGTGGCCGGTCGCGATGTAGTCGCAGCCGAGGGAGTCGGCACGCCGCGCCAGGTCGCGGAACTTGGTGAAGCTGTTGCAGCGCACGCACGGGATCGGTGTCCGGCCGGCCGCGTACTCCCCCACGAAGTTGTCGATCACATCGGTTGCGAAGCACGCCGCGAGATCGGCGACGAAGTGCGGCATGTCGAGCCGCAAGGCGACCGAGCGCGCATCGGCGATCCCTTCCAGGCCGCAGCAGGTCTTCGTCGGCCCCTCCACCTCGGCGTAGCAGAAGGTCTTGATGGTGGCGCCGATGGTTCGGAATCCCGCCACGCACAGCAGGGCGGCGGTCACGCTCGAGTCGACACCGCCCGACATGGCCACCAGCACCGAGGCGTCCGCCGGCGGGCGGCGGAGGTCGGCGGCCAGGGTCGCGGCTGCCGAGCGCAGCAGCTCGCGGGCGGCATCGTCGGTACGCGCCGACGTGATGGCTTCCGTCGCGGTGAACATCGCCGGCGTCATCCGAGCTTGTGTCGTCCTCACCGGAGGCGCTTCGCCGCCCGCGCCACCACATCGGCCGCCCGGTCCACGCCGCGCTCCGTCGTGTCGGGACCGAAGCTGAAGCGGAGCGCGGCGTAGCTGTCCATCTGCGGCGCGACGCCGATCGCGCCCAGTACGTGGGAGGGATCGGCCGAGCCGCTCGAACAGGCCGAGCCGGCGGAGACGGCGACCCGCTCCAGGTCGAGCCCGATCAGCAGGGCTACCTGATCGCAGTTCGGCAGACCCACGTTCAGCAGGTTGGGCATCCGTCGCGGTGCGCCCTCGCCGTGAAACACGACCTCGTCGATGCCGCTCCGCAGCTTCTCCGCCAGCCGATCGCGGAGCGCCGTCCACGCGGCTACGTGCTCCTCGAGTTGCTCGGTCGCCAGCCGAGCCGCTTCGGCGAAACCGATCGCCGACAGCACGTTCTGGGTTCCCGGCCACAGCGCGCGCTCCTGCGAGCCACCGAAGGTGATCGGCTCGATGGTGGCGTCCGGGCGCTTGTACAGCGCCCCGATGCCCACCGGCCCCCCCACCTTGTGCGCCGTGATGGTCAGCATGTCCACCGGCACCTCCTCGACCGAGACGGGCAGCTTCCCGAATGCCTGCACCGCGTCGGTGTGGAAGGTGGCCCCGAAGCGCCGCGCCAGCTCGAGCGCCTCGGCGATCGGCTGCACGGTGCCGATCTCGTTGTTGGCCCACATCATCGACACCAGGGTCGGCCGCTCGCCGTCGGCACCCAGCGCCTCCTCGAGCGCATCGAGATCGACCGTTCCGGTTCGATCGACCGGCAGCACCCCCACCTCGGCGCCCTCCGCCGCGGCGTGCTGCGCAGTCTGGAGCACCGCCTTGTGCTCGACCGCGGTCACCAGCACGCGCGGCGATGCGGCGGCGTTGGCCCGCACGAATCCGAGGATGGCCAGGTTGTTGGACTGCGTTCCGCCGCTGGTGAAGCAAAGGTTGGAACGGTGGGCACCGATCGCCCGCGCCACGGTTGCCCGCGCCTGCTCCAGGCGCTCGTGCGCCCGCCGGCCACACCCGTGCGTGCTGGCCGGGTTGTAGTCGGCTTGTCCGAGTGCCGCCTCCATCGCCTTCCACACCGGCCACAGCAGCGGCGATGTGGCCGCGTGGTCGAGGTAGATCTCCTCCGGCCCGGTCGCGCTAGCGCGGCTCATTGCTCCTCGGCGCGAGTCCTCGCGGACGGCCCGCCCGCTCGACTGAATTGGATGACCACTCGCTCTCCCCGTCCCGTGTCCGCTCACTCCCTCGTCCGCATATCCCCTGGCGCCACCGGCCCGGGCGTCCCGTCAATCACTCGAGGGGCCGCCCGACAGACGCGGCGTCCGCCGAACGAGACGCGGGCCCGCGTTGACGCTCAAAATAGGCGCCGTCACGCGGCTTTCCAACTGCCGGCCACCGCCCTACCTTGGCGGGGCAGCGCAATCTCCGGCCGTTTTCGGTTGTGGCCGCCGACAGCCCGACTCCCCGAGCCCGCGGAGCCCCTTTTGAAGCTCTCTCGCCGTTCGCATCCCCGACTGCCCCCCGATGCTCCCGCCCTGTTCCGCACCACCGTGCATGGAACCGTGTTCGGAGATCGAACCCGGCATCTGCAGGAGGTGCGTCCCGGCGATGGCCTCCTGCTCATCCCGGACCCACCGGGCGCCTCGGTCGATCAGGTATGGGTCCATGTGCCGGGTGGCGACCCGCTCGGACACCTTCCGGACGAGATTGCCGATTGGCTGGCCCCGTGGCTGCGCAGCGGCGGACGGGCACGGGCGACGACCATCAAGGTGGGGGACGCCAGCGTGCCGAGCTGGAAACGGCTGCTGATCGAGGTGTCCTGCCTGGCGGTCGCCGCGTCGTAGCCGCCCGTCTCGCGCCCGTAGCCTACCGACTGCACCCGCCCCCCACCGCTCGGCCCGCTGCGCGTGGTCGGCTCGGGCCTCTCCGCGCCCGCCTATAGCGAGCGCACGTCGAGCGCCATCACGTCGTCGACCCGCATCGTCTCGTCGGTAAAGAACGGCTCTCCGTAGCCGCGACGGATGAGCGAGCCGTAGTGCCGGTTCTGCGTCGCCACCAACTCGTAGAGATTCTGTCCGGTAGGAAACATCTCGCCGGCCGACACCGCGCCCTCGAACTGTGAGGCGTAACAGCGGATCGCCTCGAGTTTGCGCTCGAACTGCTCTTCGATATCGACCACGAAGGTGGGCTTGATCGGGTCCTCCCGATAGGCGAAGGCGTACAGCACCTTGTGCGGCCGGTGCGCCGCGTCGCCGGGCCACTTCGCCAGCCCGGCCAGGTAGCAGGCGTCCCGCGCCAGCTCGGAGCCCACTCGGTGGTCGGGGTGCCGGCCGCGAGGGAAGGGGAGAATGACCACCCGCGGTCGGAGCTCGCGCAGCAGCGCGACCAGAGTTGCGCGCGCCTCCTGAGAGTTGGCGACCCGCGCATCGGGAAGCCCGGCGTTTCGTCTCACCGTGAGTCCCAGCACGCGTGCCGCCGCCGCCGCTTCGGCCGCGCGCTGCTCGGGCGACCCGCGGGTGCCCATCTCGCCACGGGTGAGATCGATCACCCCGGTGGCGTATCCCTGTTCGGCGCACCGGATGAGAGTTCCTCCGCAGGTGAGCTCCGCGTCGTCCGGGTGGGCTCCGATCGCCAGGACGTCGACCGACCCTTCCTCCGCCCGGCGTTCGTGCATCGCAGGCGTCGATCCGGCTCGAGTTACTCGTAACGGAGCGCCTCGACCGGGTCCTTGCGGGCGCCCATCGAGGCGGGGTAGAGGCCGAAGCCGACTCCGGTGAGCGCCGACACGGCGAGGGCGGCGGCAATCGCCCACAGCGGCACTTGGGCAGGGACGGGCGTCCAATGGGTGAGGGCGTAGATGATGCCACCACCCGCCAGCAGCCCGATGCCACCGCCGACCAGGGTGAGGGTCGCCGCTTCGACCAGGAACTGCCACATGATTTCCCGCCGCGTAGCGCCCATCGCCTTCCTGAGCCCGATCTCCCGGGTCCGCTCGGTGACCGAGATCATCATGATTCCGATCACTCCGACGCCGCCCACTAGCAGGCCGACGCTGGACAGCGCGACCATGACGGCGAACAGCACGGAGGTGAGGCCGTTCCAGAACGACATGATCTCGTCCTGGGTGACGAGGGCGAAGTTGTCCTTCTGTCCCGGACTCAGCCCGCGCAGCTGACGCATGCGCCCGCGGACGGCGTCCAGGGCCACCTCCAGCGACACCCCCTCGTTCGGCCGGATCACGTACGACATCAGCCGGTCCCAGGGATCGAAATACTTGTCCGCCGCCCAGAAGGGGACGAACACGTAGTGGTTCTGGAGCTTGGCGAACAGGTTCGGGGGCGGCCGGTAGACTCCGACCACCCGAAAGCGAGCGCCCGGCTCCCCGCGCTCGCCGATCATGATGTCGCGGCCGATCGGATCGCGATTCCCGAACAGGTCGACAGCCGTTGCGGAATCGATCACGGCCACCGCCGCCCGTCGCTCGTCCTCGGTCGCGGTGAAGAACCGTCCGTCCGTGATGTCGCCGTTGTCAATCTCCATGTAGATGGCCGAAGCCCCGACCAGAGCAGCCCCGACCTGATCGGCGCCGGCCCGGGCCACGTAGCCCATGCCGGACAGATCGTAGAACGCCTCGGCGTCGCGGATCTGCGGCAGCGCCGCCAGCTCTCGACCCATGAGCGGATCGAGCGGCGGATTGCTCATCCACTCCGACTCCTCGTCCTCGAACCCGGTCGAGAAGTCGGTCCAGTTGGCGTGCGACAGGTAGAAGGTGGTGATGCCGCGCGACGCGATGGCGCTGCTGAAGTCGTTGTTGATGCCTTGGATCACCGCCGCCATCACCATCACCACCATGACGCCGATGGTGACCCCGAGCACGGTGAGACCGCTCCGCACCTTATTGGCACGCAACGAGTCGAGTGCGATGACCACGCCCTCGCCGAACGCGGTCAGCCAGCTGCCGAAGCTTCGCCGGGCCATACTCCGCCGCCTCCGCCTATTCGTAGCGCAGCGCCTCGATCGGGTCGAGGCGGGCGGCGCGGTAGGCGGGATACAGCCCCGAGGCGAGGCCGACGGTCAGGCCCAGCACCAGCGACAGAGCGAGCACCCAGGGTGCCACCGCGGCCGGGAGCGGCGTGGTGGCCGACACGACCTGCGCCAGCGCGATGCCGAGCAGCATGCCGAGTCCCGATCCGACCAGGGTGAGGGTCGAGGCTTCGGCCAGGAATTGGAACAGGATGTCGCGCTGTCGTGCGCCCAGCGCCTTGCGTAGTCCGATCTCGCGGGTGCGGTTGGTGACCGACAGCAGCATGATGTTCATGATCACGATGCCGCCGACGACGAGGGCGATCGACACCAGACCGGGCAGCGCCGCCATCAGCACGTTGTTGATCTTCTCCCACACGTTCAGGATCTCGCTCGAGGTCTGGAGGTGGAAGTTGTTTTCCTCGCCCGGACGAAGCTCGCGGTCCGAGCGCAGCGCGCCCTCGACCGCCAGCATGGCCGCCTCCATCTCCTCCATGTCGCGCATCTTCACGTCGATCTCATCGACCTCGTCCGCGTTGAAGGCGAGCGCCTCCAGGTAGGTGGCGAACGGGATGAGGATGGCGGCGTCCCAGATCCCGCCGATCAGGCCGCCGCGCCGCTCGAACACGCCGATCACCTCGAAGCGGTGGGCGCCGAGCCGGATGTCTTTCCCGATCGCCTCGCCGTCCGGGAACAGCTTGTCGGAGATCTGCGGCCCGATCACCGCCACCCGGATGGCCTGTCTCTGCTCGATCGGCGACGGCCCGCGGCCGGTCGCGATGTCCCATCCCTTCACCGCGGCGTAGTCCTCGGAGCCGCCGATGATCAGGATGTTCCGGCGGCGCCGCTCGCCCGAGCGCACCTCCTCGAACTCCCGGCCCGCGTTCCACGCCACGTACAGCGCGTCGGGCACGGCCCGTCGCACCACCCCCACGTCGTGCATCTTCAGATACGGGTTGCGGGCCTCCCGCCGCCTTCTCTCCTGCGACTCGGCGCCGGTGGTGACCTGCGTGCGCCGCACCACGCTGAAGGTGTTGATGCCGAAGATCGATCCGGCGAAGTCCTCCCGCACGTAACGGTTCATCCCCTCCACGATGGTGATCACGGCGATCAGGAACATGATCCCGATGATCACGCCGATGAGGCTGAACACGGACTTCAGTTTGTGGGCGACGATCTGCTGGAGGGCCAGCCGGATGTCCTCGAGGAAGTGCATGGACGAGGGGCGGTGCATGACGGAGGACCTCAGGCGATCGCGTGGGCCGTCAGCCTGGCGTCGTGCGACTCGATCATCCCGTCGCGGAGCGTCACCACCCGGCGGGCGTGCGCGGCGATGTCGAGCTCGTGCGTCACCATGATGATGGTCTGGCCGGCCGCGTGCAGCGACTCGAACACGGTCATGATATCCGCCGAGGTGACCGAATCGAGGTTTCCGGTCGGCTCGTCGGCCAACAGGATGAGCGGACGGTTCACGAAT
>CAZJXR010000075.1:0-16486 GCA_964550085.1 uncultured Gemmatimonadota bacterium
GCGGCGGCGGGACTGACCGACACCGGCGTGAACAGCAAAAGGGGAACGGCGACGTTCCAGTAAAGAAGGCGGTGTCTGGCGAGCGCCGTCCGCCATTCGAGGATGAAGATCTCAGCCCGCATCCGTCGGCTGTTCAGCCATGCTGCCGATCGTCTCCGGAAGCCGATCGGCGTTCGTGCGGAGCGAGCGCCCCGTGAGGGAGACGAACACATCTTCGAGATCGGGTTCGCGGACCGTGATCCGTCGGATTGTCGCGCCCGCCCCGACCACCGCAGCGGTGAGCGCGGGGAGCACCTCGGTCCCGAGTCGGGACGCGAACCGGAGGGCGCTCGCGCTGGCTCCGAGCGACTCGACGTCCCCCGGCGGGGCGATCGGCTGGAAAGGGCGCGCCGCCTCGACCTCGATCTCGAAGGTGGTGGCGAGAGCCAGATCCGCAATGAGCCGGGACGGCGCGCCGACCCCGATCACCTTGCCGCGATCGAGGAAGAGGACGCGGGCACAGGCGTGGGTCGCGAAACTGCCGTCGTGCGTGGTGACCACCGCGGCCGTTCCAGCCTCGGCCGAGCCGGCCAGGGCCGAGGATAGCGAGTCACGACCGGAAGCGTCGAGGCCGACGAGCGGCTCATCCAGCAGCAGCAGCTCGCCCCCTGCTGCGAACGCCTCGGCCAGCGCCAGCTTGCGCCGCATCCCGAACGAGTATGTACCGCAGCGGTCGCCGATCCGGCCACCGAGGCCGAACAATTCCAGCCACTCCTGTGCCCGACGTGAGGCGTCTGCTGCCTCCCATCCGCGAAGGCGCGTGATCCGCACCGCGTGCTCGGCACCCGAAAGCGCTTCGAGGAGCGGGACCCGGTCGAAAGCGACCGCGATCCGACGTCGCAGGGCCGCCAGCGAGCGGGATGGTCGCTGCGGAAAGTAGCGGAGCGCGCCGCGCTGCGGGCGAACGGTCGTCGACAGCACCCGGATCAGGGTGGTCTTCCCGCTTCCGTTCGGTCCCAGGATGCCCAGCACCTCTCCCGCGCGGGCCTCCAGCTCGACCTCCTCGAGGGCCGGTCGATCGACGCCGCGGTGCCGAAAGCCGATGCCGGCGCCCGCGACGGCGGCCTCCGTATCGTTACGGGGCGAGCTGGGCACCCGTGTGGTCGGTGAGCGTGATCGCGTCGACCGGACAGGAGCGACAGGCCCGCAGCAGTCGATCGCGATCGACGCACTCCGGGCGCTTGAGAACGGCGACGCCCTCGCTGTCGAGGGCGAACGCGTCCGGGGCCTCGCTGATACAGTCGCCGAAGCCGACGCACAGGTGGCGATCGATCCGAACCGTCAGGCCGCCGACCCGCCGCTCGGTGGCGGATAGGCTCACATGCCCTCGAGGCCGAGGTCTCGGCGCGCGCGATCCATGATCTCCGGGGTGATCTCGCCGATCCCGCGCTCCCTCGCATAATCGGCGTAGATCCGTTGCACCATCCCGCGAACGAAACGCGGGACCGCCTGGAGGCGGATGATCGCGTCGTCGCTCCAGGCCACGGGGCCGACGGCCGCGTCCTCGAACGCGTCGGGTCGACCACTGACGAGCGAGCCCCGGAGCTGCTCGAGCGGCTGCCCCGGAAGCTCACTGCCGCCGATCTTGATGCCGAGCGAGGAAACGAGCTGCGTCTCCATCGGGTTGGTCAGCATGCCTACCGACCGCTGGCACGCGGGGCAGCGGAACACCGCCGCCAGCGTCCCATCGCCGGGCAGCTGCCGGTTCTCGAACACCATCTGCTCATCGCAATCGACGCACAGGAATCTCATGGTCTCGGCTCTCGTCCCCCCTTCATCGATCGCTGCGGATCGCCTGGCGCCAGCCGGTCCGCCGCGACAGCGGCACCTTCGTCCGCCCTCGCCTCGGGTGCATCGGCGGCAACGGTGAGTCCGTCCACCGCGTCGGCCAGCGCGGTGATCGCCGTCCCGGTCGCCCCGGCGGCGACAACCCCGTCCATGTCACCGCCATCCGCCAGTCGCGCGGCGTCGGGATCAAAGGGTATCGTCCCGAGAAGCGGAACCCCGAACAACTCTGCCAACCTGCTCCCGGCCTCGCCGGCGAACAGCGCTCCGACTCCGCCGCAGTCGGCGCACACGTAGCCGTGCATGTTCTCCACGACACCGAGGATGCGGATTTCGCGGCGACAAGCCGTGCGGAGGGCACGCTCGACGGCTGCTCCAGCCGCGAGGGACGGGAGGGTCACGGCCACACAACCGGAAATCGTCGAGATCAGCTCGGCAATGTCCACCAGGCGCTGTTCACCCGGCGGGGTGTCGATGATCAGGTAGTCGAGCTTTCCCCACTCCACATCCGACAGAAACTCGCGCACCGCGGCGCGCTCCTGCGCACCGCGCCACACGAAGCTGGCGCTGTCCGGCTCCTCCCACTCCACCGAACGGTCCTCACGAATCAGGAGCTCCATGGACATCAGCTTCACGCCCGTTGCTGAGACCAGTGGACACACCGCACCGTCGCGCACGGCGAGAGGGACGGCTCCGACGCCGAGAAAGCGCGCCGCCGTGGCGCCGGTGAGGTCGGAGTCGAGCAGACCCACCTCGTGTCCGGCGCGCCGGAGCGCCGTCGCCAGCGCGGCGGCCACGAAGCTCTTGCCCACACCCCCCTTGCCGCTCACAACCGGCACCACGCGACGCACCCGAGACAGGCGCGCGCGGACCCGGGCGTGTTGCCGCTCCACCTGACCGCCGATGTCCGAGCTGCTCTCCGATGACAGCTCGTGATAGGTGCGCATCCGGCTTTCCCGCCGCTGGCCCGGGACGGATTGGAGATCGGCGGCCGATCGCTTCCCGGTCACAGATCCCATCCCGCGCGGGCCAGCATCCACAGGTTGATGAGGACTACGATGAGGGCGGTCAGATAGAGGCTCGGAGGCAGGCGCGCGTCCGAAGCGGGAAGAAAGGCCCGCTCGAGAATGGCGGGCAGTCGCAGAAGATGGAGGCCCCATACGACGCGGGCGAACCACGGCTTCTGCCACCAGTAGAGCCCCCAGAACACCAGCGCCACGATCACGACGCCAAACGCCAGCCACACCGCCGCCCCCCCGCGGGAGGCAGGGATCGAACCCGAACGCCACAACACCCAGACGATTGCCTCGTACAGGATGCCGACGTGCAGGTACACGAAGGCCGCCTGACGGAACTTGGTGCTGCGCGCCACGTTGCTCTCCGGAATCGCTCGCCCGTCGTCCGCTACCATTCGAGCAAGTTTCTGTCGCCTGCCAACGCGGCGCAACGGCGGCGCCGGCGTCGGGGCGGCACGCACCGGATGGATCCCGAGCCCTGTTGGCCGGGCGCGGTGTCTGCTAGACTCCACTCGTGTCACTGATCGGCTTTCACAAGGTCCTCATCGCCACCGCGATACTCTTCTGCGCGGGGTACGCCGGTTGGGAGGCACGCATCTATTTAACGGGCGGGCGGACGCTCGATGCGGTGCTGGCGGTCGTCTTCGCGCTGCTGGCCGGAGGACTGGTCTTCTACCTGGCGCACCTGAATCGCATCCTGGGTCGGGAGACGTAGCAGGCCGGGAGTGATGGTGGCAGCGCGCAGTCGGCTGCCGTGGTGGCTCGTCGCGCTCGCCGTTGTCCTCGCCGTCGCTCTCACGGCGGTGGTCGCATGGTCACTCCTTCGCCCTGACCCTCCCGTTTACGACGTCACCGTGCGTACCCCGGTTGAAGTGGGAGGGGCGCGCATCGAGGGTCGGGTGACCCTGGATGGCCGCGACGAGCGGCGCTGGAGCTACTTCGACTTTTCCCGCAACGCCCCGGTGGAGACACCCGACTCGCTGGGCTGGGATCTCGCCGTACGCCGCACCCGCATCATCGTAAATGGCGGGCGGCACTTTGCCGGCGCCGGAGGGGTGAGCGCAAACAGCCCCGTGCCCACGGGACCGGCGACGGCCTCACCGATCACCTACGTCGAAACGGATGTCACGCCCGCCGGCGACTCCATCAACGCGGCGTTTCGGAACTGGTATCGGTACGACTACCTGTCACACCTGCTATGGCCGAAGCCCGTTACCTACTTGGTGCGGACCGCGGACGGCCGCTTCGCAAAGCTCGAGATCCGGAGCTATTACTGCCCGGGCCCCGAGCCGGGCTGTCTGACGTTCGACTACGCCTATCGAGGGGATGGTGGCTCCACCTTCGAGTCGACCCCCTGAGCGACTCTCCCGGTGGCCCGGATCAGCTCCGTGGTCGAGCGGCCGGCGATCAGCCCAACCAGCTCGACCCGTCCCCCCGCGGCGCGCACCGTGTCGGCTCCGACGACTTCGGCCTCCGTATAGTCGGCACCCTTGACCAGCACGTCGGGGACCAGCGCCTCGATCAACCGTCGCGGCGTATCGTCGTCGAATAAGGTCACCGCGTCCACCGCACGCAGGGCGGCGACCAGGCGGGCTCGTTCCTGTTCGGGCACGATGGGCCGTCGGTCGCCCTTGAGACGACGCGCCGAGCGATCAGAATTCACTGCCACCACGAGGCGATCGCCGAACGTGCGCGCCGTCTCGAGCAGCCGCAGGTGTCCGGCGTGGAGAAGATCGAACACCCCGTTGGTGAACACCAGCACGTGATCGCGCGGCGCCGCGAAGCGTCGCACCAGCTCGTCGGCCGACAGGACGCGGGCGCTCTGCGGCGGGCTGCCGGCGGGGTCCTCCACCGGGCCGCCGGCCGGTTGCTCGGTCGGATGGCCGACCGACCGCGGCCCCGGCTCCCCAGCCGGTCGCTCCGGGTCGGCGGCGCGCGAACGGTTCACGGCTCGCCCGGCACTCGGAGCGGGGGTTCGGCAGCCGAGCCGGCGGTCGTTGCGGCGAGGCGACGGTCCTGTCGTCCGAAGAGGACCTTGAGCACCGGCGGAACGAGAAAGGTGGATGCGATCACCATGATCAGGATCGCGCTGTACACGGCGTTGGACAGGATGCCGGCTGTCAGCCCGAGGGCGGCGAAGATCAGCCCCACCTCCCCCCGCGGCACCATTCCGACACCGACGATGATCTTCTCCACATCCGGGCGGCGGACGACGTAGCCGGCCACCAGCTTTCCGATGATCGCGATCACGGTGAGCGTACCACCGACGGCCAGCACCTGGAGGTTGAAGTCATCGCTGGCCGGGATGAAGAGCCCGACGTTAACCGGGGCCCCCACGGCTACGAAGAAGATCGGCGTGAACACGTCCGCCACCGGCTCGATTCGCTCCACCACCGCATCGAACTGGTTGGTGGACGACAACACGATGCCGGCGGCGAAGGCGCCGATGATCATGGCGGATCCCGCCAGGCTGGCGAGGGCGGCCAGCAGCAAGGCGAAACAGAATGCGGACACCAGCAGCACGCCCCGCACCCGCATCCGGTCGACGAGGTCGAACAGGACGGGGGCGGCCCAGTTGCCCACCACCACGGCGAGCACCAGGAAGCCGACCGCAAACAGGAAGATCTTGCTGACCGAGAGCACGCCGATCACCACCCCCCCGGCGAGCCCCGTCACCACGGCCAGGATGACGATCCCGAGCACATCGTCGATCACCGCGGCGCCGATGATGATGCGCGCTTCCGGCGTGTGCATCTTGTGCAGGTCGGAGAGCACCCGCGCCGTGATCCCCACCGAGGTAGCGGTCAGAGTCGCGCCGACGAAGATCGCCACCACCGCGAAGCCGACGCCCACCGGATGAGCACCGATGGTCGGATTGGCGAAGTACCAGTAGAAGAAGCCGAGGCCGAACGGGAGCAGGACGCCGACCAGCGCCACTCCCGACGCGGCCGGACCGACTCGGAACATCTCTTTCAGGTCGGTCTCGAGCCCGATCTCGAACAGGAGGATCGACACCCCGATCTCGGCGAACAGGTGCACCAGGTCCCCGATCTCCGTGCCCGTGGGCGGAATCACCCCGAGCACGCTTCCGCCCAGGATGACTCCCGCCAGCAGCTCTCCGAGCACGGCCGGCTGCCCGGCACGCTCGGCCAGCTCGCCGAACAGCTTGGCGAGCAGCAGAATCGCGATGAGGACGAGAAACAGATGGGTAATGGAAGGGCCGCCGTGACCGCCACCTCCGGCGGGCTGATGGTCGGCCTCCTGACCCTGTTCCGGGAAGGCGCCCTCGGCTTCCGCACCCTGTGCGCCAGCACCGCTTGCCGACTCCGGCCGCAAGCCGGAAGGGGGGACGCCCGCCCGGCTGGCGTCGTCCGGCGCTCCCGCCTCGACCGGTCCGGCGGGTGCGGCTGACCCATCCGGGGTGACCGACCCCGCGGGTCGCTGGTGGGAGGAGGCGGCGACCGTCCCCTCGCCGCCGGCGACCAGGACGAACACCGGAGCCAGCGCGCCGATCGCCAGCGCCGCCAACCGGCGTCGGCGACGGCTCCGAGGCCTCGGCGCCCGCCTCACCACTGCGATTGGGCACCGTCCACGATCTTCTGTACCAGACTCTCGAGCGCCATTTCCTTGGCTACTACGTCGAGCTCGGCCTGGGGCCGGTAGTCCCCGATCCCGGTCACGCCGGGAGAGCTCCAGATCACCACGTCCTGTTGCACGTCTCGAATCTCGACCGCGGCCCGGATGGTGACCTGGCGCTCGAACACCTGGGCGCCCTGATCCGCCTGGGCCTCGAAGTTGAGCGCCCGATCCTCGTAGCCCGTGATGGTGGCCACGATGATCGCGTCCGCCTCCGATTGTGCCGCCAGCTGGAGGCCCATCTTGCTGCGAACCGCATCGGTCAGCCGCGTGTTGAGGAGGTCGGTGAGATCGAACTGGGTAGTCTGGTTGGCGATCGGCGACACATAGGCCGTTTCGAGCCCGGGCGGGAGACCGCCCCCGCCGGAAAAGCCGTAGCAGCCGGCGACGAGGAGGAGGCCCGGCAGCGCGACGGTCCCGACGCTACGCCGACAGATCATAGATGTGCGGCGCGAAACCGCCCGGCACCGGTTCCGTCGACTCCAGGCTCCACTCCACCCGGTTCGGCGCCTGCAAGTCCCTGTACTCGGCTTTGCGCGGCCACGGAGCCGGGCCTCCGTCTCGCGGCCATGTGAGCTTCAGACGGCGCGTCGTCCGTCCTCCGACCTGCTCCTCGACACGCGCGAGCCGGTGCTCGGGAGTCAGGAAGTAGTAGATGAGGCTGCCCGAATCGGTTTCGAACACGAGGACATCGCCACCCTCGTCGCCCTCGAAGCCGCCGACCGGCGCTGCGGCTCCGGGCCGGAAAATGCCGGCCATCGCGTACAGGAACGAGAGGGGTGGAAGCTCGACGTCCTCGATCTCACCGAGCACGCTGAGGCGGGAGTCGGCGAGCGCGACGGCCATCGACATGTCCCCCGATGCGAACAGGTCGAGCCGAATGCTGTCGGTAGGGCTGAATCGTGCCACCCCGTCTCCGCTCACCCTCCCTTGCCGATCCCCATATTGCCACTCGAAGCGGAGAAAGGTCGGTTCGCTCGCCGACGGGCGGGCCATGGCCGTACGGGCCACGGCCTCCGGATCGGAGATCGGCGGTCCCGTGTTGATGCCACCCGCACAGCCTCCGCCGACGCCCGCCATCGGGATGAGTCCCGCCAGCCATACGCGACGCCGAGCGATCACGTCAGGCCGCCGCCGTCCGCAAGGCGCTGGCGACGGGCTCGGGTAACCGACGCGTTCTGCCGTCCCTGTCCATGCACACGAGCATGGTGGACGCGCGCGCCACCAGCGCCCCGTCCCGGCTGCGGAAGATCTCGTATCCGAATGTCACGCTCCGGCTCCTCACCGACTCGAGCGTCGTTTCCACCCGTACCTGCTCGTCGTAGAACAGCGGCAAACGGTAGTCGATCTCTACCCTGGCGACCGGCAACAGGATTCCCTGCTTCTCGAGCTCCGCATACGACGCGCCGTGGGCTCGCATCAAGTCGGTCCTTCCCATCTCACACCACACGATGTAATGGCTGTGGTGTGCCCGACCCATCTGGTCGGTCTCGGCGTAGCGCACCCGCAGTTCGATCGTGCCGGACATCGGACCGGAAGTCGTCCTGAGAAACGGAGTGGTAGCTTCGACGAGCAGAATGAATGGTGCCATCTCCGATGTCAAACCGACGCCCGCCGCCTATCTTCCCGTTCATGCCGCCGACCGACCGACCGACGATCATCGTCTCGGATCTCCATCTGGGAGCCGTGCCAGAGCGCAACGAACGGGCGTTCCTCGATTTTCTCGCCTGGCTTCCAGATCGGAGCGGCGACCTGGTGATCAACGGCGACCTGTTCGACTTCTGGTTCGAGTACGGCAGTGTGGTGCTGCGCCGCCATTTTCGGGTTCTGCGGGCGCTGGCCGAAGTGGTCGAGCGCGGCGTACGGATACGGTTGGTGGGAGGAAACCACGACGCATGGGGCGGGTCGTTTCTACGTGACGAGATCGGCCTCCAACTGGTCGATGGGGGTCTTACGACCGAGATGGCGGGGCGCCGCGCCTTCGTGGCCCACGGCGACGGTCTGGGCGCCGGAGAGATGGGTCACCGCGTTCTCCAGCGCCTGACCCGCAACCGGGTGAGCGAGACGGCGTTTCGACTCCTCCACCCGGCGCTGGCCGTCAGACTCGCCGACCGGGTGAGCTCGACCACTGCCAAGTTCGGCCGAGGACCAGATGCCGCGCCCTCCGGCGCCGAGCGACTGCGGCGCTTCGCGGCGACGCTGTTCCGCGACGATCCGGAGCTCCAGCTGGTGGCGCTCGGGCACTCTCACCTGCCGGAGCTCGCCGAGCTGGGACCAGGGCAGTACTACCTGAATACGGGTGATTGGCTGCACCACTTCAGCTACGGCGTGGTCGATCACGAGCGCATCCGACTCGAGAGGTGGCCGGCTGCGATCGACGAGGGAAGCGCCTGATCAGCCGGTCGAGTCGACGCTCACCCGTTCGAGGTGCTCGACCGGCTCGCCCATGAATCGCTCGGCCAGCTCGTCGAAGCGGGCCGCATCGTCGGATGCGAAGTAACGCGCCGAACCCCGTTCCTGGCTCGAGAGCAACGCCTCGCCGCTCAGACAGCGGGCCACCTCCGCCGCGGTCGCTTCTGCGGAGTCGATCAGCGTCACCGCCGCTCCCACGACGTCGGCCAGCAGAGGGGCGAGCAGGGGATAGTGGGTGCAGGCGAGGACGAGCGTGTCGATGTTGCGCTGGAGGAGGGGGCGGAGGTAGCGCTCCGCGATCAGGCGAGCCACCTCGCCCTCGGTCCACCCCTCTTCGGCCAGCGCCACGAAGAGGGGGCAGGCCATCCCGAACACGGTGGCTGCCGGGCGAAACGACTGAATCGCCTTCTCGTACGCGCCGCTCTCGATCGTGCCCTGCGTCCCGATCACTCCGATGCGTCCCGATCGTGAGCGCGCCGCCGCCTCCTGAGCGCCTGGCTCCACCACACCGATCGTCGGCACCGGCACGTGATCGGCGATGTGGCGCAGCGCGTGCGCGGTGGCGGTGTTGCAGGCGACCACGATTGCTTTGACTCCCTGCGTGAGCAGGAAGTCGCTCGCCTCGATCGAGTAACGACGGATGGTATCCGGAGACTTCGGTCCATACGGCACCCGCGCCGTGTCACCGAAATACACCGTCGATTCACCCGGCAACAAACGCCGAATCGCCCGCAGCACGGTCAGCCCGCCGATCCCGGAATCGAAGACGCCGATCGGGGCGCTGGCCGGCGGTGGACCGGTTTCGCGGGGCGATTGGCTCATGGAGACCGGACGGGAATGCTGTACTGCAGCTGGACCCCGGCGCCGCCGTCCGGGGGCGGCGCGATCTCTCCCTCGAAGTCCCACAGGTGCGCCGACACCCAGGCGTCGACGGCGCTGAACAACGACCAGAAGATTGCCACCACGATCCAGGTCTCGCGCTTGCCCGACTTGGAATCGATCAGACTCGAGTCGGCCGGTGTCGCGCGCCGCGCCGCATCGAGCTCGGCCTGGGACTTGATCACCATGAACAGGCTGACGGATTCGGCCGCGAAGTAGAATGCGCCCCTGCCGGGCTGATCGACCGCCGCCTGACCCCAGCCCGGGATGATGAGCGAGCGGGCGAAGGCCCCGAGCGGCGTCGTCGGCGGCTGGACCGGCTCCTGCACCCCGGCCGAGTCGGCCGCCGCGGAGTCGGGCGTCACCGCCTCGGCACCCCCTCCACCCTGTTGCATGGCGCTCGCCTCGAGCGCTCGGCCCGCGGTGAGGACGATGCAGAGGCTGACGGCCCGACAGCACCGCGCCGCCGCGTACCGATACCGGGGCGGCAGGGTTGGCAGAGCGAGATGGCGGGAGCGCATGGGAATCGAACCCACCCGGGACACTGTCCGCGCCCCGTAACGGTTTTGAAGACCGCAGGCGACACCAGTCACCATCCGCTCCCCTCGCCCCTTCGCGTCCCTCAATCGCCACGGCGGGCTACGACATCGATCTCCACCAGCGCGTCACGCGGTAGCCGCGCCACCTGCACGGTCGAGCGCGCCGGAAACGGTCGGTGCACGTATTCCCCGTAGATCCGGTTGACGACCTCGAAATCGTCCATGCTGGCCAGGTAGATCGTCGTCTTGATGACGCTTTCGAACGTGATCCCGTCAGCCGCCAGCACCGCGGCCAGGTTCTGGAGCACCCGATGCGTCTGCGCCTCGATGCCGTCGGCAAGCCGGCCGGTCGCCGGATCGAGTCCGATCTGACCGGCCGACATCAACAGTTCCTCCGTCCGAACGGCCTGCGAGTACGGCCCGATCGCCTCCGGGGCCGCTTCGGTGTGCACCGCTTCGATTCTGGTCATCAGAACAGACCCTTGATCACGCCATCGGAAAGCACTCGCATCCCCTCGGCGGCGGGGTGGGCGGGGAGGCCCGGCATGGTCATCACATCGCCGGTGAGGGCGACGATGAAGCCGGCGCCGGCCGACAGCCGCAGCTCGCGCACGCTGATCGTGAAGTCGCTCGGCCGTCCGATTTTCGACGGGTCGTCGGTGAGCGAGTATTGGGTCTTGGCGACGCACACGGGCAGTCGACCGTAACCGGCATTCTCCAGGCGCTCTGCCTCCCGCCGCGCGGCCGGGAGCAGCTCGACGCCTTGGCCGCCGTATACCCGCCTCACGATCGTGTCGAGCTTCTGCTCGATCGAGTCGTTTTCATCGTACAGCAGCCGGAAGCTGGCCGACTCCCGATCGAGCACCGCGAGCAGCTCCCTGGCCAGCTCCTCCGCCCCTTCTCCGCCCTTTGCCCACACATCCGCCGTTACCGCCGGTACGCCGAGAGAAGCCGACATCTCTTCGACCACGGCGATCTCGTCCTTCGAATCGGTGACGAATCGATTGATCGCCACCACGACGGGAACGCCGAACTGCCGCACGTTGTCGATGTGGTGATGCAGGTTGGCGAAGCCGGCTCGCACCGCCTCGGGATCCGGCCTTCCGAGTTCATCGCGCGCAGTTCCACCGTGCATCTTGAGCGCCCGGATGGTGGCCACGATGACGGCTGCCGCCGGGCGCAGGTCGCCGGCCCGGCACTTGATGTGGAAGAATTTTTCGGCCCCGAGCTCGGAGCCGAAGCCCGCCTCGGTGATCACGATGTCGCCGAGGCGCAGGGCGGCGCTGGTCGCGATCAGCGAGTTGCAGCCGTGGGCGATGTTGGCGAACGGTCCTCCGTGCACGAAGGCCGGTCCTCCTTCCAGCGTCTGCACCAGGTTCGGGGCGAGTGCGTCCTTCAGCAGCAGGCTCATCGCGCCCTGCACGTTCAAACTCGACGCTTCCACGTGGGAGAAGTCCGGGCGGCGGCCGAGGACGATCGCGCCCAGGCGCCGCTCGAGATCCGTCAGGTCGCCGGCCAGGCAGAAGACGGCCATGATCTCCGATGCGGCGGTGATCAGAAAACCGTCCTCGCGCGGCAGACCGCCGAGTGGCCCGCCAAGGCCGACCACGATGCTGCGCAGCGAACGGTCGTTCATGTCGACTGCCCGCCGCCACGTGATTCGCCGAGGGTCCAGACCCACCGAGTTGCCACGGTGCAGGTTGTTGTCCAACACGGCCGACAACAGTGCGTGAGCCGAGGTGATGGCGTGAAAATCGCCGGTGAAATGAAGGTTGATCTCGTCCATGGGGACGACCTGTGAGTAGCCACCGCCGGCCGCTCCGCCCTTGATTCCGAACACGGGTCCGAGCGACGGTTCGCGCAGACACAGCATCGGTTTGCGCCCGAGCCGTTGTAGCCCCTGTGCCAAGCCTACCGATACGGTGGACTTGCCCTCTCCGGCCGAGGTGGGGCTGATGCCGGTTACCAGGATGAGCGGAGCGGATGGCCTCCGACCCTCCCACGCACGCGGCATCACCTTGGCAATATGCGGCCCGTAGGTCCGGAGGTCGCAGGACGCCACCCCGAGTTCCTCGGCGATCTCCACCACAGGTCGCAGGGAAGCAGCTTGTGCGATCTCGATGTCGGTCGGAATGGTCATCGGCTATCGGTCGATACGATCATCGGCGACTCTCCCGCTTTCGTTCGCGCCTGCGAACCATCAACCCTCGAACGATCCGATGGCCCCGGCGCCGCGCCGCGCGCGCCGCTCCAGTTCGTCGACGATCTCGCGAGCGCCCACCTGCACCACACCCGCGCGGCTCACCGCGATCGCTGCGGCCTCCGCCGCCAGGTGAGCGATCTCGCGCAGCGGGGCGCTGCTCCCGGCCACGGCAGCGAGGACCGCGGTCACCGTGTCTCCGGCCCCCGAAACGTCGTACACTTCGCGCGGCTCGACACCGATCGCGTGCGGTTCGTCCTCGTCTTCGCTGACCAGGATCATCCCTTCCTCTCCCAGCGTCATCAGCAGGTGGCAGCAGTCCAACCGGGCCCGCACGTCCTGCAACGCGGCGGTGTCGCGAGGAGGAGTCTCGAGACCGAGCGCCTTCGCAAGCTCTCTCCCGTTCGGCTTGAACAGGTGGGCACCGCGGCAGGCGAAAAAGTGCCGAAGCTTCGGATCGACCACCGACACCTTGCCGTAGTCTCGAGCCGTCCCCAGCAGCTCGGCGGCCAGCTCGGGCCACACCGTCCCCTTGTCATAGTCCGCCAGCACGAGGGTGTCGGCCCACTCGAGAGCCTCCCGCGCCCGCGCCCGGACCCCGGCCCGCACCGACTCTGCCGGGACCGCCGTCGATTCCTTGTCTACGCGCACGATCTGCTGGCGACGCGCCACGACGCGTGTCTTCTCGACCGTCGGGCGATCCCGATCTCGAACCAGGCCGTCCGCGTCGATGCCGGCGCTGGCAAGCAAGTCGCGCACCAGTCCGGCCGCCGGGTCGTCGCCGATCAGGGAAACCAGCCGACACGCTCCTCCGAGAGCGACCACCGACGCGGCCACGTTCCCCGCCCCTCCGAGAGCGTGCCGTTCGGCCTCGACCCGAAGCACGGGGACGGGAGCCTCGGGCGAGATCCGATCGACGGGCCCCTCCAGGTAACGGTCGAGCATGCAGTCCCCGATCACGGCGACTCGCCCGCGGGCCGCCCACTCCAGCAGGTACGCGGCGCGATCGGCGGTCAGCGCTTCAATCGGTTGAGGCTGCATGTTCGCTTGCGCCTGCCAGGAGGCGGCGGTAACCTGCCGCGACCGTTCGGCGGACATCGGAGTGGTCTCTGTAACGCGTTGCCGTGCAAGGGCCTGCATGGCATTGCACACCGGAATCGCACCGCGGGCGCGAAGATAGTCGAGGCGGCCATGAGAGTCAAAGAACCGGCCCGATGAACGGACGCACCGGCGATCTCTCGCTGCGGCGTCTGGCCGGCGACCTGCTCATCCGCTGGGCGCTGCAGACGCGCGACTACTTCGCCCTCCTCGTTCGTACGGTCGGCACCATGGTCTCCCGGCCCTTCTACGTGCGGGACCTGACGCAACAGATGGACACGATCGGGGTCGGCTCCGTGATGATCGTCGTCCTGACCGGGCTGTTCACCGGCATGGTCCTCGCGCTCCAATCCGCAGTCGAGATGAAACAGTTCGGCGCCACTATCTACATCGGCCGCCTGGTCGGTGCTAGCACGGTGCGCGAGCTGGGACCGGTGCTTACCGCCCTCATGGTTACCGGTCGTGCCGGGTCGGGCATGGCGGCGCAGATCGGGGCGATGAAGGTGACGGAGCAGATCGATGCACTGAGCGTCATCGGGGTGGATCCGATTCGGAAGCTGGTTACGCCCCGGGTCGTTGCCGCGATCATCATGATGCCGATGTTGACCATGGTAACCGACGTGGTGGCGGTATTCGGCGGCCTGCTGATCGCAGTGCTGAAACTCGACCTGACCGCCGATCTGTACATGCGCTCCGTGTACGCCACGCTCGCCGATACGGGCTATGTCCTGCGCTACGTGCCGATCGATTTCATATCCGGTTTTTTCAAGCCGGTGGTGTTCGGCGCCATCATGGCCCTGACCGGATGCTTCTACGGGCTGCGCACGACGGGTGGAACGGAGGGCGTGGGGCAGGCGACCACGCGAGCCGTGGTCACGTCGAGCATCCTGATTCTGGCCCTGGATTACTTTCTCACCCAGATCATCATCGTCGTGTTCATCGAATGAACGAAGTCGAGCAGTCCACCCACAGCCAGATCGAAGCGGAGCTCCGCGACGCCGTTCAGTTCGAGCTGGCCGAGGATGAGCGATCGGCGGCCGGCCGGCGTGACGATCGGGAGATCGTCATCCAGCTGCGGAGCGTGGGCGTCGCCTTCAACAGCCATGTCGTGCTCGACGACGTGAGCTTCGAGCTGTTCCGGGGCGAGACCCTGGCCATTCTGGGCGGTTCCGGGGCAGGCAAGTCGACGATCCTCAAGCTCATTATGCGGTTGGCAATGCCGGACGCCGGCACGGTGACCGTAATGGGATGCGATATCGCCCACTGTCCAACCGATGAGGTGCTGGCGATCCGCCGCCAGATGGGCATGGTCTTCCAGGGCGCGGCTCTCTTCGACTCGCTGAGCGTGTACGACAACGTGGCCTTTCCGCTCTACGAGATCACCGACCTTCCGGAAGGCCAGATCGCTGCCCGGGTGCGGCAAGCGCTGAACTTCGTGGATCTGGAACCGGATCGCGTCAGCCCCCTGCTGCCGGCCGAGCTCAGTGGTGGGATGAAGAAGCGGGTCGGAATCGCACGCGCGCTGGTCCACGAGCCGCGGGTGCTCCTGTTCGATGAGCCGACGAGCGGCCTGGATCCGATCACCACGCACACGATCAATGACCTGATTCTCAAGATGCAGCGGGAGCTGACCGTGAGCACTATCGTGGTGACTCACGACATTCGATCCGCGTTCCGAATCGCGAGTCGTGTCGCCCTCCTTTCCGGCGGGCGGCTTATATTTATCGGTTCACCTGAGGAGATGCTCGCCTCGGACGACGAGTACGTACAGGAGTTCCTGAGTTGAGGGATCGTATCGCGGGCGGCGGCCGCGTCCGGCGCCCCGGCAGTTGCCCGGAGAGGGGGGCGTTTGAGACGCTCGGCTGAGGTCACCTGGGATCAGGTCCGGGTCGGCTTTCTCCTCATGATTGCCCTCGCCGTGCTGGCACTCGGCGTTTTCTTCGTCGGTCAGACCGGGCACGTGTTCGGCGAGCGATACGAGCTTGTCACCCTCATGCGCACGGCGGCGGGCCTGGTACCGGGAGCCGCGGTACAGCTAGCCGGGCAGAACGTGGGTCAGGTCGACCGCATCGAGCTCGTATCTCCGGAAAGACGACCCGCCGACGGAGCGGCCGTGGCCGTGTGGCTCGCCATCAACCGCGACGTGCAGGAGCAGATTCGCCGTGATTCCCGGGCTCAGACACGAACCCTCGGGTTGTTGGGCGACAAGATCATCGACATCGAGCCGGGCACGACGGCTGCAGCCGTACTCAGCACCGGCGACACACTGCTCTCGTCCGAGCCTCTGGACTACCAGCTCCTCCTCCAGGAGGCTTCGGACGCCGTCTACGGGCTCACGGAGCTGACCGACAACCTCGCCGACCTCACGGCGCGACTCCTGGCCGGTGAGGGGACGGTCGGCCAGCTGGTAACCGATGACGCGCTGTACCTCGGCCTCGTCGAGCTGAGCGCCAGCCTCGACACGACTCTCACCGCGGTCAACTCGGGTGAGGGGACCCTGGGCCGTCTGCTGCTCGATGACTCCGTGTACGTGCATCTGTCGGCCGCCGCCAGGTCCCTGGACAGCATCACGCAGACCATCGCCGAGGGCCGAGGGTCGATCGGTCGCCTGCTCACGACCGATTCCCTTTACGTGGCGCTCACCTCGGCGGCGCGGCGAGCGGACTCGCTGCTGGCCATTCTGGAGTCTGGAGAAGGCTCGGCCGGAAAGCTGCTGGCCGACGACGCGCTGTACGAGGAGTTGCTACGCACGATCGTGGATCTCAACAGCATCGTCTCGGACCTGCGTGAGAATCCGCGCAAGTACATCCCCCCGGTCGAGGTGTTCTGACGGATCCCGTCAGCCTTTCTTGCCGTCCGTTAGGTCGTGCAGGGTGACGATT
>CAZJXR010000076.1:0-16448 GCA_964550085.1 uncultured Gemmatimonadota bacterium
AGAAACGAAGCTACCAACCGGCGTGAGGAGCGGGGGCTAGCCGGCAGGGCGGGGCCGGGAAGGAACAGCGATGAATCGAAGACAGCTCGGGATTATCTTCGGCGCGCTCGCCATCCTCATCGTGATCTACGCCATCGGGCGCCTCGGCAGCCCGGGGGCTTCCCGTCAGCTTGGAAGCGGCATCCCAACCGACGCGGCGATCGACACCTCCACTTCGCTGATCCGGATCCTGCATGCGGACCCTGCCGATTCGGTACGTCTCGAGTACACGGCAGGCGCTTGGCTGGTAAACGGCCATGCGGCGGATACGCTCCGCATCCGGCGGCTGATCGGCGTGCTCGACACGACCCGGGTTTGGGAGCTGGTGGCGCGGAGTCCTGACAACCACGCGCGCCTGGGAGTGGACGAGACCAGTGCATCCGAGATCTCGATCGATGGGAAGCTGACGTTTCTGTTCGGAAGCTCGGATCGTGGCTTGTACTACGCGCGATTACCTGACAGCCAGGAGACCTACCTGTTCCCCATGGCGGCCGGTGAGTTGTTGAGGGACCGGGTCGAGCCGTGGCGCGACCACGTGATCGCGGCCATGGACTCCGGATCCGTGCGGCGGATTGCCATCACGCGTTCGGACGCCGAGCTCGCCCTGACGCGGGTGGCGGAAGGTTGGATGCTCGGCGACGAGCTTGCCGACTCCGTTCGGGTTCGCGACCTGCTGCGCCAGATCGTCCGTCTGTCGGCCACCGGCTTTGCCTCCGAGTCGGTTGCCCTCGGCCTGGACTTCGAGCATCCCGACGCCGTACTCGATCTCTATACCGACGAGTGGCCGGACGAGACAACCGGCCCCGCACTCTCGCTCCGCTTCCTCGAAAGCACCGACGAAGACTCCTACCTGCTCAGGCGGGCCGACCGCCTGGAGGTATACGAGATGCCGGAATGGGCCGTGCGAAGAGTGCTTCCGGAGCGCGACGAGCTGCTGCCCGAGCCGGGAGACTGATCGCGGAGTCGCCGACCATCCAGCGCCCCGCAGGATGACGAAAGGGCCGGTCGCAACCGGCCCTTCCCTTTGATTGTCCCGGGCCCCGTCACCTGGCAGGTCGGAGGCCCACAGTTCGAAGGCTACTTGATCTTCACCTCGATCCGACGTGCCTTCGCCTCGGGCGCCTTCGGCAACTCGACGACGAGAATACCGTCCTCGAGCCGTGCCGACAGCTTTTCGGCGTCCACGCTGCGTGGCATCGAGAAGCTGCGGCTGAACCGCCCGGTCGAACGCTCGCGTAGATGATAGGTACCTCGGGTCTCCTCCTTCTCTTCGGCGCGCTCACCGGAGATGGTGAGAATGCCCTGCTCGAGCGTCACTTCGATATCGTCGCTCGAGTATCCCGGCGCATCCAGCTCGACCCGGTAATGGTCCTCCGTCTCGACCATGTCGGCCGCCGGAGCCCACTGGGCAAGCTGGTAGGCGGGCAGATTGAAAAAGTCCCCGAACAGCCTGTTCACTTCCTCCTGGAAGTCCGGGCGGTAACGACGGATCGACCGGTTTCGCATCGTTGGCAGTGCCATGTTCTCCCTCCCATGTTTTTTCGTTCGCCATTGCCCCGGGCAGGATCCCCCGTTCGCTCGGGATCCCCGAGCCTCGATCGGGCCGAGGTGGCATCGATATTGGATCCTCGCGGTTCGCGACCGGCGCGAGTGCTCTCGGCATCGCGGTCGCGACCGCACAACCGGCCACGGAAAATGCAAGCGTGGTGCCAGGTCAAGGACCAAAAGTCTGCCAAAATGCGGGAGGGAACGGAAGGCGTGCGTGCCGAAACTGCACCCTGTTTGCCGATATTGCACCGGTCTGCCGAGGCGACGGATCGGCGGGCCGTTCGACGGCTACGGTACGAACTAGCGGATACCCGGTTCCGTCATGGCGCTAAAATCGATGATGGCATCGAGCTCGTCCTCGGTGAGCAGGCCCATCTCGAGCACCACCTCGCGGAGCGTCTTGTCTTCGGCAACCGACCGCTTCGCCACTTCGGCGGCCCGGTCGTATCCGATCTTGGGCGCCAGCACGGTGGCCAGAGCAGCCGTCGACTCGGCGTTTCGGCGCAGACGCTCCTCGTTGGCGGTGATCCCGGCCACGCAACGATCCGCAAACTCGCGACTCGAGGCGGCGAGAATCGAGATCGACTGAAGAAGGTTGTGCGCCATCACCGGCATCATGACGTTTAGCTCGAAGTTCCCGGACATGCCGCCGATCGTGATCGTGGTATCGTTGCCGATTACCTGGGCGGCCACCATCAACACCGCCTCGGACATGACCGGATTGACCTTACCCGGCATGATCGAGGATCCCGGCTGAACGGCCGGGAGGTTGATCTCGCCCAGGCCCGTCCGCGGACCGGAGGCGAGCCACCGGATGTCGTTGGCGATCTTGGACAGGCTGACGGCGATCGTCTTCAGGGTGCCGCTCGCCTCGACCACCGCATCCCGTGCCGCCTGGGCCTCGAAGTGATTCTCCGCCTCCCGGAACGGGACCCCCATCAGATCGCTCAACCGCGCAGCCATCAGGCGGCCGAAGTCGGGATGCGTGTTGATCCCGGTGCCGACCGCGGTGCCGCCGATTGGCAGCTCGGCCAGGTCGTCGCGCACCCGCTCGAGTCGTCGGATGCCGTGCTGGATCTGGCTCGCGTATCCGCCGAACTCCTGCCCGAGCCGGATCGGGGTCGCGTCCTGAAGGTGGGTCCGACCCGCCTTGGGCAGGCGATCGAACTCGTCCGCCTTGGCGCGCAGCACTCCCTCCAGCCGCCGCAGCGCGGGCAGGAGCTCTCGCTCGATCGCCACCTGTGCCGCGACATGGATCGCGGTCGGAATCACGTCGTTGCTCGACTGGCCGAGATTCACATGATCGTTGGGGTGCAAGCCCTTGCTGCCGATGGCGCCGCCGAGCAGCTGGACCGCGCGGTTGGCGATCACCTCGTTGGCGTTCATGTTGGTGGAAGTGCCCGAGCCGGTCTGGAAGATGTCGAGCACGAAGTGATCGTCCAGCTCGCCGTTCATCACCTCCGAAGCGGCCTTTCGAATCACCTCGGCCTCCCGATCATCCAGCAGCCCGAGCTCCTGGTTCGTCTCGGCGGCGGCGAACTTGATGGCGCCCAGTGCCCGGATGAAGTCACGGCTGAAGCGCAAGCCGCTGATCGGGAAGTTTTCGAACGCGCGCTGCGTCTGGGCGCCATACAGCATGTCCGCCGGAATCCGTATCTCGCCCAGGGAATCCCGCTCCGTGCGATACTCCGCTCCGGGAGCGCCACTCTTCGATGGGGCACGCGTGGCCGCGCTCATCAGAACTGCACCTTGGCGCCGACCGCGACGCCGCGCGCGTCGAACCACCCCTGTTCCATCTCGAGCGCGTACATGGCCGGGGCGGCGGACAGCGTGGACTCTTCGTCGAACGGCTCCATCTGCTGGATGTCGACGATCAGTCCATTCCGGTCGATGAACGCGATGTCGAGCGGTATCTTCGTGTTGCGCATCCAGAACGAGAGAGTCCTCTCGTTGTCATATACGAACAGCATGCCGTAGTCCTCGGGCAGCGAGTCACGCCCCATCAAGCCGCGCTGACTCGCGGCACCGGACTCCGCTATCTCCACCGTGACGTCGACGCCTCCGACCTTGATCCGCTCACGGCGAATCGGCAGACCCGTGACCTCGTCGACCACGGGGAGTCCCGCGTTCGAATCGGGCGTCGCCTGCGCGCTGCTTTCGTTTCCGGCAGCCAGGGCGGGACCGTCGCTCGCTCCCCCGGCCTGACCACATGCCGGGACAGCGAACGCGCCGCACACGGCGACGACGAGACCGTATCGCGTCACGCGCCCGTGTGGCCGCGGCTTCGGTCGTGCGGCGCCACTTGGCCCGGTTTGATTGTCGTGGGTCGTTCCGAACATCGGTCCGCTTCTCCCTGGACGGAGCGCATGGGGACACCCCGACGATGATCATCCGGTGTCGGTAAGCTATACGTCCGGCAACCCGATCCGAAAGCTCATACGCGCGAGTCCGCCTAATCGGTCCCGCGCCGCTCCCATCCGGCGGCCGCCCGCGCTCGGGGGCCCGATTTCCGTCGGTCGGGGTACCAATCCGGTGGTTCGAACGAACGGGGTGCACCACGTGACCCCGATTCGCGGACCGCTTTTTGCCGTGGCCGCGGGAAACCTCGAGCCGCCTCGATCGTCTTACCAGCAGGTCGCCTCCTCGGCGACCTGCTCGGGTGGTCCAGGAGGTGGGGATGATTCTACCGAATGTGCGAGGCTCGTTCGGCAGGGAAGAAGCCAGCTGGCTGATCCGGCTGCGCGCCGGGGCAGACAGCCACGAACGGTCTCGACTCGAGTCGATTCTCGGTGAGCGCGGCATCGACCCGCTGCTGGACGAGCCCGGCACCCTGAATGCACTCCTGCAGCAGGAGGGCATCTCGATGGTCCCCGCCCGTCTCGCCCTGTATGTGTTCATCCGACACGCGTTGCTCGGCTACGGCATCCGGAGCCGGGTTCTGGCCGACTATGTCGCCGCCATGGTGGTGGAGTTCGGTCGCCAGGGCCGGTCGTACAGGATCTCCGACAACGATGCGACGGAATATCACTACCTGGCGGATATAGTGCGCGACCTGTCCGAAGCCCGCGGACAGCGCGAGTTCCTGCTCCGTGTGCACCTTGGAGAGTTCGCTCTCTGGCTATCCGGCCTGTTCCCCGACTACATCACGGCGCGCGTCCACCGCAAGGGTGGACCCGGCTTGGACTACTACGAGGAGATGGGCGCGGTCGGCTACCGGCTGGCTGCCGATCACCCCCGGGCCCGTGGGCTGGCCAGCCTGTACCGCGACGCTGCCGAGACATTCGGTCGGGTGCGCCGGGCACTGAACGGCTTTTCCGATCGCTTCCTTCTCCCCCAGGCCGCCTCGCCGGTCGACCGCCTGCTGCGTCAGGTAGCGAGCGATTTTCGGCCAGAGTAGACCCCGCCCGCAGGGGGTCCACGAGGCGCCGGGCCGGCGCGCCAGTGACGGTTATCGATAACCACTATTGATATCTCCCGGCCCTCCCCATTAGTATCAAGTTGTTGAGACTATGCGCCGGACCGGCCGAAATCGATCGATGGTAGCGGCGCGGCAGCGGAAGGCGAACAGAGCGGGAGCGGAGATGCAAGGCACGCTGACGACTAGCCCGCCACGTGGTTGCGCGGCGGTGATGATGGGGGTGCTCCAGGCCCACCTCCGCGAGCTCGGCCTCCCGCTGACGCAGCAGCGCGAGGCGATCGCCGACGTTCTGTTCGAGTCCAGCGGCCACCTGTCGGCCGATGACATCGCCGAACAGCTTCGACTGCGCGGCGATCACATCGGCAAAGCCACCGTCTACCGCACGCTCAAGCTGCTCGTCGAGGTCGGACTCGCGGTAGAGCATGACTTCGACGAGGGCTTCAAGCGGTATGAGATGCGTGTCGGGCCCGCTCACTCCGATCACCTGATCTGTACTTCATGCGGCAGCGTGACAGAGTTCAGTCGCCCGGCGCTCGATTCGATCCAGACGGAGGTGGCTCGGGCCGCAGGCTTCGAAGCGGTCACCCGACAGCTCAAGATCTACGGCCTGTGCGCGACATGCGCGGAACCCTTTGATCGGGCGCTGCGACGGGTTGGCTGAACAGACAGGGCGCGAGCAGTTCACCCACGGGCGCCATCGTCTCGGCGTGCTTCTCGCCGAGCGGTCCTTTCGGACGGGCGACTTCACCCTCGCGTCCGGACGCCGCAGTGACTACTACGTCGACTGTCGTCTCACCACCATGCACGCGGAAGGTCAAGCACTCATCGGAGCCGTCGCACTGCGTGCCCTGGAGCAGGCCGGCGTGCGACCGGACCTGGTCGGCGGACTCACCATGGGCGCCGATCCGATCGCCTACTCCATCGCCGGACAGAGCTGGCGCGACGAATCGCCGATCCACGCCTTCTCGGTGCGGAAGGAGGCCAAGGGCCATGGCCGCGGGCGTCGGATCGAGGGCTGCTTCGAGGAGGGGAGCCGGGTCGCCGTCGTCGAGGACGTCATCACCAGCGGCGCGTCCGCGCTCGAGGCCTGCGAGGCGGTGCGAGAGGCCGGTGGCGAGGTGGTGGTGGTGCTTGCTCTCGTCGATCGCGAGGAGGGCGGACGCCAGGCAATCGAAGCCGCCGGCTTCCCCGTGCTGGCATTGTATACGGTCGCGCAGCTCCGTGAGTATGCGACCGCTCTCCACCAGACCTGAGGCTGCGTCGAATCCGCTTCGGTACGGATCGCGGTACTCGCGGCTGGCTTTCCCTCCGCGCTCGGTGCAGATTCGGCCAGCCGAGGGGGCCGAACGGCCTCGTCCCGTGGCTTCGATCCGGTAGGTGCTTCTGCGACGGTTGCTGCTGGCACTCAGCGAGCGACATGAGCTGAAGGATGCGATACTGCGCGTGCCGTTCTCGCGACAGGTCGCGCACCGCTTCGTCGCAGGGGAGAGCCTCGAGGACGCGCTGGCCGTCGCCCGGCGACTCAACGAGGAGGGCTTCGCAGTCACCCTCGATTATCTGGGCGAGAGCGTATCGGACGCCGCCGAGGCGGAGGCGGCAACCCACAGCTACATCGCCAGCCTCGATGCGATACCCGAAAGCGCCGCGCGCGCGACGCTCTCCCTCAAGCTCACGCAGCTGGGGCTGACGATCGATGCAGAGCTGTGTTACCAGAAGCTGGCCCGTATCGTCGAACGCGCCGCACGCCTGGACAACTTCGTCCGCATCGACATGGAGAGCTCCGACTATACGCAGGTCACGCTCGATATCTTCGAGCGCGTGTTCGAGCGGCTCCGTAACGTCGGCGTCGTCATCCAGTCGTACTTGCGGCGGAGCGAAGCCGATGTGGCACGTCTGATCGAGCTGAAGGCGCCGGTTCGCCTGTGCAAAGGCGCGTACGATGAACCGGAAACGGTCGCGTACGCCTCGAAGGAAGAGGTGGATGCGAATTACATTCGCCTCATGCGCATGCTGCTCACCGCCGGCGTGCCGACCGCCATCGCCACGCACGACGAAAAGATGGTCGAAGCGACACTCGACTTCGTCCGAGAAAACGACATCGCGGCAGGGGCGTTCGAGTTCCAGATGTTGTACGGTGTGCGTCGCGATTACCAGCGCAGGCTCACGGCCGACGGTCACCGGATGCGGATCTACGTTCCGTACGGTTCCGAATGGTACTCCTACCTGATGCGGCGCATGGCCGAGCGACCGGCGAATCTCCTGTTCGTCACCCGGGCGATATTCGGCGACTGACGTGCACGAAACCCGCACTGGCGAACGGGGTGTCAATCACAAAGCGAGCAGGTCGCTAGACAAGACCGGGAGTGAATGCATGATAAGTTTCACCGACGAAGCGCGCCGCCAGGTGCTCGACTTCATCAGGAGTGAGGATGTCGCGGATCTCGCGGTACGGGTCGCTGTGCTGGACTCGAGCCCGTTGTCGCCACGCTACGACCTCGCCCTCATCGAGCCATGGGAACGGAAACCGGACGACGAGGCGTTCGATGTCGGCGGCTTCGACGTGGTGGTCGATCCGGGGAGCCTCTCTTTTCTCGACGGAGCGACGGTCGACTGGGTCGAGTCCCTCGACGGAAGCGGGTTCCGAGTCGAGAATCCCAATGCACGTCCAGTCGGCTCGGAGCCGCCGACCGGGCCACTGGCAGATCGAGTGCAGCACGTGATCGAGCACCAGGTGAACCCGGCGATCGCGGCTCACGGTGGGGCAGTGTCACTGGTGGATATTCGCGATAACGTCGTGTATCTGCGCATGAGCGGGGGTTGCCAGGGATGTGGAATGGCCTCGGTGACTCTGACGCAGGGAATCCGCCGGATCATCACCGAGGCGATTCCCGAGGTGGTGGAGATTCAAGACGTGACCGACCACCAGGCGGGCACGAACCCCTACTATCAGCCTTCGAAGTAACACGCTCCCGGCGCCGGCGTAGTGGCTGGACACCCCGCCGGCGTTCCCCCGCGAGCGCATGCGTTCGCTGGCGTTCGCTGCTAGCGGAGGATCGCCGCCACGCCGGTGGTGGTGGGCATGCGCTCCGCCGGCAGGACGAGCGCCTGGCCTCCGTGCCGGACCACAGTGCACATCAGCTCGTTGAGAAGATCGACGGCTTCCGGATCCGGATCAGCGCCGTTCTCGGAAAGTACGGAGATGTCGCCGCTGATTGGGTCGGCGAAGCCCCAAACAAAGCGGCCGCGCTCGGTGAGCAGCAGGTGCAGGCGCCCGGCCACCGCAAGACGAAACGCGGTGGCGAGATCCGCCTCCGTCTTGCCGCGCCCGAATCCCTGTTCCCACCGGGCGAGCGCGTCGTCCACCTCCCGTTCCACCGTCTGTCGCGCAATCGGCCAGGAAGCTTCGTGCAGACGCTCCGACTCCCACTCACTTACGTTGCCCGGGATTCCCTCCGGGGCGAGGGCGGTCAGTCGCGTGAGAGATCGGTACATCGGGTGGTAGTAATCGACCGCCGCCAGCACGATCGGACCGGACTGTCCCGGCAGGATCTCCGCCACCGCGTCGTCGACGAGCCGAAAGAACCGCTCCAGCTCCGGTTTCGCGTCGTCCTTCCCGACGCCGTGCCCGTGGTAGATTGGCGCGTTACCGGGCCCGCGCGGGCTGTGAAAACTGATCTCGTCCCGCTCCACCTGGCGGCCGAGCGCCGATGCGAGATCGCTCGGTAGCCGGTCGGCCTGCACCGGAGTCAACCTGTCGGCGGTGCCCTCCCACAGTCTCACCTGCTTCTGACTCAGGGACAGCACCCAATAACGCCGCGGAGCCTGCAGATACTCGAACAGCGGTCGTGCGTGGAAGGTCGGCCCGACACTGACGAGCTCGGGAAGCGAAGCCCGGAGGCGGAACTGGCGCCGAAAGCCGGGGGCCGCGAACACGGCGAGCCCGTCGTCCTGGCGGCGCCAGAACTCGCGGTCGGCGAGCAGCTCTTCCAGGCCGGTGAGCACTCCTTCTGCTCCCGCCCCGTCGCGCGCTTCCAGCAGTTCGCGACTCCGCGCCACCGCAGCCCGAAAGCGAAGCGCGTGCGCATCGGCGGCACCCGCTCCACGTCGCGTCGGCAGGTAGATCGACACACAAGGGGCGCGCGCCCCTTCGAGCAGTTCCCTCAGGTTTTTCGAGCCGAAATCGTCCACTGCGTCCGTTCCTCGCGTGAAGGCCGGCACGATCGTCGCCGGCTTATTAGGATAGGTCATGGAAGCCGGAACCGGGAGAGCGACGATGCACATTACGGCAGGTGCGGTGAGCATCGAGGGGGCTGAAGGCGACATTACGAAGCAGTCGGATTTCGATGCGATCGTCAATGCCGCCAACGCCGAGCTCCGCCCAGGCGGCGGCGTTGCGGGCGCGATCCATCGAGCCGCCGGTCCACAGCTGGCCGACGAATGTGCGCCGCTGGCACCGATCGAACCCGGCGAAGCGGTGATCACCGGCGGCCACCGCCTGCCCAACCGCTACGTCATTCACTGTCTCGGCCCGGTGTATGGTCGCGATGAGCCTGCTGCAGAGTTGCTCTCCTCCTGTTACCGGAACGCGCTCCGAATCGCCGACTCGCGTCGGCTCCGGTCGATCGCCTTTCCGGCCATTTCCACCGGCGTCTTCGGCTACCCGCTTCAGGAGGCAGCCGAAGTCGCGGTGCGCTCGGTGATCGAGGCGGCGCCGAACCTTGAGCACGTGCGTCGGGTGCGGTTCGTGCTGTTCGGAGAGGAAGCCAGACGCGCCTTTACCGCGGCGATGGCACTGCGAGCCGGCAGCTGACAGGCAGGATCAGAATCCTGGATTGAAGTGGAACAGGAAGTACGGACCCTGATCCGGACGGTCGAGCGGCCACACGTAGTCCATCTCCAAGACGGCGAAACCGAACAGGTTCAGGCGGAACAGGCCACCGATGCTCGTCACCGGGTCGTTGGGGCTGGCGACGTCCACCACGGTGCTCCGGTTATCGTTGCCCCACGCGATCCCCGCATCGAAGAAGGTACCGATCTCGGCTGGCGGCGCACCTTGAGCCGGGAACAGGCCGATCGCGCCCAGCAGGGGCACTCGGACCTCGAAGTTGAACACCGCGAGCTTGCTTCCGAACAGATTGTCATACACGGGACAGGCGGTGGGAGCCCCCGGCGGGGGATCGCATTCGCTGCCGGTGAAGGAGCCGCTGTTGTACCCCCGGATCAGGAATGGGTAACCGAGAAACAGCGAAACCAGTCGAGGGTCGTCGGCCCCCCCGCCATAACGGCCGAAGGTCAGGCCCCGAAAGGCGAGCGTGACCGGCCTGGTCGGCATTACGTAGCGCCGGTAGTCGGCTAGCAGATTGACGTAATTCAAGCTGCCGACCACCGGGGAGGCTTCGAATCGGTATCGCTGGCCGAGCACCGGACTGGTGCCCGCGAAGATCGAGTTGTCGTAGACGAGGGCGAGGCTCCCGACCGCCAGGTTCAGCGATGGGAGCGTGTCGGCCGGCAAGGAAGTGGTCTCGTCTATGATCAGGCGGTTGTCGATGGTAAAGGCACGCGTCTGAACCTCGCCCGAAAAATCGATATTCCGGAACCCTGCGGACAACTCGATCCGCTGGGCACGGTCGATCGGAAAGTAGAGGATCCCAGCCACCTCACGGTTCACCTGCCACTCGCGGAGCACCTGCTCGACCTCGACCAGCTCCCCGTCGATGACCCCTTGGAAGATTCGGAAATCCCGGATAATGAGGGGAATCTGGCTGACCGCACCGCCCCAGTTGATCCGGTGCGAGCGGTTCGTGTACTGGGCGCCGAGGGCCGTGCTCTTGGTGAAGTCACCCCCCTCGTTGCTGATGGTGAAGAAGGTGGCGAGGTTATGGTCACCCAGCATGTCGCTCCAGTACAGGCCCGCCCCGCCTCCGACGAAAAATCCGCTACCACCGACCGCAAGACCGAGGCTGGGGTGCGCGATGTAGTCGAGCGACAGGCCCGGCTTGTATGCGGTCACCTGGAAGGTGATCGTGTCGGGCAGCCCCAGCTCCGGGTTGTCGAGCAGGACGAGGAGCTCCTCGCTCACTCGCTGCTCCGGCGGCAGCATGCCGGGATCCACCACCGTCTCGAGGGCCTCCGGCGGGCTTCCGGCCAGCTTGTCGGTCTGATCGAAGCTGTAGATCAGGTAGCGGCCGTCTTCGTACGTGCTGAACACCAGCTTGTCGGTCCCGCGGGCCACCGACAGCGCCGGACTCAAAGCGGTAATTCCGCTCACCCCGCCGATCAGGTCGGTGATCTGAAACAGGCGGCCGCTGGCGCGCTCCACCCGGTACACGTTGCTGATACCGCCCCGATCCGAGATGAAGAACAGGCTCTGAGAGTCCGCTGACCACTGCGGATTGATGTCCTTTCCTTGACTGAAGCCGGGCACGAGCTCGATCTGACCGCTGTCGGGATCGATGACCGCCAACCGGTAGTCGCCCATCTTGATCGTTTGCAGATCGGCTCCGAAGCGGTCGGTCACGAACGCGATCCACGCCCCGTCCGGAGACCAGTCCGGCTGCAGCTCGGCGTAGGCGTCATTGGTGAGGCGCCGGAGGGTGCCATCCGCGACCTCGATCACCCACAGATCCATCAGCCCGCCCTTGATGGCCGAGAATGCGATGAAACGACCGTCCGGGGACCAGGTCGGGTTGAAGATCTCATCGACTTCGCGAACCTTGAGCTCTTTCTCACGATCGCCGGTGGCGGTTTCCAGGATCGACAACACCGCCGTTCCTTTGGTTACGCCGGCAAGGACGAAGAACCGGCCGTCGTCGCTCCATGCGCCGGCCGAGTTGATAAACTGCAGGCTTTCGAAGTGCGGGTCGGTGGCCGTCTTGGTAAGCTTGCGCAGGATCTCGCCCGTGTTCGCATCGGCCACGTACACGTCGATCGAGAACAGGTCCTTTTCCGACAGGAACACGAGCCAGTTTCCGTCGGGACTGATCGAGGGAGCGACGTTGAGATTGCCGCCCGATGACGCCGGGCCGATGAGCACGTTCGCATACTCGGCTACCGAGTCGGTGACGGCGGCCACCACCTCGTATTGCCTCCGCAGGGCGTTGTGCCACGCCGTCGACAGCGAGTCGGTGGTGATCTCGAGCACCCGCTGCACCGTCGTCTCGATGTCGAGCGTCTGTCCGGCCACCTTGAGCATCGTGCCAACGGTACGGTCGCCCCACCGGCCCGCGATGTACGCCCACAGCGACTGGCCGTACCGGTAGGGGAAGTAGCGTGGGTTCCACAGGTCGGCGACGGTCGGGAGATCGTCGGCTCGCACCGCCTCTCGCATCCACATGGCCGTGTGAGGATCGTGCGGGCCCAGGGTCAGAAACTCCGCCATCCCCTCGATGAACCACAGAGGCAGGCGAACCGCCGATGGCACGACGAAGGCGGCATCGGCCCGGCCCTGCCCGGTGATCGAGAACTGAAATGCATGAACGAGCTCGTGACCCAACACGTGATCGGTCTCGGCGATCGGACCGGCGAACGGCAGCACGACCCGGCGTTTGAAGATCTCGGTAACACCGCCGGTGGATTCGCTGAGCTCGCCGTATACGGCGTTGGTCTGCTCGAACTGCGGATGGGCGGAGTACAGAATGATGGGTTGGCGACGGCGGAACTCGTGGTCCAGCAAACGAGAGAGACGCGAGTACCAGCGCTCGGCCATCCGCCCCGCCAGCTCGATCGCCTCGCGCTCCTCCGGATAGAAGTAAATGTCGAAGTGCTCGGTTTTGAGGATCTCGAAATCGAAGCTCTCGTACCGCACTTTGTTGCGGCCGAAATACTGAGCGAGGGCGTCGGGAGCGATCGGACCCGCGCCCATGGCCAACAGCCCCGATACGGCTAGGAGGAACCTGCCCCGACTCGTCAGTTGCATGCGCGCTGCTCGCTCCTGTAAAGGACACGGTCCGACCGCGACCGTCGGTGGGACGGACCGCCGGCGACGTGATTCTGTAGTACGGACGTGAGCGACCGAGGGTCCGCACCGAGCCTCCAACTGATCGGGGGGCCGCCAGGTTGGATTCCCTCTGCCCGCTTCTCCTTCCACCCCTCGTCCGTGGCTAGCACGGCTGGATGAACCCGTCGTAGCGGGCTCGGGCTCGCTGGGCCTCCGATGCATCGCTGTAGGGTCCGAGCAGGACACGGGTTACACCATCTGCGCCGCGTTCGCTCCGTGCCGGCTGGCCGTCGGCCTGCAGGCGCTCGACCATGTCGGCGGCGTTCGATGGATCCCCGAACGCGCCCACCTGCACCTGGCGGCAGCTCGACGGCACGCCGATCACCACGATTCGCACCGTCGCGATCCCGCTGGAGTAGATGCCCACCTCTCTGGCCGCCGCCCGAGAAAGATCGATGATCCGATTGTCGACGAACGGCCCGCGGTCATTGATGCGCACTTCCGTCACCCGACCGTTGTCCAGGTTCTCGACCCGCACCCGGGTATCGAAGGGAAGGGTTCGGTGCGCCGCCGTCATCCCGTCCATGTCGTACACCTCGCCGTTGGCGGTTCGGCGACCGTGGAACTTGGGGCCGTACCAGGAAGCGACGCCCGTCTGGGTCCATGCGACCCCCGGGGGCTCGTCCGGTTCTGTGGTCGCGGGTGGGTTACTCGAGCACGCCGCGACGAGCGCGAGCAGCACGGGACCGAGGACTGTTCGCTTCAAGCAATCTCCCTGGGTTGTGGACGGCCATGCGCCAGTCCGCGCCAACCCCGAATCGACCTCAAAGAGAGGGTCGCCGCAGGCCGGTCGCAAGGGCATTTGAACTGTGGCCCAAGGACGCGGGGGCCGACCCTTCCCGACACCCGGAGGCCGTAACTATGACGCCGGGCGAGACACGGGCGTTACGCCGCGCGACGAACGCGACCGACCCGGCACAGATAGGACGGAGGTGCGACGCCCTCGCAGGGTGGCGGCATACGAAACTTTCCCCGCCCTGCCGGCCGTAGTGTCCACCGGATCGCATGGCGGTCCACGGAACCCGCGAGAGGGCGGGCCGTTCGGCCATCCTCCCGCGAGATGAGGGATACTTCTCGGACAGGCTCCTGGTCATGAAGCGACGCACCAAAGTGACTCTGGGCGTTGTCGCTGCCGTGGCCGTCGTCGGGGTGTCGGCGACGGCTCTTTCCTTCAGCGGAAACGGCGATGGCAACGGAATGAAGACCATCACGGTCGAACGCGGCACGATCGTGGACAAGGCGCTGGCCGTTGGTCGCATCGAGCCGGAGGTCGAGGTAGGGGTGAAGTCTCAGACCGCGGGCGTCGTCAAGCGCCGCTTCGCCGAGGTCGGCGACTTCGTCCGCATCGGCCAGCCACTGCTGGAGATCCAACCCAATCCCACACCGCTCGAGCTGGTGGAGGCCCGTCGACAGCTCGAACTGCGTGAGATCGAGCTCGCAACGGTCGAGAAGGAATGGACCCGACTCTCGACCCTGCGCAACAACGCCTTCGTCTCGCAACAGGAGTTCGAGACAGTCGATCGGCAGTTCGCCCAGGCGAAGACACAGGCGCAGATGGCCCGGGAGCGGCTGGCGCTGCTCGAACAGGGACGAGTGAAGATCGCGGGCGAGGATATCGAAACGGTGGTCAAGTCGCCGATCAGCGGCTTCATCCTGGAGAAGATGGTGGAGATCGGCGACCCGGTCGTGCCGCTCACATCGTTTCAGGAAGGCACGGTCCTGATGACGATGGCAGAAATGGACCAGCTGCTTTTCCGCGGGACCGTCGATGAGATCGACGTGGGACGGCTCGAGGAGGGGATGCCGGCGACGATCAAGGTCGGGGCGTTGCCGGAAGCTCGGGTCGAGGGAACGGTGGAAAAGATCTCGCTCAAGGGGCAGGAGGAGGACAACGCGACCGTGTTTCCGCTGGAGATCGCCGTCACCTCGACCGAGGGGGTGACGCTGAGGGCGGGCTACTCGGCCAGCGCCGACATCATTATCGAAAAGCGCGAGAACGTGCTGACGATTCCCGAGCGCCTGCTCACGAGCGAGGACGGCGTCACACGGGTGACGGTGCAGCTGGCGGGCGAGGCCGCCGAGAGGCGGGAGATCGAGACCGGGCTGAGCGACGGCATCGACATCGAGGTAGTCTCCGGCCTGCAGGAGGGCGAAGAGATCGTGGAGAAGCCGCCGAGGGAGATCCAGTAGTCTCGTGTTCGACACCGTGCGTCAGTTCACGGCCGACATGCGGTCGCAGCGCCTGCGGACCGCCCTCACCGTGCTCGGCATCACCTGGGGGACGGTGGCGGTAGTGGTGCTGCTCGCCTTCGGCGTCGGACTCGAGAACCAGACTCGAAAGCGGTTCCACGGGTTGGGAGACCGTATCGTAATCCTGTTTGGTGGCCGAACCACCGAGTCGTTCGCCGGCTTTCCGGAGGGCCGCTACATCGAGCTGCGCGAAGAGGACGCTGTCCTGCTGACACGGGAAATCCCCGACATCGTCATGATCAGCCCGGAGTACAGCGACCGGAGCACCGCGGTGCGGCGGGGGAGGAGCAGCGCGACCCCCAACATCACCGGGATCCATCCCGTGTACGGCGATATGCGAAACATCATCCCCGACACGGGCGGTCGCTTCATCAACCAGCGCGACGTCGATGAGAGGCGTCGCGTCGCGGTGCTGGGCGACGAACTGGCCGGGCTGTTGTTCGGCAAAGAACAACCGGTCGGCCAGGAGGTGTTCGTGGGCGAGGTCCCGTTTACGGTGGTCGGCGTGATGCGCCCCAAGCTCCAGAACTCGTCGTACAACTCGCGCGACAAAGACCGCATATTCATCGCCGCCAGCACCCACCGTGCCCTGTTCGGCGACCGCTACGTGGCGAACATCGTCTACCGGACGCGCGATGCCGAACTTACCAAAGCGGTGGAGCGGCGGGTGTACGAGGTTCTCGGGCGCAAGTATCGGTTCAATCCGGATGATGAAGACGCGCTCGCCGTCTGGGACACGTCCGAGTGGGAGAAGTTGTTCGGCTACATGTTCCTCGGCTTCAAGATCTTCTTCGGCATTGTCGGGGGGTTCACCCTGACGGTGGGTGGCATTGGGGTAGCCAATATCATGTACATCGTGGTCCGGGAACGCACGCGGGAGATCGGGGTGAAGCGATCGGTGGGGGCGCGCCGGCGCGACATCTTACGGCAGTTCCTGGCCGAGAGTCTGCTCGTGGTGGCGATCGGAGCGCTTCTCGGCTTTCTCGCCTCGGTGGGATTGGTCGAACTTCTGTCGTTGCTGCCGATGGACGAGTTCGTCGGCAATCCGACCATCTCGGGGACGGTGCTGGGAATCACCCTGACCCTCCTCGCCGCGATCGGTGTTCTGGCCGGAATCTTCCCGGCCCGAAAGGCCGCCAACCTGGATCCGGTGGAATGCCTCCGCTACTGAGCGTGGCCGTGAACGTGGCCCCGGGG
>CAZJXR010000077.1:0-16374 GCA_964550085.1 uncultured Gemmatimonadota bacterium
GTGCCGGCGACGACCGTCTCGCCCTCCTCGAGACCCGACACGACCTCGAAGTAGTTGTCTCCCGATATCCCGACCTCGACCGGGCGAAAACGCACCCGATCGCCATCGAGCACATATACCCCTTCGATATCCTCGCTGCTGCCGTCCCCACCTGCGGCCGGCAGGTTCTCGTTCGGCAGCTGCTCGAAGTCATCGCGCGACATCAGAGTAAGCGCGATGATCGGAATGGCCAGCGTCTGTGAGCGGGTGGCGGTGATCACATCCGAGGTGGCCGAGAGATCGGGACGGATTCCGGACGGGGGCTGTTCCAGCTCGATCCGCACCTCGAAGTCGATCGCCTGCTCGGCGGAGCTCTGCATCGAACTGCGTGGCCGAATCGAGCTGTTGCCGATCTTCGTTACCCGTCCCACGAATTGCCGGTTCGGGAACGCATCGATCTCGATTACGGTGGAATCGCCGACGCTGATCGCCGGCACGTCCGTCTCGTCGACCTCGACCACCGCCTCCATCTCCGACAGATCGGCAACGGTGAGCAACAAGCTGCCGGGGTTGTTCATGGTGCCGACGATCGCCGTTTCACCGCGCTCCACGTTGAGACGCGTGATCCGGCCGCTCATCGGCGCCCGAATGACCGTTTTGTCCAGCAGATCCTGTGCCTCGTCGAGGCTCCCCTGCGCGCGGGCGACGGTGTGTTCCGCGGCTCTCCACAAGGCTTCCTGGACAGCCGCCTCGGTCCGGGCCAACTCCAGCTCCTGATCCGTCACCAGGTCGGGCGTCGCCTGCTTCAGAGCCTGCGTCCGCTCGTAGTCCCGGTTTGCCTGCTCCCAGGCCGCCCGCGCCTGGGCCTCGCGTGCGCGGGCCTCCGAAAGGGCCGCCCGCGCCTGCTGGACGGCCGCCTCGTAGCGCGCCGGGTCGATGACGAGAAGGAGGTCGCCCTCCCTCACGTCGTCCCCCTCTTCCACCCGCAGGTCGACGATGCGCCCCGAAATGTCGGCGCTGATGTCGACGGAGCGCTTGGGCTCGATGTACCCGCTGGCAGTCACCCGGGCGACGAGATCTCGGCGGCCGACCTGCTCGACCCGGACCTCGACCGTCTTGCCGCTCTCCCGTCGCAGCGACAGGACGGTGAAAACCGCCAGGACGGCAACGACGCCGATTCCTATGAGTACTTTGCGTTTACGCTTCATGCTGTTCAGGTACGCCGATGTGTATCGGATGGTTTCAGGAAAAGGCTGTCCCGCGACAGGTCAGCCAAATCCTGAACACGCAGCCGAATCGACTCGTTCAGTAGATCCGGCCGCACGTCACCGCGGACCGCCGATCGCGGCGAAACCGGCGACGAGCAGCGCGTAGAGAATGATCAGAATCGTTGCCGCTTGAGCGATCGACCGTTTCGCATACAGCTTCGTCAGGCCGATGGCGAGAACGAGCAATCCCCACAACGCGAACAGGTCCATTCCGGCCAGGAAACGATAGAGAAATCCGGAGTCGGGTGGCACGAGAAGACCGAGGTTCAGGCCGGCCGTCATTTCGCCTTTGGCCGCACGCAAGGGTACCGACACCAGCGTGCCCGCCGTTGGAATGATCCATGAGTGAGACGTGAAGGAGAGAAGCTGCTTGAAGCTCGCATCGCCGCCCATGAAGACGTTGAACACGAGCATCAGAACGCCGACCCAGATCAAGAGGATTATCGGTATCGGAATCAGATTGGTGACAAGTCGCACACCGGGGGAAGTAAAAATGTCCGCCATGCGCTCCGCCTGCTCTATCGCCTCCGGCGTCGCGTCGGGAGGTAGATTCTGCGTGAACGCGTCACGCATTACGTCAGCCGGCACCAGCAGCGCCGCCGCGCCTGCAAGCACGAGGACGACCAGCAACGCTCCCAGCCATACCGGTTTTTCCTTCAGCCGATTAAACAACGCCCCGGGGGCGACGAACACCTGGATCGCCCGGGTGAACAGATTGGGCAGCGGTTCCGGCGCACCCGCTGCGTCCATGCCGGGGCGGCTCACATCCGTGTCGTCGACCATGTCAGTCCCCCTGTGCTCTGATTGCCTGCCACCCGCTCTCGGGAGCAGCGACTTTGAGAACCCGACCCTCCGAATCGATGAATACTTCGTGCGTCACCTCGCCCACCGACACGTCGTACCTCGTCACGTCGTAGCTCCTGCCCCCGATATTCAGCTTCGTGGGACCAGCGCGCACCACGCCGGCCTGGGCAGCGCGGTTCGCGGTGGGGACGAGCACGGGCACGGCATGGCGGCCGGTCGGGGCGCCGTCCGCCCCGAGTCTGCGGAACAGTATGTAGAAATGATGCGCGGACCCTGTCTCGAGGATGACGGTGCCGGCCGCGGTCGCGAATTCCTTGAACCGGTCACCGGTTTCGGTTGCGGTGTGGACCAGCAGACCGTTCTCGGTTCGTCGCCCCACCACGTTGCGAACGGGTCCACCCATGAACTGGAGCTCGTAAATCTCCGGCTCGAATCGCGTGTTGGTCTGCAGGCGAACCTCGTACGGCCACACCGACTCGACGCCGGGCTCGAGCTGGAGCCGACCCACCGCCCGAATCTTGCTCCCGACCCGTCGAATCGCGAACACCTCGGTCCCGATGCGCTGTCCTCCCATCCACACCTCGAACCGTCCCTGGTCCAACTCTTCGTCGGCTGCCGCCGGCTGTTGAGCCGCCACGGCCCCGGCCGAGGACAGCAGAGCGAGCAGGGCGATCGATCGCGCCCGCCCCGTCCCCTCCCGCCTCGAGTCGTCAATCCGTGTCACCATCGCCCCCGAACAACCGGCGTGCGATATGATCCACCAGGAACCCATAAATATCCCGGCCGAGTTCTGCCGACGCCAGTGAAGGCTGTCCGACCACCCCCTCCGATCCCCTCACCGGCACGGGCTCCTCGCTGCGGGTGATCTTTCGCACCTCGGCGTCGGGCAACGCCGCATCGCGGATGTGTTCGGTTCGAACCAGCCGGGGTTCGAGGTAGAGCATGAGGGACGTGGCCAGTTCTCCCGCGTGCTGGGCGGCGAGGGGAGCCCCGGGGAAAGCCGACAGATCGATTGCGTGCAGATCAACCGCTCGCACCCGGACGGTCTCGCTGATCACCGTCGACAGCGCGCGCAGGTGCGGACCGTACCCGTGCGCCGTCATGAGCACGATCTGCGTCATCCCGTGGCGCTCCCAGCAGCTCACCAGCTCGTTGAGAGCTCGGTGAAGGGTCTTCTCGTTGAGCGACGCAGTGCCGGCGTACTCCCTCTCGGCCTCAGAAGCGACGCCGTACGGCAGAGTCGGCGCAAGCAGAACCTGGTGGCGGGCGGACACCTCCTCGGCGATCCGCGTGATGACCAGCGAGTCGGTGGCCAGCGGCAGGTGGGGGCCGTGCTGAAGACAGCTGCCGACAGGGAGTATGATGCGAGGGTCGCGCCGGAGCGCGGCGAGCGCATCGGCCCAGGTGAGATGGCCGAGACGGAGCGGCGCGCCGTGCGCCTTGCGGCTCGTGACCTCTGTCAAGGATTCCGGCTCGGGGACGTTCATGCTCGTGGATGCCACGCGCCTGCACGGTCAGGGCCGGGTCGGTGGACGGCGGCGCGGACGCCGCCCGGGCGGGGACGAAGCGCACCAGCCCCGTCGGCTCGACAGGATGTGACGTTGCCGGGCCGCAGACAAGGTGGTTGTTTGTAGGCATGGACCTCTTCCTCTGGCTCGTGCTGGTCGTCGTGGTGCTGATCGCGACGCGGGCGCGTCGCCTGCTGACCCGGGCCCCGAAGTCGGCGATCTCCGATTCGATGGTGCGCCGGATCGAACGGGAAGGCACGCTGCGGGTAGAAGAGGAGGAACCGCTGGATCGCGATCGAATCCGATCCGAGGAGGACGCCTTCTGGTCCGAGACCTGGGACGAACCGGAGGAGCTGTGAGCCGGACCTCGTGTCTGCCTCCGGCCAGCCCCTCCCGAATCGAAAACTCGAATCGACCAGAAGCGGCGATGACGACCACCCACAGGAGAGTGATTCTGAGATGAAGCCCATATCGCCCCGGGCGCTGGTGCCGCTCCTCTTGCTCGTGCTGCCGGGATGCAGCAACGAGGCGCTCCCCGGTCCTCCGGGGCCGCCCGAGCCCGACTTCGCGGTGGAGGTGAGCGAGGGCTTGACCCCTGAGTACTCCTGGGACGTGGGACCGGCGTATAGCGTGCGCGTCTCCCAGCTCAGCGGCAACGCGGGCGTTGCGTGGAGCATCGTGACCAGAGATGCCAACGGTGATCCGGTCAACAACATCACCTCACCGGTAACGCATGGCGTCGTGCCGCAGGGGGCCGAGACGGCGGGGGACCAGCTGGTCCTCACTCCGCTGGCCGGCTACGAGGTGACGGTCGCCCGGGTGACCTCCGACGGCCAGACCCGGGCGGGGTTCGCCAACTTCACGGCCGTGACCGAATAGCGCCGCGTGACCGAATAGCGCCGCGCGACCGAATAGCGCCGCGCGACCGCCGACGGAGGCGGGTTGAGGCGACGTTGAGCGCCCGCCCGAAGTCGGCGTATGGTGCGCACCGTGCCGTCCGCCGCCCTGCGAGGGATCGAGGCCTACCCCGTTCGCGTCGAGGTTTCCATCACCCGCGGCACGCCCCTCATCCAGATCGTCGGACTGGCCGAGAGCGCCGTGCGCGAAGGACGCGAGCGCATTCGTTCTGCGGCCTCCCACCTCGGTCTGCACGTTCCCGGACTTCGCATCACCGTCAACCTCGCGCCCGCCGACATTCCGAAGTCGGGTGCCGCCTTCGACCTTCCGATCACGGTCGGCATTCTGTGCGCCGCCGGCTCGGTGCCCCCGGAGAAGACCGAACGCTACGCGATGATCGGGGAGCTCGGACTCGACGGAAGGCTGCGGGCCGTTCGCGGCGCGCTGCCGATCGCCCTGCGCTGCTCCCGCCAGGTCGGGCTCGAAGGGCTCATCGTCCCGGAGCCGAATCTGCCGGAGACGAAACCGGTCGAAGGGATCCAGGTGTACGGGGCGGTCGACCTGGCGGCAGTCGTCGCCTTTCTCCAGGGTCGTGGCGCGCTCAGTCAGGCGAGCGAAACACACGAGGTGTCCGAGACCTCGCCTCCGCGGCCCGATCTGGCCGAGGTGTGCGGGCAGCCGAGCGCCAAACGGGCGCTCGAGGTCGCGGCCGCCGGGGGCCACAACATCCTCCTCCGCGGCCCACCCGGGGCGGGAAAGACGATGCTCGCCCGGCGCCTGCCCGGCATCCTCCCGCCCCTCAGCCTGGCCGAGGCGGTCGAGGTGACCGCCGTGCACAGCGTCGCCGGTCGGCTTCCCCCCGGCGGGGGTCTGATTCGAGTGCGGCCGTTCCGGGCCCCGCACCACACGATCAGCGAGGCGGGGCTGATCGGCGGGGGCTCGGTTCCGCGTCCGGGCGAGGTATCGCTCGCCCACCGGGGGGTGCTGTTCCTCGACGAGCTGCCCGAGTTCCGGCCGCGGCTCCTCGACCTGCTGCGCCAGCCGCTCGAAGAGCGCCGGGTCAACCTGGTGCGCGCCCGCGCCGCGGTCAGCTTTCCGGCCACCATCCTGCTGGCCGGGGCCATGAACCCGTGCGGCTGCGGCTACCACGGAGACCCGGACCGCTGCACCTGCGACCCCGGCCAGGTGCAACGCTACCTGAGCCGGATCTCGGGCCCGCTCCTCGACCGCATCGACCTGCACGTCGATGTGCCGCCCGTCGAATGGCGCCAGCTGACCGGAAGGCCGGCTGGGGAGCCGAGCGCCCGCGTCCGGGAGCGGGTGATGGCGGCCCGCGCGCGCGCCCGCCGGCGCCAAGGGCCGCAGTCGAACGGCGAGCTCGGCCCGGCGGCGCTCCGGCGCAACTGCCGTCTCGACCGCCGGGGGAGTGCGCTCGTCCGGCGGGCGGTGGAGCGGCTGGGGCTGAGCGCCCGGGCCTATCACCGGATCATCAAGGTGGCGCGCACGATCGCCGACCTTAACGGGTCGAACTCGGTCCGGGCCGAGCATGTCGCGGAGGCGGTCCAGTACCGTGTGCTCGATCGGTCGGGCTGAATCGCACCTTATGATCCTTGGGGCTCGGCAGCGCCCCACTTCACCTGCTTGGGCGCGACCGAAGTCTACGAATGACCTTCAGGGCATAGGCGGGGCAGGCTACCGCGGAGGCCCCGGAGCGATCGCACTGTCTCCGGCGACGAGGAATCCGGCGACCATTTCGATGAGCTCGTCGGGCTTCTCCCAGTAGATGACGTGGCCGGCGCCTTTTACGTAGCCGTACTCGCCCCGCGGAAGGAGATCGACGTACTCGTATGCGGTCGGATAGGGAATGAAGTCGCACTGTCCCTGCACGACCAGCACCGGCACCTGCGACCGCTTCAACGCGTCACGCCAGCCATCGACTCCCACGAACCAATTGCCAAACCCGTGCGCGTACATGCCGCCACCCGCCTCCTCCACCAGTCGTACCTTGGCCGGGTCACATACCAGACCGCTCGCGATTCTTACGAAAATCGAGTTGAGCACACCGTCCGCCTCTTCGTCGGACATCAACTTCACATTGAAAGCTGTCGAGAATGCGATCGTAGCGATCGCCCTGGGTGGCCATGAGCTGGGCCGCCATCCATCGGGTATCGGCGGTGACTCAAAAAGCAAGCTGTCCGGCACGGGATACAGCCGTTCGTTCAGCCAACGTCCATCGGAATACTGTGGTGGTTCGATCCCTCCCGGCGAGGTGAGAACGGCTTTTTCGACGAGCTCCGGGAAGCTGCCGAGAAAATACCCGACGATCTGTCCTCCGTAGGATTGTCCGATCAGTGAAACCTGGTCGGCTCCGATCTGCTCTGCGATGATCTCACGGAGATCCTCGACGTGTCCGAGAAAGGAATAGTCCTTGGGCCTGGCCAATCGATCCGAGAGGCCCGAGCCCACCTGGTCGTAGAGATAGACGTCGCGTCCAAGAGCCGCCAGCCTCCCGTAGGCATCGATTGCAGCGGAGTCGATGAAGCCACCGGGACCACCGTGCAGATAGATGATCGGTGGGCCCTGCGGGTCACCAGAGGCAGGAACGCGCGTGTAAGCGATTCTGTACCCCCCCGACATTGCCCAGTACTGCGTGGAGGCTCTCGGCTCGAGGAAGTCAATCGACGGTCTGAGCGGGATCAGTATGACTACTGTGAGTATGAGGAGTCCGACGGCGAGCAGGATGCCCGCGCCCCGCAAGAATCTCTTTGTCGCCTTCCTGATGTTCCCCATGCGTCGTCCCCGGGGTGGCATCGACGCGCTTCCGTACGAGGCTGCGGTTCCGGCAGTTTCGATGGAATCGCTCGGACTGACCGTGTCCATACCCGAACTCGAATGCGCCGGAGGCGTGCGAATCGAGCAGTGGAGAGCCTATCGTTTGAGTGTCGCCCCGTCCTTCCACTGGCGGCCTGTCAGGGCAGGGCTGCGACGGCGCCCGTCAGCTCCGGTACGGTGCACACAGGGGCCGCCGTCTCCGGCGGCTGCCCGCGGCCGAGCGCCAGGAAGTTGGCCAGCAGCTCCATTCCCGCCTCGGTCAGCAGCGCCTCGGGGTGGAACTGCACGCCCCACACCGGGTGCCGGCGGTGGCGCAGGGCCATGATCTCTCCGCTCCCGCCGCGCGCAGTCACCGACAGCTCTTCCGGCAGACCGACCCCGTCCACTACCAACGAGTGGTAGAGGGTCACCCGGAGCGGATTCGGCAACCCGAAGAAGAGGTCGGAGCCGTCGTGGGTCAGCTGCTCGGTGCGGCCGTGGGCCGGCCGGGCCGAGCGGACGATGTGCCCCCCGTACGCTGCCGCGACGCACTGGTGCCCCAGGCACACGCCGAGAACCGGCACGGTGGCGCCCACGCCCCGGATCAGGTCAGTCGACACGCCCGCTTCGGCCGGAGTACAGGGTCCGGTGGAGACGACGATGTGCGACGGTCCGAGGACGCGCGCCTCTTCGACGGTGATGGCGTCACAGCGCGCCACGCGCACGGACTCGCCGAACAGGCGGAGATAGCGCGCGAGATTATGGACGAACGAGTCGTAATTGTCGACGAGCAGGATCACGGCGTTCGCTCGAGAGCTCCCGGGGATCCGGCCTGCGCGGGCGCTCCGCTCCCCGCCGCTTCCGCCGCCGCGTCCGCGCCACACCCGAAGCCGAGCGCGCCGAGCAGCCCGGCCGCCTTGTGCAGGGTTTCCTCGTACTCGGCCTCCGGGACCGAGTCGGCGGTCACCGCGCCGCCGGCATGGCACACATAGCGGTCTCCGTCCTCGATTATGATCCGGATGGCGATGCTGGTATCGGCGGCGCCATCGAACCCCAGGTAGCCGATCGCGCCGCAGTACGGGCCGCGCGGCACCGGCTCCAGCTCGTCGATGATCTCCATCGCCCGCACCTTGGGGGCCCCGGTGACCGACCCTCCCGGAAAGGCCGCCGCCAGGAGGTCCGCAGCCGAGCGGCCGCCCTCGAGACGCCCGGTCACCACGGAGACAAGGTGGTGCACGGTGGCGTACGACTCTAGGCGAAACAGGGCCGGCACCCGCACGCTGTCGGGGACGCAGACGCGCGACAGGTCGTTGCGCAGCAGATCCACGATCATGAGGTTCTCCGCCAGGTCCTTGCGGCTCTCCTCCAGCTCGCGCGCCAGCCGCGCGTCGAGGCCGGGATCGTCGGCCCGCGGCCGCGTCCCCTTGATCGGGCGGGTTTCGACCCGTCCGGCCGAGTCGGCGGCCAGGAATCGCTCTGGCGAGCTGCTCAACACCGCCCCGCGACTCCCTGCGAAGTAAGCTCCGAACGGGGCCGGGTTCTCCTCCCGGAGGCGCAGGTACAGGATCACGGGATCGAGGCGCCGCGCCGTCTCGAAGCGCTGCGACAGGTTCACCTCGAACACATCGCCGGCCAGGATGTACTCGATCGCCCGCTCGACCGCCGCCTGATAGCCGTGGCGGCCGAAAGTGGACGACAAGCCCGGCCTGTCCCCGACCGCGAAGCGGGGTGCGCGCTCGTCTCCGGCCGCGAACCGGGATGCGGAGCCGTCCTCGCAACGACCGGCCGACGTGCCGAAGCGGCGGTTCGGGCCTGCGTCCGGCATCGGAAGCGTCATCCGCGGAAAGGCGTCGCCGCGCAACCACTGCATTCCTTCCTCGAGGCGGTGCCGGGCCTGCTGCTCGGCCGCTCGCCCCGTTTCGAGGCCACCGGTCGAGATGAGCCAGCAGCGGTCGCTCTCGTGGTCCCAGGCCGCCACCAGGTCGTACACCCCGAGCTCGAGGTCCGGAAGATGGAGATCCCGCACGCGGGTAAGCGGGATGCGCTCGAGTCGCCGCCCCAGCTCGTAGCCGACATAGCCCGCCGCACCCCCCTGAAAGGGCGGGATGCCGGAGATCGTCTCCTGTCGACAGTCCGTCAGCAGCCGTCCGAGGGCTTGGAACGGCTCTCCGGCCAACGTCTCTGTACCGGCCGCCGACACGCGCACCAGCCGTTCGTTCTCGTACCGCAGCACCTGGAACGGATCGACCGCGATAAAGGAGTATCGGCCCGTCCCGGGATGGAGCGCGGCGCTGTCGAGCCACAGCGTGTACGGCTGCCGCGCCACCCGCGCGTAGCAATCGGCCGGCGACGGCGGCGGTTCGACCGGTAACACGAGAGGACGTCTCATGATTGGCAATCTCCGCCTCACCCGGATCTCTCGCCAGCGTGGCGGCCCCCTCGCTGCCCTCTGCGCCGTGCCGTGTTGCCCACCACACCCGGAGCCACGCCCTCGGGCTCGACGCTCGTCGATGGGCGGCCCCGGGAGAGCGGCCGGGGGCGCTCTCGTTGACGCTCCAGCCGCGAATCCGATAGCTTCTCAACGGCCAGAATGCCCTGGGCCGCCCATGATCGTTCACCCGAGCGCCCGAGCAGATGCGACCTCGCGTTCTCCTTCGAGCAGTGCAGCTACGCCGGTGCCCCTTCCCGGGACGGACCCGGACTCGGGTCGGCCGGTGATCGACCTCGAGCCACGGCGCCGCCGCCACGGGTGGCGTGGCGGCGCGAGCGGCTGAAGCCCTGTCGAGAATGCGCCTGTTCGTCGCCGTCAACTTTCCCGTCAAGCTCCGGCGTCGCATCGCATCGGCGACCAAGCCGCTGCGCGCCATCGCGATGCCCACTCGCTGGGTCGAAACGGACAAGCTGCACCTGACGCTGAAGTTCATCGGAGAGGTACGGGACGAAGTCGCGGATGAACTGGCAGAGCAGCTGGCCGAAGCCGCCGGCTTGTTCCGCCCGTTCGAGCTTCGGTTCAGTCAAATCGGCGCCTTTCCCTCGCTGCGAGGGCCGAGAGTGCTGTGGCTCGGGGTGGAGCTCACCCCCGACCTGCGCTTCGTGAAGCACGACCTCGAGCACGTGTTCAGTGAAATAGGCATCGCGCGCGAGACCCGCGCGTTTCACCCGCACGTCACTCTGGGGCGCGTGGAGGCCGGCGGTAAGGCGGGCGCCTTTCGCGATCTCGAACGGCTGGCGCGGCAGATAAACTTCCAGGACAGGTATCGCGTATCACATATAGACCTCATGCGGAGTCGACTGCGTCCCGGCGGACCCGAGTACGTTGCCTACAAGATCGCCCCGCTCGGTCGAGACAGAAAGAAGAAATGATACGCGACCCATGCTGAAGACCGCCCGGAGCTGCCTCACTGTCATCGGCGGCGTGACCGTGGTGGCGCTGCTCGCCCTCGGGGCATGGACCCAGCGTGATTGGATTCGCGGCTGGTTCGAGGGCTCCGTGATTCCGCTCTCGACGGCGGCTCCGACCGAAGAGCTGGCCCGGCGCGCCGAGGAGAAGCTGGAGGCGCTCGGCGCCTCAAACCCTCCGGCGCGGGTCCGGTTCGACCGGGCCGAGCTCCAGAGCTACCTGGAGCTCCGGGTGTTGCCGCAACTGCCGGCCGGTGTCACCGATCCCGAGGTGCTATTGGAAGACTCGACCCTGACCGTCCGGGTCCAGCTTCAGCTCGACGCGCTCGCGGAGACGATCGACGTCGCTCCGCTGCGCCAGCTCCTGGGAGACTCGACCAGTGTCGAAGCCGAACTGGAGCCCGACCTCGCGTCGATCGGCGAGGGTCGAGTGGAAGTGCACGCGGTTCGAGCCGGCGCGTTTCCGGTTCCGCCGCTCGCCATCCCGTTGCTCCTGCGGCAGGTGGGACTGCCGACCGAGGGCAGCATGAGTCGCGCGGTCGTGTTTCCGGTCGACTCGGGGGTGCGATCGATCGCGGTGCGCGACAGCATGCTTGAGGTGACGACGGCCGAGTGACGTCGGACCCGGGATAGGGGGCGAAGGTGTGGAACCACGCCAGGGTCCCGGGGGGGCCGACGGGGCTCGGGCAGCGGACGGTCCACGGCTTGCGGGCGCGATGGGCTTGACCCCCCGATGACGGCCGGCCGTAAGTTCAGCCACCCGTCCTCCCGGGAAGCACGATGAACCGGAACGCGCTATGATGGGTTGGGTAGAGAGACGGTGAGCGGCGAAGAGCCACGCCGCGAAGGCATCGAGGCGACGAGTGAACGAATGAAGAAGCCGACGGGGACGAAAACGAACAGGAAGACTGCCCAGGACAACTCGATGATGCGCTGGCTGTGGGAATGGGCCAAGTCGATCGCGGTCGCTTTCCTTCTGTTCCTGTTCGTGCGCGCGTTCGTGGTGGAAGCGTTCCAGATTCCCACCGCGTCGATGGAGAACACACTTCTGGTAGGAGACTTCCTGCTCGTTAACAAAATGGTCTACGGGGCGGAGATTCCCGGCACCGACGTGCGTCTGCCCGGCTTCAAATCCCCGGAACGCTTCGACGTGGTGGTGTTCGAACCGCCGCCGGATGCCGGCCAGCGACCTAACACCAACTATGTGAAACGAATCGTTGGGCTGCCAAGCGACACCATATCGATGCGGAATGGCGTCCTGCGCATCAACGGTCAAACTCACGACGAGCCGTGGGCCAAGCACACACGCTCGTTCGAGGATCCGTACAGCCGGCAGTTCGAGTGGCAACGGTCGTACCTGCTCCAGAACGGCCGCAAGGCGAAGGAGTATCGACCGACGCGCGACAACTGGGGACCGATCGTGGTTCCACCCGACAGCTATTTCGTGATGGGGGACAACCGCGACAACTCCGAGGACTCACGCTATTGGGGGTTCGTGCCACAGGAGGCGATCAAGGGGACGCCGCTGATCATCTACTACTCTTACGATCGTACGAAGCTGGCTCCCCTACCGATGTTGACCGAAATACGCTGGAGCCGCCTGCTCAAGACCGTGGACTGACCCACGGGGGCATCGGGCCGTTCGGGCCGCAATGGTACATGAAACCGCGAACTCCGAGCACCGCCTCACTCGATCGCTACCTCCGCGAAATCGGCGCCGAGCCGCTGCTGGCTCGGGACGAGGAGGCCGAGCTCGCGCGCAGGATCCGCGACGGAGACAGACAGGCACTCGAGAAACTGGTCGCGGCTAACCTCCGCTTCGTGGTCTCGATCGCGAAGCGCTATCGCAATCGCGGCGTGTCGTTCGCGGATCTCGTGAACGAGGGCAACGTCGGCTTGATCCGAGCGGCGGAACGATTCGACGAGGCCAAAGGGGTCCGGTTCGTCAGTTACGCAGTGTGGTGGATCCGTCAGGCCATCCTGCAGGCGATCGCGGAGCAGTCGCACATCGTGCGCCTTCCGGCCAGTCGCACGGCGACCAACTATCAGGTCGCAAAGAGCCTGCGGCAGCTACGACAGGAGTTCGGTCGGGAGCCCACGCCCGACGAACTGGCGGCGGAGCTGGAGCTCACCGTGAAGGAAGTTCGGGAGGCGCTTTCGTCACGCCAGGGCTACGTGTCCCTCGACGCGCCGGTGCAGGGCAGTGACGATGCCAGCCTGGCCGAGTTCATCGCTGACGAGGAAAGCGCGGATCCGGACGACCAGACCGAGCGTGACGCGCTCCGTGACGCACTTGATTCGAGTCTGACCGGACTTCCGGAACGGGAGCAGATGGTGCTTCGCCTCTATTTCGGGCTCGACGACGGCGAGCCCCGGACGCTGGAGGAAATCGGTCGCAAGCTCGGGGTCACCCGCGAGCGGGTTCGGCAGCTGAAGGAGCGAGCTCTCGGCCGACTCCGTCACGGCGCGCGAGGCCGTTATCTGGAGGGTTTCGTCGAGTAGTCACCCACCGACCAATCGCCTTGACACTCCCAAACCCCCTCCATAGCTTAACAGGCTGTTGCTTCTACGGCTGACCGTTCCTCCCGGGGGCGGTTGTTTTTTTCGCGAACCGTTCCCGCTCACTCATATTCTTGAGTAGCGCGAACGAGCTCGCGCGGGTAGGGAAAGCTTGCGGTTGCGACGAGAGTGAAGACATACACGGTGAAGGCGGGCGAGATCGAGCGACGGTGGTTCGTCGTCGACGCTCGGGACCAGGTGCTCGGACGACTGGCCTCGAAAGTGGCGAGAGTGCTGCGCGGCAAGCACAAGCCGACGTTCTCGCCGCATCTGGATGTGGGCGATTATGTGGTCGTCATCAACGCCAAGCACGTGCGGCTGACGGGGAAGAAGGCGGAGCAGAAGACGTACTTTCGTCACAGCGGCTACATCGGCGGCGACAAGCTGATTCCGTTCCAGCGCATGCTCGACGCGCGGCCGGAGTGGATCATCGAACGGGCGGTGAAGGGAATGCTGCCCAAGAATGCGCTCGGACGCCAGATGGCCGGGAAGCTTCGGGTGTACGCCGGCGAAGAGCATCCGCACCAGGCGCAGAATCCCGAGCCACTGGAGCTCTGACCGCGCGCTCGGTCGGGTCAACACGAAGAGGAGAGAACACGACTTGGCGAGGAGCACGAGCCTGCAGGTTCAGACAGTTGGGCGACGCAAGACCTCGGTGGCCCGGGTCCTGATGCGCCCCGGCAAGGGGGCGTGGGAGATTAACGGTCGCACGCTCGCCGACTACTTTCCCGTCTCCCGTCATCGGGTGACAGTCGAGAAGCCGCTGAAAGTCACCGATACCGAGACATCGTACGATATCGTCATCCGCGTCTCCGGCGGAGGCATCACCGGCCAGGCGGAAGCGATTCAGCTGGGCGTCGCCCGGGCGCTGGTCGCCGCAGACGAGGACCGACGCTCGACGCTGCGCGACCATGGGTTGCTCACCCGCGATCCACGCGTGGTCGAACGGAAGAAGCCGGGACGGCCGAAGGCTCGCAAGCGTTTCCAGTTCTCGAAGCGCTGATCGCTTACGACGCATGACCAGCACACAGACAACGGAACGGATGTCGGAAGTCGGGCTGAAGGATCTGCTGGAGGCCGGGGTCCATTTCGGGCACCAGACGCACCGCTGGAATCCGAAGATGCGCCGGTTCATCTTTGCCGAGCGCGGCGGCATCTACCTGATCGACCTGAAGAAGACGCTGACCGAGCTCAACCGCGCGATCGATCTCGCCCGACGAACGGTGCTGGCGGGCAAATCGATCCTGTTCGTGTGCACCAAACCACAACTGGCAGACATCGTGCGTGCGGAGGCGGAGCGGGCCGGCGCATTCTACGTCACCGAGCGTTGGCTCGGCGGTATGCTCACCAACTTCCACACCATCAAGAAGAACATTCGACGGCTGAAGGAGCTCGAGCGCGGCGCGGAGGAGGGCGCACACGAGTTCTACACCAAGAAGGAGCAGCTCCTGCTCGACCGCGAGCGACAGAAGCTCGAGCGATATCTGTCGGGGATCAAGGACATGGCCCAGCTTCCGGGCCTCGTATACGTGGTGGACTCGAAGAAAGAGGAGATCGCTGTCCGTGAGGCGAACCGCCTCGGCATCCCGGTGGTGGCGATCGCAGACACCAACGCCGATCCGGACATGCTCACGGTGCCGATCGCGGGAAACGATGATGCGATCCGGTCCGTCTCGCTCATCACGGGAGCCATCGCATCCGAGATCGAGGCCGCCCGTCGCGAGGCACCCGCGATCGTGGTCGAGGAGGAGGAAGCGTACACGTACTCGACCGAAGTGGGCGAATCCGAGGCCGCACCGGCTAAACGTCGCCGGCGTCGGCCGCGCCCGCGCAGACGACCGAAGCCGGAGGTGATCGCCCAACACCTGCACGCGGGTGAAGAGGCGCCCACCAACGAGGGCCCGGAGGCGGATGCCGAGTCCGCCGACGACCCTGCACCGGATGAGGACGAGGCTGCCGGGCCGCGGCCCGCAGCGGTGGAGGCCTCCGGGCAGGCGGCGGAGGACGACGGAGAGGAGTCCGAAACGTCCTGAGCGCCCAGGCCACTTCGGTGGCCTTTTTTTTCGCGCCGGGCCGCCAGCCGTTCAGAAAGACGAGTGAAGGAGAACGATAGATGCCTGAGATCACCGCGGCAGCCGTAAAGTCGCTTCGCGACCGGACGGGAGCCGGCCTCATGGACTGTAAGCGCGCGCTCGCCGAAGCGGAGGGCGACGAGGAACGCGCGATCGACCTGTTGCGCCAGCGCGGAGCGGCGAAAGCGGCCAAGCGCGCGGGTCGGGAGGCGCGCGAGGGCACGGTGGCGGTCGCCCGCGACCCGGCGTCGGGGAGTGCCGCCATGGCGATTGCGCTGTCGGAGACGGACTTCGTCGCCCGGAACGACGAGTTCGTCACCTTCGCCAACAAGGTGGCGGCGCGCGCTCTCGACGCTCCACTGCCCGCCGGTGAAGTGATCGATGGGGCGGCGTTTCTGGCCGAGTCGCGGCAGCTGCAGGAGGAGCTCGACCGGCTGCGGGCCAGCATGGGTGAGAACATCCAGCTCGGGGCGGTGGTCAGGTTCGAAGCCCGACCAGGCGAGCCCATCGGCACATACGTACACTTCGACAACCGGGTCGGCGTGCTCGCACAGCTCGGGGGTGCCGACGGAGCGCCTCAGGCGCAGGAGATCGCCGACGATGTGGCCCTGCACGTCGCCGCTACGAATCCACTCGGCGTGAGCGAAGCGGACATCCCGGAAGACGTGATCGCGCGGGAGAGGAAGGTCCTCATCGAGCAGGCGAAGGGCGAGGGCAAGCCGGCCGCCATCGCGGAGAAGATCGTCGAGGGTCGCATGCGCAAGTTCTTCGAACAGAATGCGCTCGTGTGGCAGGCTTTCGTCAAGGATCCGGATGTCACTATTCGAGACGTACTCGAACGAGGCCATCCCGGTCTCGAAGTGCTCCGCTTCGCGCGCCTCGGCGTGGGCGACTGACGGGTGAGCGGAACCGCGCGCCTCAAGTATCGACGAGCCCTGGTCAAGCTGTCCGGGGAGTCCCTCGCCGGGGAGGGGAAGTTTGGTCTCGAGCCCCCGGTCATCGAGAAGCTGACGCGCGAGATCATCGACGTTCACGCTGCCGGCGTCGAGCTGGGGCTGGTGGTCGGCGACGGCAACA
>CAZJXR010000078.1:0-14932 GCA_964550085.1 uncultured Gemmatimonadota bacterium
GCTGCCCACGCCAGCGATGCGCGGCCCGACCCGCGGGCGGGACGAGGCGCAGCGACGCGAGGCGATGGCTCCGACGGTACCGCTGGTTGCGAACCCGACCCGGCTTCCCGGACGGTCGACGGCGGACTCGGCCGCCGACCACCAGCGACCGAAGAGGCAGCGCTCCGCTCGTCATGACGGGCGGTGATTTCAGCGAAAGGCGGCATCTCGATCTCGGGGTCCCCCTGCCGGAGAATCGTTCCGGCCCTCGCCCGCAGCCGGCGTGCCTCCTCGAGGCGCGCGCGGCAGTCCTCGCACACGCGCAGATGCTTCTCGAATGCACTCCATTCCGAATCTCCTGCCCCGGTCGGTCCGTGGTCCAGATAGGCGTGCAGCTGGCCGTCATCCACGTGCGGCATGTCGCTCCTCCAACTCCTCGTACGCCTCTACCAAGCGGCGTCTGGCTCGCGACAGGGTTGTTCCGATCGCGCCCGGGGCGAGGCCGGTCTGCGCGGCGATATCCGCGTAGCTGAGTCCCGCATCCCACAGCAGAAGAACATCGCGGTCCCTATCGCGTAACGACTCGAGTGCCGTGCGCACGGCGAGCACGCGTTCCTTGGCTTCGAGCTCGGCGCCCGGGTTGGCGGACTCCACCTCTTCGCTCTCGTTCCGAATCAGGGTGAGGTGTTTCTTGCGACGAATCTCGGTCCGTGCCTCATCGCGAGCCAGGTTCGCCGCCACGGTGAACAGCCATGCCCGCGGGTTGTCGGGCGACTGGTCGAGCGCCCGGACGAACACCTCCTGCGCGAGGTCGCGCGCCCGCTCGACGTCCCACACCTTCCGGTGCAGGAACCGGACGAGATCGGCGTACGTCACCTCGTACAGCTCGGCCCAGTCTACGCTCACGACTTCGGCTGTCCCCTCCGGCCCTCTCCGCATGCGCCTGCGGTCGGACCTTTCGCGCCTTTCAACCCCGGCGCGGCGACACTCCTCGGCTCCACACTGATTGACGACCGAGAGGGGCCGCCCGTCGCAGAGCTCGGGAACACTTGGAAAGCCTGCGTCCCCGCGTTCCATCCGGGAAGACGTCCGAGCCGCTCGCGATTGCACACGACCGGGAACAGCCGGCCGTGTCCTGGCCCTGCGTCGGCGAGGACTTCGACCACCCGGCTCGATCCTCCGTTTGTTCGGGCCGGCTCGGCTTCGGCTCGGTCGCGCTTGGCTTGTGGGTCGAGTTCAGCGGTGGTCAGTGAAGGGTGTGGTCGCGATAACCGAGGTAGCGATCGGGAATCGCTCCGGCGCTTCGCTCGTCCTCCCACATGATGGTGACTACCCACCAGCGAGTGCCGTCGTACCAGAGCTGAAAGCTGTTGACGCCGCGCACGAACGGCTCCGGATCGTCGGCGTTCCGCCTCGACTCGTAGGCGCTCATCAGATGCACGACGTTTCCGTACCGCTCCGAGACCCGCCCGACCTCGTGCTCGAAGAAGCCGCTCTGCTCGAAAAAGGGCCCGACCCGATCGATAAAGTCTTGCGGGCTCCACACGGCCAGGCGCCCCACGCCGGTCGAGTCACGCCCGGTCGGCATGAGGCGAGCGCCCTCGACGAAGAGCGACCGAAACCGGTTCCAGTCGCGCACTTCACCGGCCGGTCCGGAGATCACCTCGTAGACGGCCGCCATGATGGCGTCGATGGTGGCGACATCCGCCGGATCGGCGGTCGGACGTCCGGGCGCCTCGGCCGCACCCTCCTGCGCGTCGAGGGACGACGCGGTCAAACCGAGGAGCAGCGTTACGAGGATGAGGTGCAGGATGCCGCGTGGCAGCGTCGAAGGAACCGTGATCATGGGGCCGCTTCCTGGTGGCGTGGTCGGGGGTCGCGGTGCTCCTCCGCGACAGTCGAGCTCGGTTCAGCTAACACCCGGGCCGACAGCGTCGTTCAGTGTCCGAGGATTCAGTTGGCGGTAAGGATCTCCTCGAACAGCTCGAGCGCGCGCGGGTCGTCCGACTCGGCGAGCCAGAACAACGCGGCCCGACGCAGCTCGGGATGGGGATTCGTGCGGGCCACCCGCATCAGAGCGGGAATCGCCTGTGCCGCGGGAAGCTCGGATAGGGCGAACACCGCTTGCTCTCGCACTTCCAGATCGTTCGGCTCCTCGCCGACGAACGCCTCGAGCTCCGCCACCGCCGCGTCGCCGGCCGCCTGGCCGACCCAGAACACGGCGCTCTCCCGCACCTCCTCATCCAGCCCGCGATCGCGGGCAATGGCCAGCAGGCGTGGCCACGCGGTCGCGCCAGCCGCCAGGGTAGCGGGGAACAGCGCGTCCTCGGCCGCTTCGACGGCCGCGGTTCCGGGGCGCTCGGCCAGCGACAACAGGTAATCGGCCGCCGCGATCGGATCGACGCTCCCGAGATCGACCAACGCGCCGGAAACCCAGCTCCCGCCCACGTAGCTGCGCAGCGACGCCACCCGACCATCGCGCAGGGTGATCGACACCAGAACCGGGCCCGACGCGCAGGCACCCCTCCACTCGCCCTCGCCACTCAGGTGACGTTCGTCGATACAGGGGCCGCAGCCGGCGCCGAAGCGGCAATTCCTGCAGCCGCACACTCCCTCGCGCGCCGCGAAGTCGAACCCGACCCGTCCATCACGCACCGCCTCGACGCGCTCCGCCAGCCCTTTCCCCTCCCCTCCCCGTGGCTCCTGGGCCGCGGCGGGGAGGGCGAAGGTCAACCCGGCGAGAAGCACCGGCACCGCACGCCGGGCCACCAGCCGACGGGAGGAGAGCTCGCACCCGGCCACGGCTCGATCCGTATCGGACCGGGCCGGTCCTGCCGCGCGCGCCCTCACTGCTCGAGAATGTCCATCAGGACGTCTGCGGCCCGCGGGTCGCCCGTCTCGGCGAGCCAGAACACGGCCTGCTTGCGCACCTCGGGATCCGGATCGTTCCTGGCAATCTCGATCAGCTTCTCTACCGATGTGTCGTCGCCGTTCTCGGCCAGCACCCATACCAGGTAGTTCCTGAACTCCGAGTCGGCCACGCCATCGTACAGGCGCACCAGCTCGGCACTCGGCACTCCGGCTTCGCCGGCCCAGAAGAGGGCGTTCTTCCGCACGTCTTCCGACTCCGACTCGTCCATTGCCCGCTCGATGAGCCACAGCTGGTTCTGCTCGCCCCCGATCTCGGCCAGCGCGTAGAACACCTGCTGCCGGAGTTCGGGATCATCGAGGTTGGGGTAGATGCTGCGCAGATATTCCCCTTCCCGCTCGCCACCCGCGTTGGCGAGCCAGTAGATGGCTTGCCCGCGTAGCTCGGCGGGGTTGCGCTTGTCCTCGATGAAGCGTAACAGGATCATCGGCGCGCGTGGGCTGCCGCTCTCGGCGACCGCAAAGATCGCCTGGTTTCGAACTTCCTGGTCGGAGTTCGGATCGTTGAGGACCGAATCGAGCGCCGCCACCGCCCGGTCGCTACCCACCTCCGACAACCAGAACACGGCGTTCTTGCGGATCTCTTCATCCGGGTCGTTGCGCGCGACGTCGAGCAGGAGATCCTCGGAGTCGGGGATCTCCATGTCGGCCACCAGGAACACGGCCGACATGCGCAGCTCGCGCGAGCACTCGTCTCGCCGCGCGAGCACCTTGCGCAGGATCGGCTCGGCCTTGCGCGACTCCATCTGCATGAGCGCGTTGAGCGCCGCGACCCGCATCGCCTGGTCTTCCGGATCGCAGGTCTCCTGATCGGAAACCACCTCGACCCCGGCCAGCTCCTCCGCGGCCTCACGGTCCCCCATGCGGGCCAGCTCGCCCCGAATGCGGACCGCCAGGGCTGCTCCGTCGCCGGCAGTCGGGGCATCCCGGTAGTTCTGCTGTTGGTACTCGAGAGCCCCGAGAGCCGCCCGCATGTTTCGGGTGCCGCCCATGCGATAGAGCGCGAAGCCCTCCCAGTAGTAAGAGTCGGGTGTGTAGGCGGACCGCGGATAGTTCTCGTGAATCTCGCGGAAGGTACGGGCCGCCTCGGAAAACTGACTCCGGTTGAGCGCTTCGCGGGCGGCTCGGTACAGCGCATCGGCCGGGTCCTCCTGCGCCCAGCCGGGCGCGGGCCCGATTCCGTCGCTCTCGCCGGTAAGGGCCATGGAGAGATCCGCCGCCCCCTGCCCATCGACCGCCGCCGCGCGAGCCGGCGCGACGAGGAGCAGCACTCCCGCCAACCCCGCCATCACCACCGCGCACCCCACCCGCGTGCGGCACGCGGTGTCGTGAATCCCTCTCCTCATGATCATCTCCTATGTCCTGGCGAGCGGCCGCTCGGCCAGCGTCGTGCGCAGGCGCGGCAGCAGCTGCTTCTGTTCTATGCCTTGATCGCAGAATTCCCGTTCCGCCGCGTCGGTGACGCCGTCCGTGGCGTCGAGACGGGCGATCTGCGCGAGCACCAGCTCCAGGTCCTGAAGCAGGTCGCGAAGCTGCGGGTCCTTCGCGGCTCGCGAGTCGAGACGCAGGCGCGTGCTGGACAAAAGCTGCTTCGCCCGCATCGTCGTCGTGTTGTCGACGCGCCCCTGCGAGGCCTGGGCGCGGAAAAGGGTGAGAAAGGCCTCCGATTCGTTCAGGTGCCGCGTGGTCGCCAGCCGAACGGCTCTGCTCGCCTGGGCATCGCGGGCTGCGGACGGAAGCGTCGGTCCCCCTCCTTCGGCCCCCGGCACGACACCGGCGGCCGGCGCGTCCGTTTCGATTGCTACCTCACGCGGTCCCGGCGCCGTCAGCCGACCCAGAGCGACGCCGAGCGCGAGCACCGCCGCGATCCCCGTCCCCCACCGCACCCAGCGCGCCGTCCGCCGCCGGCCGGCGCCTTCGATCGGCACCACCTCCCGCGCCTCCCGGATGCGGGACCACATCTCCTCGCGGGGCGGCTCGGGCGGCCGGTTGTACGCCTGGGCCGCTTCTTGCAGGAACTCCTCGAACTTCTCGTCCGTCATCGTCTTCCTTTCCGCGGGTCGGGGATCGCGTTCACGACGCCCATTCCGCCGCGAAGTCCGACAGCTTCTCGCGCAACGCGGCCCGTGCCCGGTGCAGATGCGACTTCGAGGTGCCGACCCGAATCTCCATGATGTCGGCGATCTCGTCGTGCTTGTAGCCTTCGATCTCGTGCATCACGAACACCATCCGGTGGTGCGCCGGCAATCCGTCGATCGCGTCATACAGTCTCCGCCTCAGGTCAGGCTCCAGCTTCGGTTCGGCATCCGCCGCCCGGTCCCCGACTTCGAGGTCGGCCTCTCGCGTGCGAAACCGCCGCACGCCCCGCAGCCCGTTCAGCACCACCCCGCGCGCGATCCGATACAGCCACGTCGAGAGCTTTGCTTCGCCGCGAAAGGTATGCAGCTTCTCGAACGCCCGAATGAATGTGAGCTGGGTAAACTCCTCCGCCAGGTGTTCATCGCCGGTGAGGCGATAGGCCAGGCTGTACACGCGGTCGACGTGGGCATCGTACAGCATTCGCTCGGCTGTAGCGTCCCCGGCGAGGACCCGGGTCACGAGCTGGTCTTCAGTCACCGGACTCCCTGAGTCGGATCTCTCACCGTTCGAAACCGACCTTGTGACACGGCCTGCGGGGAAAGGGTTGCGGGAAATCGGCGCGTTCGCAAAGCTGCTGCAGCAGCGAGCGGTTTGCCAGTCACCAGTGAAGCCGGGCGAGATGCATGAACTTTATCGCGATCAACGACGCGCAATGCCGACCCTCCGGAGACCCTCGCTACCCGATCGGCAAGTTTCGCCCCGTAGAGAGGCTGGATGCGGATGAGCGCGAGGAGGCGATCGAGGTGATCGCCGCCACACCCGCGTCCCTGCGGGCAGCGGTGGCGGACCTATCGGCAGAACAGCTGCGGACGCGGTACCGCGACGGCGGCTGGACCCTGCGCCAGGTCGTCCACCACCTGGCGGACAGCCACCTGAACGCCTACGTCCGGTGCAAGCTCACCCTCACCGAGGATGACCCGGTCATCCGAGCCTACTACGAGGACCGGTGGGCCGAGCTACCGGACGCGGCGGATGGGCCGGTGGAGCTTTCGCTGCGGCTGTTGGACAGCCTGCATGAACGCTGGGTGCTGCTTCTGCGCTCGCTTCGGCCGGCGGATTTCGCCCGTACGCTCCGGCACCCCGAGGTGGGCCCGCTCACGCTCGACAGCCTGGTCGCGCAGTACGCGTGGCACGGGCCCCATCACATCGCCCACATCACGACCACCCGGGAGCGCGAGGGCTGGTAGACGCCCGCCGGATCGGCCGAGTGTCAGTCGAGCGGCTGCCCGGGCGACCAGCCGCCCGCTCGCAGAGAGTCCAGCAACTCCATCGCGCGATCGCGATGACTGTGTACGATTAGCAGAATCAGATCGCCCGCCCTTCCCCAGCCGAGCGCCTTGTGGATCGCGTCCATCTCCGAGTCGGCACGTTCGATCATGGTCTCCGGCGCGCCGATCCGGAGCAGCTCGTCCTCGATCAGATCCGGGACCTCGCCTTCCTGCCGCCCCCGCCGGTATTCGGCCAGCTCCTTGATGATCACCCGATCCGGGCGGGCCTTCCATGCTTCGCGGACGAGCGCGCGAATCGCGTCGTCGTCCCGGTCACCCGCCTGACCCAGCACGACCAGGCGTCTCCGGGCCGGCACAGCCGTCACCATGGCGGCGAGCGCCGCCATGCCGTGCGGATTGTGGGCGAAGTCGAGCACGATGCGGAGCCCGTCCAGCTCGTACATGTTGCCACGCCCCGGATTGTCCGCCACCGACCCCTGAAAGCACCGCAGCGCCTCGGCGATCGCGGCCGTCGGCAGGTCGAGCGCCGCTGCCACACCCATGGCAGCCAGCGCGTTGAATATGTTGTGGCGCGCCGCGCCCCCCCGGGCCATCGGTACGTCGGCGACCGGAACCTCGAGCGCCGCGCCGGCGCCGCGCCGGAGGGAAAGGACGTCGCCTTCGAGAACGCAGACGTCTCCGCCGTCGGCGACGCCCGATGCCGCCACCTCGGTCCCGGAGTCCAGGCTGACCCAGGTCAACGGCGCCCGCAGGCGGCCTGCTTCGCGCGCCCGGATCGCGTTCCGGACCACCGCCTCGTCATCCGCGTTCAGGACGATGCGGCCGCTCGGCTTCACGACTCGCCCTACCACCAGCTTCACCTCCGCCAGCGCATCGATATCGTGGACACCGAATTCGCCCAGGTGGTCATCGGCAACGTTAGTGATGAGGGCCGCGTCGGCGCGTGGCACGGCGACTCCCCGGCGCAGGATGCCCCCCCGCGCCGTCTCGAGCAGCCCCACCTGCACCCGCCGGTCGCGAAGCACGGTCCGTGCTCCGCCGGGCCCGGACCAATCGCCCGCCTCGATCAGCTCACCTCCCACCTGAATTCCATCCGTCGAGGTGTAGCCGGGGACGAGGCCAGCGGCTCGAGCCATGGCGGCGAGCAGACGGATCGTCGTCGTCTTGCCGTTCGTCCCCGTCACCAGCGCGACGGGAACGTCGTGCACGGCTTCCCACTCGACCTCGTCCGGCGCGGATATGGCGTCGGTCGGCCAACAGCGCGATCCGCGGCCGAGCCCGACCGAACACCGATCATCGTCGGAGAGGAAGGTGACGTCCCGCCCGCGGGCCGCCGCCCGCATGGCGAGGAGTGCAGGCGAGGACTCTTCCTCGATGAGGCGCCGCAGGCGCGACGCGGCGGACTCCAACGGTTCGAGCGGACCGGACGGGCTGCCGGTCGAATTCTCTGCCGACCCGAGCCGGGCCACCGCCGCGCTCCACGCCCTTTCGTTGACCTCGGTGGCAGCGTAGAGGGCGTCGATGGGTGCCTCGAAGGCAAGGCTCATCCCGCCCGGGAAGCGGCGCGTGGCACGCCGACTCCCGCTCCAGCCCACGGCGGACAGCATCCGGCCGACCCACTCGCGCCACGCGGCTTCAGCAGCCTTCGCGGTCGACTCCGGGACGGCGACGTCGATTACGGCGCCGGGACCACGGAGCAGGAGATTGGGACCGGTGAGCCGGCGGGAATCGCGAAGCTCCGGGCTGGAGTCCCGCCGCGGAGCCGCGTTCAGGCCGGCTCCGGTGCGCGGGTGGTGATCGGTCACGGCTCGGAGCCGGGTCCGCTCACCACCGGAGCTGCGTCCTTCAGCCGTCTGAGCCGGGCCCGCTCGCCGCGTCCCAGCCCAGCGACACGATTCGCCATCGGCCTCCGAAGCGCATCAAGGTGAAGACATCGATCCCGTCCCATTCCTGCACCTCGACCGTGTCGCCGAAGCGGGCGTGATAGCTGGCCCACACCTGCGCCAGGTTGTTGCGCACCAGAACCTGGGCGGTGCCCATGTGCTCTTCGAAGATCGGCTTGCTGCCCGGTCCGGCGGGGGCCGCGGCCACGAAATCCGGCACGCCCTGGATCTCCGCCCGCGGCAGCTCCGCGCCCGGAGGCTGCCACACGGTCGCGAGCATCGCGCCCGGCCAGAAGTGCGCCGCGAACCGGGTCCAGTCGCGCGCCGAGAAGTCGCGATAGTAGCGCTCCAGCTCGGTAAGAATCGACTGACGTGAACCCCCCTCGGGCAGGGGATTGGTGACCGCGTCGGCCTGATAGGCGAGGGCGGCGATCTTCCACTCGCCGCCCGCGCGGAGCAGCGTGATGGCATCCACCCCGGCGACCGCGGTCGGATCGTCCGGCTCGCCGAGGCGAGTCTCCGAGTCGGCCCACACCATGGCCACGTTGCCCGACACGAAGATGGCCGGCGCGGTGAGGCTGGCCTCGAACACGGGCTTGGCGGCGAGCGCGGGACCGACCAATTCGACCCGCTCCGACACCAAGCTCACCATGACCCGCGGGTCGCTGCTCGGGTCGGGGCGCCGGATGGTGGTGACAGTGGCCTCCGGCCAGAATCGGGCGAGAAGGGCGGGCCAGTCGCGAGCGGAAAGCGCCGACACATACCCCTCCACCACCGCGAGGACCGCCGCCTTCACTTCGCTCTCGGATTCGAGCCGCTGCGGGAAGAGCGGTTGGGCCCCGGCCGTCGAGACGAGGGGAGTCGCGCAGGCGATCGCGGCCAGCACGAGCAGCCTGCCCACCTCAGTCCTCGAGCTGGCGGGCCAGGCGGACACCGCGCTCGTCGCGCACGATCTGCTGGCCGTCCGAGAGCGCGAAGACGGGGAGCACGGGGGCGACCGTCACCGGCTGCCTCTTCGGCCGCGGTTCCACTCCGCCCTCCCCGCAACGGTATTCGGTGATCTGGCTCCAGCTTCGCTCGATTTGATCTCCGAACACCAGCACCAGATCGCCGGGTCCGGCCATCCCGAGCGCCGCCGCGAGCGCCTGCTGCTCGTCGGGAATCACGTCGACTGCCGACGGGGGCACGCCGGAGACGAGAAGCGCATCGCGCAGCAGGGTCGGCACTTCATTGGAGTCGCGACCGCGCAACCGGTCGTCCCGGCGACAGAAGTAATGATCGAACCGTCCGGCCACGATATGGGCGATCTGTCGGATGTCCTCGTCCCGCCGATCGCCCGGCGCGGCGACAACGACGATCCGCCTTCCATCGACATCCATGCCGCCCACCAGGCGGGTCAGCGCCTCGACCGCGGCCGCGTTGTGCCCGTAGTCGAGGATCACCCGGAACGGGTGCTCGGCGTATACGTTCATGCGTCCCGGGGCCTGGAAGAAGGTGGTGTCGAAGGTGCGGAGACCGTGCCGCACGTCGTCGAGGCCAATTCCCATACTGTAGCCGAGCGCCGCCGCGAACATCGCATTCTGCACATTGAACAGCGCGCGACCCTCCATGGTGGCCGGAATCTCGTGCGTCCACAGGAGAGGCATGTGAGAACCGGCGTCATACAGGGTGATCATGTGCCCCTTCATCCCCTGCTCGAGGACCACCGCCCGACCGCCGGCGCTCACATGCGCCCGGACCAGATCGTGGCCGGCGTCCATGGTCACGTAGCAGACGCGCTTCGCCTCCGTGTAGTCCGCCATCTTCAGACAACGCCGATCGTCCGCGTTGAGGACCGCCGTGTCCCGTGCCACCTCGATGACGACCCGCTTCACCTCGGCAAGTTGGTCGAGTGTTTCGATCCCCCGCAATCCGAGGTGATCGCTCTGCACGTTCAGGCAGGCCGAGACGTCGCTGTGGCGGTAGCCCATCCCCGCTCGCAGCAGTCCGCCGCGGGCAGTTTCGAGGACGGCCACGTCGACCTTCGGATCGCGCAGCACCATCAGGGCGGCGATCGGTCCGGTCATGTCGCCGTCCACCGTCTTCTCGCCATCGATGTAGACCCCATCCGTCGTCGCCATGCCGACGTGCCTGCCGGTCAGCTTCAGGATGTGAGCGAGCATGCGCACCGTGGTCGTCTTGCCGTTGGTGCCGGTCACGGCGGCGATCGGTATCCGAGTCGGGGTTCCGTCGGGGAAGAGCATGTCCATCACCGGCCCGGCCACGTCGCGCGACGTCCCTTCGCTCGGCGCCACGTGCATGCGTAATCCGGGTGCCGCGTTCACCTCGCAGATCGCTCCCCCGATCTCCTTGTGCGACCGGGTAATGTCCGGGGTGAGGAAATCGACCCCGGCCACATCGAGGCCGATGGCGCGAGCGGCGCGGATGGCCATATGGCGGTTGTCGGGATGGACGACGTCGGTCACGTCGATCGCCGTGCCGCCGGTCGACAGGTTCCCGGTCGAGCGAAGGAACACCGTCTCTGCGGCGGGTGGCACGCTCTGCCGCGTCATCCCCCGCATGGCCAGCAGCCGGTCTGCCTGGTGGTCGAACTCGATCCGGGTCAGCACCTTCTCGTGACCGATACCGCGGCGCGGATCGGCGTTCAGCTGCTCCACGAGCTGCTCGACCGTGTGCGCGCCGTCGCCGACCACGTGACCCGGCATGCGCTTGGCGACCGCGATCAGCTTTCCGTCGACAACCAGCATCCGGTGATCGAAGCCCTGGACGAAGGTCTCGATGATGACGGTGCGCGAATGCAGGAGCGCCTGCTGGTACGCGATGCGCACCTGCTGCTCGTCCACGAGGTTGAGCGACACTCCGCGCCCGTGGTTGGCATTGAGGGGCTTCACCACCACCGGGTACCCGAGGCGGTTGGCCACCTGGACCGCCTGATCCTCGCCGTACACCAGCTGCTGCCCGGGCACCGGGAGCCCGAGATCGCCGAGGATCCGATTCGTCTCCTCCTTGTCCGACGCGATCTCGACCGCGATGTGACGCGTCTCGCTGGTCACTGTGGCCTGAATGCGGCGCTGGACGTGTCCGTGGCCGAATTGCACCAGGCTGTAGTCGTTGAGCCGAATCCACGGGATGTCCCGCGCCTCTGCCGCCCGTACGAGCGCCGCCGTGCTCGGACCGAGCGCACGCCGCTGTGCGAAGCGGATGAAGGTATCGCGCTCCTGCTCCCAGTCGAAGCCGGCCGATAGGTCGGCGGGGCGCAAGGCGGGGGGGAGGAGGTGGAGGAGGAGCTCGAGGGCCAACTTTCCGGCCGCCAGACCCTCTTCGCGCTGCTCGTACTCGTACACGACGTTGTATTGGCCGCGAACCCCGTTCGAGCGCGTCTTTCCGAAGGTAACGTGGACGCCGGCGACGTTCTGGATCTCGATCGCCACGTGCTCGAGCACATGACCGAGCCACGTCCCCTCATTTTCAGTCAGGCGCCGCACCAGGCCGCCGGCCCGGGCGTACGAGCACCCGTGCTCGCGGAGGCCGGGAAGGGCGTCCAGCAGCGCATCGGTGAAGGCGGGACCGATGCGGCCCGTCGGCCAGTCCTCGAGCGGACCCAGGTCGAGCTCGAACCGGATCACCGGGAAGTGGGCGTACAGGTTGGGGCCCAGGTAAACGGAGGTCGAGAGAATCTGCATCGCTACGAGCCTGACCGACCGGACTTCTTTCCATCTCCCGGCGCGGGCGGCCGGGCGATGCGGGAGTGAAGGTCGAAGGTCGCTCCTTCGACCAGAATATGGACTTTCACTCCGATGAGACAGACGGGGTCGTGCTCGTGCGCGGAGTCCATCGACGAGTGCTCCACATCGGCCGGATCGACCACGGTGATCGCGCCGCTGCCCACTACGTGAAGAACGTCCCGGGGATCGATGAAGGCCGCCGTGTCCTCGTCGAGTCCGATCCCGACCGCGAATGGATTGTAGGCCAGGGCGGTGAGCAAACGTCCCAGACGGTCACGCTGCCGGAAGTGCTGATCGATGATCACCTTGCGGATGAGGCCCAGACCCGGGGCCAGGGTGACCATGTCGGCCCGCGGCGATGAGCCCTCATCGCCGAAAGCGATCATGTGTTCGGACATGAACGCCGCGCCGGCCGATGTGCCCGCGACCGGTACGCCGCGGGCATTCAGCTGTCGAATCGTTCTCGCCACCTCGGTGCCGCCCAGAGTGGTCGACAGGCGCAGCTGGTTCCCCCCGGTGAGGAACACGCCGTCCGCGCGCCCCAACTCCTCCAGCCAGTCGGCGCGCTCGCAATCCGATCGCGTCTCGAACGGAAGGTTACTCGCCTCTGCACCGAGCTTCCGAAACAGCGCCCGGTACCTCGTCCCCGTGGTGCTGATCTGCGACGCGGTCGGGATGACCGCGATGCGGCCGTGCTTGCCGCCGGCCAAGTCGACGAAGCGACGCAGGATTGCGGGATCCCGCAGCTTCTTTTCCGCGCCGCCGACCGGAACGATGTAGCCTCGCCCGGTGGCGTTGTCGGCCTGGGATGGACTCATCGCGCACAACGTCCGCTCCCGGCCAGGTCGCGTCAAGCGTGCGAGCCGCGCCGAACGAGGCAATATTGGATCGCAACCCGAGCGGAAAAGGAGACGCCATGTACACGCGTCGCCGGTTTCTTGGAGCGATCGGCCTTCCGACAGCTGCCGTCGCGGGCGGCCTGCCCCTTCTGCGCCCAGGCCCGAGAGACATCGAACCGATCGCTCGGCAACTTCGCAGCCACGCGGGCTCTCCGGACCAGATCGCCCGTGACGAGGACTTCTGGTTCGAGGTACAGCAGGCATTCACGGTCGACCGGAGCCTGGTGAACCTGAACAACGGTGGCGTCAGTCCGGCGCCCGGTTTGGTTCAGGAGGCGATGAAGCGCCATCTCGACTACTCGAACGAGGCGCCGGTGTACACCATGTGGCGGATCCTGGAGCCGCAGCGCGAGGGCGTCCGGCAGCGTCTCGCATCCGAGTGGGGGTGCGACAGCGAAGAGCTGGCGCTCACTCGTAACGCCTCCGAGAGCCTCGAGATCTGCCAGTTCGGCATCGATCTCCAGCCCGGAGATGAGGTGCTGACAACCACGCAGGACTACCCGCGGATGATCTCGACCTTCCGGCAGCGCGAGGGGCGAGAGGGAATCATCCTGCGGCAGATCTCGATCCCGGTACCGGCGGAGGACAACGCGGAGGTCGTCCGCCTGTTCGAAGCGGGCATTAACGCGAAGACCAGACTCATCCTCGTCTGCCACATGATCAACCTGACCGGCCAGATCCTGCCCGTCCGCGATGTGGTGGCCATGGCGGGAGCACGCGGTATTCCGGTGATCGTCGACGGAGCGCACGCGCTTGCCCACTTCGACTTCAAGATCTCCGATCTCGAGTGCGACTACTACTCGACCAGCCTGCACAAGTGGTTGTTCGCCCCGCACGGCACCGGTCTCCTGTATGTGCGAAGGGAGAAGATCGAAGGGTTATGGCCGCTGATGGCGGGAAACCCGGGGCAGGAGGCGGACATACGAAAGTTCGAGGAGATCGGCACCCACCCCGCCGCCAATTACCTCGCCATCGGCGACGCGCTGACGTTCCACCAGGGGATCGGGGGTGAGCGCAAGGAGGCCCGACTCATCTATCTGCGTGACTACTGGGCGACGCGCCTCCTCCAGAACGATCGAGTGCAGCTGCACACGAGTCTCAAGCCCGGCTTCGCGTGCGGGATAGCAACCGTCGAGGTCGAGGGCCTCGACTCCGCGCAACTCAACGACTGGCTGTGGCGGGAACACCGGATTCTCACCACCGTCATCCAGCACGATGAGTTTCAGGGACTCCGCGTATCGCCGAGCGTATACACGACGCTGGAAGAGCTCGACCGGTTCTGCGCGGCGATGGAAACGGCGATCCGAGAAGGCCTTCCCGACGAGTCGGCGGAAGCCTGAGTCGCCGGTAATCGGATGAGCACCCGCCGGATCGGCGTCGGGCTGGTCGCCGCCTTCGTCATCGTGTGGGCGGCCGTAGCCCACGAGGCGGTGCCGCAGTGATCGAGCTGCGGGTCGGGACCAGCGGTTTCGCGTACCGGGAGTGGAAGGGCAGCTTCTACCCGGAGAAGATTCGCAACGACGACATGCTCGCCTTTTACGCCACCCGTTTCCGAGCCGTCGAGGTCAACAACACGTTCTACCGCATGCCGACAAAGGAGATGCTCGCCAGGTGGCGCGATCAGGTCCCGGGGAGCTTCACCTTCGCGCTCAAGGCCTCACGCCGGATCACGCATCAGAAGCGTCTGAAGGAGTGCGCGGACTCGCTCCACTACCTGATCGAGACGTCTGCGGTGCTCGGAGACGCGCTGGGTCCGTTCCTGTTCCAGCTTCCACCCAACATGCGAGCTGACGTCGCGCGGCTGACTGACTTTCTCGCCATCCTGCCGCGCGACTGTCGGGCCGCGTTCGAGTTCCGTCATCCCTCCTGGCACGAGCCCAGCGTGTTCGAGGCGCTTGGAACGCGCAACGCGGCGCTGTGCATCGCCGACACGGGCGGCGAAACGGATGCTCCCGTCGTAGCCACCGCGGACTGGGGTTACCTGCGGCTGCGGCGCCAGGCGTATGTCGAGTCGGATCTGGACGGTTGGGCCGCGACCATCGGGGATCAGCAGTGGCGGGACGCTTTCGTCTTCTTCAAGCACGAGGACGAGGCGACCGGCCCGGCGCTGGCGGCCCGATTCGGGGCGCGCTTCGAGACCTGACCAGCCC
>CAZJXR010000078.1:15032-16179 GCA_964550085.1 uncultured Gemmatimonadota bacterium
GCTTCGGCGATCTCGTCCCGCACTTCCCTCTCCGTGCGGCCCGATCGCTTCCGTACCTTGAAGGAGTGGTCCCCGTCTTCGACCACATGAAGGGAAGCCCGCAGTTCGGTCACCAGCGGCTGCAAAAGCTCGAGCCGCGCGAAGCCATCCCGCGTCCCCTGGACAAACAACATCGGCAACCCGACACGGCGAAGATGGTCGGCGCGCCGGGTGCCCGGCCGGCCCGGCGGGTGGAGCGGAAACCCCAGAAACACCAGGCCCTCGACGCCCGGCAGCGGCGCCTGCGCGGCCGCCGAAGAGGTCATGCGCCCGCCGAGGGACTTACCGCCGGCCACGATGCGCAGACTCGGCGCCTCGGCCCGGGCCGCTTGCACCGCCTGCCGCACGGTTTCCTCGAGCACAGGCGCCGGATTGGGGGAGCGGCTGCCCTTCTCCATGTAGGGGAACTGATAGCGGAGGCAGGCAACCTCCCGCCGGGCCAGATCCTCGGCCACCGCCCGCAGGAACGGGTGGCGCATTCCTGCTCCCGCGCCATGGGCCACGACATACAGAAAGCGAGCGTCGCGGGGTCGGGTGAGAAGGGCGCTCACCCGCTGTCCCTGCGGCGGCACGGCGAACGTCAGCTCCCGGATCGGCGTCGGCACCCCATTCCCCGGCGGGTCGACTCTCATCCGGCCCTCACGCCGGCGCGGTGAGCTTGAGACCAGCGATACCAGCCACGATGAGGCCGATCGACAGGAGCCGGACGACCTCGCGGGACTCGCCGAACAGCACGATGCCGAGCAGCGCGGTTCCGACCGCGCCGATCCCGGTCCACACCGCGTAAGCCGTACCGACCGGAAGAGTCCGAATCGCCGCCGACAGAAACAGGAAACTGAGGATCATGGCGGCGATGGTGAAGATACTCGGCCCGGGACGCGTGAAGCCCTCCGTGTACTTCAGCCCCACCGCCCATCCGATCTCGAACAGACCCGCGATCAACAGCTGCAGCCATGCCATGGTCGGCTTCTCCTCGATCGGTCAGGCGAACTCCACCTGATCGACCAAATACACGCGGTTCTCCAGCGTCTTGTGCACCGGGCAGCGGTTCACGATCTGGGTCAGGCGGGTGCGCTGGGCCTCGTCGAATTCTCCGCAGATGCGGACG
>CAZJXR010000079.1:0-16018 GCA_964550085.1 uncultured Gemmatimonadota bacterium
GTGTGTCGTTGTTTCCGCCGTCCCACAGTATGACATCCGCTTCCTTCTCAGCCTCGCGCAGGATCGCCTCGTAGTCGATCCCGGCCCACACCACCATCCCGTTCCGGATGTGCGGTTCGTATTCTTCCATCTCTTCGATCGTGCATTCCTGCGCCTCCATGTCTTCGATGGTGGCGAAGCGCTGCACGCGCTGCTTGCTCAGATCGCCGTACGGCATCGGGTGTCGGACGATGCCCACCCGCTTGCCCATCTCGCGCAGGATACGGCCCATATGGCGCGATGTCTGGCTCTTCCCGCAGCCGGTGCGCACCGCGCACACGGCCACCACGGGCTTGCGGCTCTCCAGCATCACGCGTGCGGTGGGGGCCGTCTCGAAGCTCGCCCCGGCGGCTTCGACACGCCTTCGACGCGCGTCCACGTAATCGTACGACACGTCGCTGTAGGCGAAGACGACGTGATCCACGCCCCGCTCGCGAATCAGCGTCTCGAGCGATTCCTCCGGCTCGATCGGGATGCCGTCGGGGTAGCCGGATCCCGCCAGCTCCGGCGGATAGCGGCGGCCCTCGATTCCCGGAATCTGGGCGGCTGTGAAGGCCACCACCTTTGCGGCATCGCGCTCCCGGTACACGGTGTTGAAGACATGGAAGTCCTTGCCGGCCGCTCCCATGATGAGCACTCTGGTGGGCATCCTGTCTCCTGCTGCGCGGTTTCAACGATCCCGGCACGGCCGACCCGCACGCAATGTGCCGCGGTGCGGGTTTCCGGCAACCCCGCGGACGCAGCGGAAGCCCGCGGTCGCGGGTTTGGATGCGCAGGTGAGCCGGTCTCCGGCCACGACCGGAGGCCGGTCGAGCGGCCGCCCGTGGCCCCAATCTTCAACCACTGACACGAGGACCGATGAATCCGTCCCGCGCGCGATACCCCCGGCTGTATTCCTTGATCGCCCTGGCGCCGTTCGCATTCGTCTGGCTGTCCGGCGCCCGCGAAGGGCGACCGGCCGTCTCGGACGTCGCGTACGAAGTCACCTACGACTCGGAAACGGCCGCTCGGGGCGTGATCCACGTCGCCATGACCTTCCGGACCTCCGATGCCTCGCCCGTCCTCCTGTCGCTGCCCGCCTGGACCCCGGGGTCCTACGAGCTCGACAACTTTGCCCGACACGTGAACGCGTTCTCGGCATCGGCGGAGGGGGGCGCCATCCGGTGGGACAAGACGGACTTCGACACGTGGCGAGTTCACGCGGCGGCGGCCGGCAGGGTCACGGTGAGCTTCGACTACAGGGCCGACACGCTCGACACCGGGATGTCATGGACAGCGCCGGATTTCGCCTTCTTCAACGGAACGAACCTGTTCCTGTATCCGGAGGGAGCCGACCTGGACTTCCCGGCTACCGTGCGCATTCGGACCGAGCCGTATTGGCAGGTCGCCACAGGGCTGACGTCGACTCCGACTCCGGGCGAGTACACGGCACCGAACTATCACGATCTGGTGGACATGCCGACGTTTCTGGGCGCGTTCGATCTCGACAGCACCCGGATCGACGGACGCTGGTACCGGCTCGCCACCTATCCGGAGGGAGCCCTGGCCGGCGAGCCCCGCGCCACCCTGTGGGGTCAGATCGAGGACGTCGTGCCACCGATGGCCGCCGTGTTCGGGGAAACGCCCTGGAACAGCTACACGATCCTCACCGTGTTCGACCCGGAGTTTCCGGGCGGCAGCGCGCTCGAGCACCAGAACTCCCACCTGGGCATCTACACCACCAACCTGATCGGCAATCCGATACTCGTGTCGGTGATCGCCCACGAGATGTTTCACGCCTGGAACGTGAAGCGGCTTCGGCCGGCGGAGCTGGTGCCGTATCAGTACGACCGCCCGCAGCCGACCACCCTGTTGTGGGTGAGCGAGGGGATCACCGACTACTACGCCGACCTTGCCCTGGCGCGCGGCGGCGTTGTTCCCCCGCAGCTTTTCTTCCAGATCACGACGAGCAAGATCACGCAGGTGGAGAACAGTCCTCCGGTCGCCCTGGAGGATGCGTCCCTGTCCACTTGGATCGAGCCGGACGACGGAACGGCCTTCATCTACTATCCGAAAGGCTCGCTGGCGGGGCTGCTGCTGGACATCATGATCCGGGACGCCTCGAACAACCGCAACTCGCTGGACGACGTCCTGCGCGAGCTGTATCTGAGCACCTACAAGAACGGGTCCGGCTTCACCGAAGAGCAGTGGTGGGCGGCCGTCGCCGAGGCGTCTGACGGCACGCCGTTCACCGAGTTCGCGGCCGCCTACGTCGACGGACGCGAGCCGTACCCGTGGGCGGAGGTGCTGCCTCTCGCCGGCTTACGGCTGGAGGTCGAAACGACGGAACGGCCGTTGATCGGCGTTGGCCTCAACCAGAACGGGGCCACGGTCGAAGTAGTCTCCGTCACTACCGGCAGCGCCGCGCAGGCCGCCGGCATACAGGGCGGCGATCAGATCGTGCGGATCGGCGAGGTGGAGACGAGCGAGGCGCCGTTCGGAGCGGCCTTCCGCGATCGGTACGGGGACTCGGAGCCGGGAACGCCGCTCGAAGTCGAAGTGCTCCGCGACGGGCAGAGCGTGATCCTGACCATGGAGCTTCGGTTCGTCGAGCAGACGAACTTCAGCATAGTGGAGGACCCCGGAGCGTCCGAGAAAGCGGTCCGGATCCGCGAGTCGATCCTCGAGGGGACGGTCGATCGATAGCGGCTGGCATGACCGCGCCCGCTGCGCCTCGGTCGCGCGTCAGCGGTCGCGCGTCAGCGGTCGCGCGTCAGCGGTCGCGCGCCAGAGCCCGAGTGCGAGGCGGGGGACGCCGCGCTCCAGCCGGTGCGGCTGCTTACTGGTCCGCGTCAACCGGCGGATCGGTCGGCGGTGCCTGACTCGCCGGGTTGATGCCGACGCCGGCGATCTTTCCCTCCGGAGTGATCACCCACCGGATCATGACCGGCTCATCGAAGCTGTCGAACTCGGCCGTGTACCAGAACTGGGGCATTCCGTTCCGCATCACGTATTTCTCTTCGACGATCTTCGTCGGGAAGCCGACGTTCTCGGCCACCATGTCCATGCGCTCGAGGGTGACGTCGACGGTCCATTGCTCCTGCATCTCCTCCGTCATGCTGGCACGCAGGCTGTCGACCTCGGCGTTGAAGAACCAGTCGGTGTATTTTCTCCCGATTTCCATCGAGTCGGGGGGCAGGTGCGGCGCCTCCTCCTGCGCCAGGCCGGCCGTGGGAGCGAGCAGCAAGAGGATCGCAAGCGTCACAGGGGCGAGCCCATGAGTTCGAGCGTTCATGGCGGTCTCCGGTGCGGGTTCGTGAAGGCGACTTCGAGCCAGGGTCTGCCAACCATCGCCATACGGTGCCTGGCCGGCCGCAGTTTCCTCGATGAAAGCGACGAGGGGCGTTTGCTTCCCTGCACAGGGCCAGCGCGACGGTCGCGCGGGCCGGGCGCGATCCACCATTCGGGGGAGAGCCGGTGATGACGGAACGGGTGCCGCCCGGCCGCAAGCTGGGACTGTGGATGGCGATCGCGCTGGTGGTGGGCAACATGATCGGCTCGGGTGTCTACCTGCTGCCCGCTTCGCTCGGTGCGTTCGGCGGCATCAGCCTGTTCGGCTGGGCCTTTACCGCGGTGGGTGCCCTGCTGCTGGCGCTCGTGTTCGCGCGCCTCAGTCGCATGGTTCCTGTGGCCGGCGGCCCGTACGCGTTCGCACGGGCGGGGTTCGGGGAATTCGCCGGCTTCCTGGTCGCCTGGGGGTACTGGATCTCGATCTGGAGCGCCAACGCCGCGCTCGGGGTGGCACTGGTCAGCTACCTGAGCTATTTCGCGCCGACGCTGGCGACCACGCCATGGCTGGCGAGCGCGGTGGTGCTGGCCGCCGTGTGGACGCTGACGTGGGTGAACGCCCGCGGAGTACGGGAGGCCGGCTCTGTCCAGCTGGTGACCACCGTTCTCAAGATCCTGCCGCTGGTGGCCGTCGCCACCCTCGGCCTCGCCTTCCTCGATTCCGGCAACTTCCGGCCGCTGAACGTGAGCCAGACGTCGGACTTTTCGGCCGTGACCGCCACGGCCGCGCTGACCCTGTGGGCCTTCCTCGGCTTCGAGTCGGCGACCGTGCCGGCCGAGGAAATCGTGGATCCCGAGCGCACGATTCCGCGTGCCACCATCATCGGGACGCTGTTCACGGCGACGCTCTACATCCTGGCCACGGTGGCGGTGCTGGGCGTGATTCCGCCGGCCAGCCTTGCCGTTTCGACCGCGCCGTTCGGCGAGGCGGCGCGAACGATGTGGGGACCGTGGGCGGGGTCGTTCGTGGCGGCCGGCGCGGCGATCTCGTGCCTGGGAGCGCTCAACGGGTGGATCCTGCTCCAGGGCCGCATCCCGTTCGCTGCCGCCCGCGATGGTGTCTTTCCGGCCGCCTTCGCGCGCCTCTCCGGTCGCGGAACGCCGGCCTTCGGCCTCTTTTTCTCGAGCGTCCTGGTCACCATACTCCTGCTGCTGAACTTCGGCGCCGGGCTGGTTGATCAGTTCACTTTCATCATCCTGCTCGCCACGCTGACCGCGCTGCTTCCCTACACGCTGGCGACCATGGCGGAATTGATGCTCTATATCCGAGAGCCAGGGTTCCGCCGAGAGCGAATGACCGGCCGGGTGGTGCTGGCGACGCTCGCCTTCCTCTATTCCCTGTGGGCAATCGCCGGGGCGGGCCAGCGGGTCGTGTTCTGGGGCTTCATCCTCCTCCTCGCCGGCATTCCGGTCTACGTGTGGGTGGCGTGGCGGCGTGAGACGGCGGTCTCAATCGCGCCGACGGAGCCGTGACTCCGGCCGGCAGACCCGGGACTCTGGCCGGCGAACCCGGTGGGATGATCGGCGGACAGACGGAAGTTTCCGCCCTGCGTCGGGCCTTGCTCAAGCGTCCGCTCGACGCGTTCACGAGCACCGCGGCGATCGAACTGCAGTGGGAGGCGCTGGGATTCACGGCGCCTCCCGAACTCGATCGGGCCGCGGCGGAGCACGCGGCCTTCGTCTCATTGCTCGAAGCATCGGGGGTCGAGTGTGTCTACCTGCCGCGCGCCGACTCGGCCGGCCTCGACTCGATCTACGCCCGCGATGCGTCGGTGGTGTGCGAGCGCGGCGTGATCCTATGCAACATGGGGAAGGCAGCGCGCGGGACCGAGCCGGCCGAGCAGCGCCAGGCGCTCGAACGGCTCGGCACCCCGATCGTCGGGGAGATCGGCGACGAGGGCCGGCTGGAGGGCGGCGACGTGGTGTGGCTCGACGAGCGAACCGTCGCTGTCGGTCGCGGATACCGCACGAACGATGAGGGGATCCGCCAACTCCGGGCCCTGCTCGCCGGGTCGATCGATGAGCTGATCGTGGTGCCGCTCCCGCACTGGCGCGGGCCGACCGACGTGTTTCACCTCATGTCGGTGATCAGTCCGATCGACCGCGACCTCGCCCTCGTCTACTCGCCTCTCCTCCCGGTGTCCTTCCGTGAGGAGTTGCTGCGGCGGGAGGTCCAGCTGGTCGAGGTGCCGGAGAGGGAGTTCGAGACGATGGGGTGCAACGTCCTGGCGGTGGCGCCCCGCGATTGCATCGCCCTGGCCGGCAATCCGGAGACGCGCGCCCGGCTGGAGGCCGCCGGCGCGACCGTGCGCGAATACCCGGGAGAGCACGTCAGCCGCCGGGGTGGGGGCGGTCCGACCTGTCTCACGCGTCCCCTGCTCCGAGATCCGAGCCGATAGAACCGGGTCCACCGCGCCCCGCGGCCAGCCGGCGTCCGACCCGCCAGTAGCGGCTGCCGAGGGTTACGAACCGCACGACCATCAGGGTGACGATCCCCCACCACACGCCGCCGAGTCCCCAACCCAACGGCAGGACGAGCGACAGCACGATCGCCGCCGCCAGGCCCGACAGGGCCATCTGCACGGCGAGAAACCGAAAATCCTCCGCCCCCAGAAACACGCCATCCCACACGAACACCAGAGCGTTCAGCGGCTGCATCCAGATCACGAACGGCATGATGGTGGCGACCGCGGCCAGCGCGTCGGGATCGGTGGTGAAGAGTTGCGGCAGCAGATCCCGCAGGAGCAGGAACAGCAGGCTGAGGACGGCACCGGTGCCCAGCCCCCAGGCGAGAAGCCGATTCGCGGCCTCGCGGGCCGTCCGCGGCTCGCCGGCACCGCGGTAGCGGGCCACCATGGCCTGGGCCGCCACAGCCAGCGCATCGACGATGAGCGCCAGCAACAGCCATAGCTGGGAACCGACCTGGTGGGCCGCGACCTGCACCGTGCCGACTCGGGTCGCGACCGCGGTTGCCAGGGCGAGGGTTCCCATCAGCGAGAGGGTGCGCAGAGTGAGCTCGCCGCTGATGCGGAGGAAGGGCAGCAACTCCGACGGGCGCGGGAGCCGCAGCGATGTGCCGAGCTCCTCTCGGCGCGACCGGAGCAGCAGCCACAGAAACCAGATGGCACCGGTCCACTGCGCGATGAGCGTCGCCGCCGCCGCACCCTCCAGCCCCCAGCCGAGCCCGAATATGAGCAGTGGATCGAGAGCCAGGTTGACCAGGTTGAGCCCCAGGGTGACGAGCAACGGCGTGCGCGTGTCCTGGAAGCCTCGAAAGACCCCGTGACCGGCCATGATCAGCAGCACCGCCGGCCCGGCTAGGGCCCGGATTCGCAGGTACGAGATCGCCGGCCCGCGCAGCTCGCCCCGGGCTCCCATCGTCGCCACAATCGGCTCGGCGAACGCCTCGAGCGCGAGCACGACGACGAGGCCGATCGCGCCCGCGAGCACGAGCGCCTGCACGGTCACCTTTCCGGCCGCCGCGCGGTCTCCGGCGCCAACCGCGCGTGCGACGCGTGGCGTGGTTCCGTAGGCGAGGAAGTTGAAGACGACGAAAGCGAGCGAGAACACGGAGGTGTTGACGCCGAGTGCCGCCAGCGGCGTGACGCCGAGACGCCCGACGAAGATGGTGTCGACGATCGAGACAAGAGGATCGGCGGCGAGGGCGCCAAGCGCCGGCACGGCCAGCGCCAGGATCTCGCGGTCGAAACGCCTCAAGCGGGCGCCATCCTCTTCAAGCCTCGCCGCGACTGATGTGCACCGCGCGCCACAGATACCAGCTGGCCACGGTTCGGTAGGGCCGCCACCGCTCCCCGAGCTGCTCGAGCTCGGCCGGTAGCGGAAGCGCCGGCAGGTCGTAAGTGATCATGTAGCCGCGCCGGATCCCGAGGTCGTGTACCGGGAACACGTCGGGACGGCCGAGTCGGATGAGCATCATCTCGACCGTCCAGCGCCCGATCCCCTTGACCGAAGTGAGTCGCTCGGCGATCTGCTCGTCCTCCATCTCGCGCAGCCGTGCGAGCGGCGGGACGACCCCGTCCACCGTCTTTTGAGCCAGGTCGCGGACGTATCGCACCTTGGCCTTCGACATTCCCGCCCCGCGCAGCGCCTCCTCGCCGAGAGCGAGTACCTCCCCTGGAGTTGGGTGCCCACCGTCCATCAACGCGAGGACGCGGCTCAGGATCGTAGCCGCCGCTTTGGTCGAGAGCTGCTGGTAGACGATCGCGCGCAGCAGGGCCGAGAATGTGTCGTGCGGGATCCACTCGGGAGGCAGGGCGTACGGGCCAGCGCGCCGAATGAGTGCCGCCATCGGGGGGTCGTTCCGCGACAGCGTCCGCATTGCTTCTGCTGGGTCCCACGATTGCGTCATGCGTGGTGTGCCGTTCGGGTCATTCGTGGCGTACCAGATCGGGTCATGCTTGGCGAACCATCTGGTGCCGGCTAAGATAGCACGATTCTTCGGCCGGGCTGAGGGGGTAGGATGAGAACGGGGAAGCTGGTCTCGACCGGTGCATGGGGCAGGCGGATGCGCGCGGCAGGCGTCGCCTTCGGCGTGGCTGCCACCGGCTGCGGCCCTGCATCCCGGTCGGTCCCGTCTGCCGCCCCGGTGCTGACCACACAAACGAGCGGTACGACGGTGCTCCTGCAGGCGATCAGTGTGGTGGACGATCGGGTGGTGTGGGTGAGCGGACACGGAGGCACCTTCGCTCGCACCACCGACGGTGGCGCCATCTGGGTGTCGGGCACCGTGCCGGGAGCCGACACGCTTCAGTTCCGGGATGTGCACGCGTTCGATTCGCTCACCGCGTATCTGTTGAGCGCGGGTCCCGGTGTCTTGTCCACCATCCGGAAGACGACCGATGGCGGTCAGTCGTGGACACTCCAGTTCCTCAACCCGGAGCCGGCCGGCTTCTACGACTGCATGGACTTCTGGGACGCCAGCCGCGGCATCGCCTACGGCGACGCTGTAGCTGGCCAGCTGCGGGTTCTGGTCACATCGGACGGCGGTGCGAACTGGCGCCGGGTCGCGCCCGAGCGGCTGCCTCCCGCCCAGATCGACGAAGGGGGTTTCGCGGCCAGTGGAACGTGCACGGCCGTGCGTCCGGAGGGAAACGCCTGGATCGCGACCGGCAACGCCGACACGGCCCGGGTTCTCTACTCCTCCGACTGGGGCGAGACGTGGTCGGCGGCGCCGACTCCCCTGGTGAGCGGGAGCGCGGCCGGGGCGACTTCGATCGCGTTCCGGGACGACCGGCACGGCATGGTGTTCGGCGGCGACCTCACCGACGGCGAAGGCTACACCGACAACGTGGCGCGCACCTCGGACGGCGGCCGCACATGGGCGCTGGTCGGGGGGCCACGGCTTCCGGGGGCCATCTACGGCGGTACGTATGTGCCGGAGGCGCCGTCGCCGACCCTGATCGTCGTCGGTCCCGGCGGCGCCGACTACAGTGTCGACGGCGGAAGCAGCTGGACGAGACTCGACACGGCCAGCTGGTGGGCCGTGGGGGCGGCTGGCCCCGGAGCGGTGTGGCTCGTCGGGCCCGAGGGACGGATCACGCGCGCGGTGCTGTGGCAATGAGTGCCCGCACGCAGGCCGTCTACGCCGATCTCGAGCCGGTTCTCAAGCAAGAGCTCGCTCCGCAGCTCCAGGTCATTCGCTACATCGGGCACGGGGCGATGGCCGGCGTGTTTCTCGGGCGCGAAGCCGATCTGAAGCGGCTGGTCGCGATCAAGGTCATGTCTCCCGATCTCGCTCGGGACGAGCGCGCCAGGCTTCGCTTCGAGCGAGAAGCTCAATCGGCGGCGTCGATCTCCCATCCGAACGTCATCTCCGTGCACCGCATCGGGAGGCTGTCCACCGGGGTTCCGTACATCGTCATGGAGTACGTGAAGGGCCGGAACCTGGCCGAGCTTCTGGCGGCCCACGGCGCCTTCGCGGTCGACGCCGTGGCCGGGGTCGTAGCCGACGTCGCAGCTGCGCTGAGTGCGGCCCACCGCAAGGGGATCGTCCATCGGGACGTGAAGCCGGCGAACGTCATGAAGGAATCGGACAGCGGTCGCGTCATCCTCACCGATTTCGGCATCGCCGCCATCCTCGAATCCGGCGAGCAGGGAGGTGAGCGGCTCACCCGGGCGGGCGAGGTGCTCGGTGATCCGACCTACATCAGCCCCGAGCAGCTCAACGGCGAGGACGTCACCGAGCGGTCCGACGTGTTCGCGCTCGGCATCCTGGCCTGCGAGCTGCTGACCGGTCGAGGCGCCGACGACAAGCCGGCCCTCCAGCGGCAGCGGCTCATGGCGCTTCGCAACGACCCGGCCAAGCTGGTCCAGCTGCGGCCCGATGTCGATCCGGCGCTGGCCACCCTGATCGGTCGCTGTCTCGCCCGCTCTCCGGCACACCGGCCCGACGCGCGGGATGTGGCACGGCTGGCCGCGCACCCGGCCGAGGTCACGCTGTCCGACACGACATCGCCTGGAATCAGCCTGGAGGAGCGCCCCAAGGGATTCCTCGGCAAGCTACGCGAACGCCGGATGCCGCAGATCGTGGGGGCGTACGCCGCCGGAGGGTGGGCGGCGATCCAGGTGATCGAGTTGCTGGCCGAGGAGGGGGTCCTCCCCGAGCTGGCGACCAAGCTCTCCATCGTCGCCTTCAGCTTCGGCCTTCCGGGCGCCTTCCTCCTCGCCTGGTTTCACGGCAAGCCGGGCCCGCAGACGCTCCACCCGATCGAGATCTGGCTCCACCTGGCGCTGATCTTCGGGTGGCTGGCGGTCAGCGCGATCGTGTTGACAGGCTAAGACCGCCGGAGCGGCCGGCGACGCTCCCGTCACCGGCCTTCACAGACCAGCGCTCCCATGCTGTTACACTCAGGTCGCGCCCTCGACTCCTCGGGCCACGCACGTCTCGTCGATCCTCGGTATCCTCGGAGTCAACCGGTCGTCGGGACACCGAAAAGCTGTGTCCGTACAGTCCAGGAGCTGCGGAAGGCCCGCCTGTACCGGGCTGATCTCGATACGCTCCACACCGTCCTCGAGCGCGGGTCCCAGCACGGGAAGCGGTGGCGCCTCGATCCGTATCGTGGTGGCGGCGGCCAGCTGACCCGCTGAAGTCATCGGTACCGCCGCCGGGGGCGCCTCGTGCGGCGTCAACGCGGCCAGCCGGATCCAGGAGGCTTCACCCACCGTCGCCGGCGTGGCATCGGCGGGAGGATCGATCCAAACGGCGCTGGCCGCGGCCAGATCACCCCGCGCGGGCGGAGACACGACCGGAAGCGGTCCGCCGCGGTCGGCGAGCAAGATCGGCTCAAGCCGGGTGCGGTCGCGATCCCGGGTCGCTGCGGTCAGTGTCGGGGCCGCGATGGTGAGCGCCCGCGGCGGGGCGAGAAGCACCGGCGGCCCTTCGGCCGAGCGCACCTCCGGTAGCGAGACCGCGTGCGGGGCCAGAACCACCTCCCAAATGGCCGTGTCCATCTCTTCGATCGAGCCCTGCGTGTACGGCCCGCTTATCGATATCACGCCTACGGCGAGGGCGGAGGATCCCAACAGAGCCAATCCGCCCACCCACACACTCCGAATCATCGTTGACTCCTTCCTCTCTCGACCGCGTCCCCTCCCCGCAGCACCTCGGTTCTCGCGGTCCGTTCATGAGGCAACGATACGGCACCCCGGTCACGCTCCCATCTCTCGTCCGTCACTCGACGCGTGATTGTGGGTTAATATATTGTTAATAAGTAAGTTACGCTTTTTTGTGCGCTCGCTCGGAGTCGGCACGCGTCGCCGCCGGGGAGCCGCGTACGAAGGCGATGTAGTCCGTCGGCGCCGGCGTGTCTCCCGAACGCCTCAGCAGCAGGGCCACCTGTCCGCGATGATACGCCCCGTGCAGCGCCAGGTGGAGGAGGATGTCGATGATGCGTGAGTCGAACTCGGTGCCGGCGCTGTTGCGGTAGCGGACCTCGTGTCCGAGATCCGCGAACCGTCGCTCGACGAAGTCCCGGTACCGGGTCGCGTTCCGGCGGCTCCAATCCGCACATTGCTCGAGCGACAGTTCCGGCCACACGGCAAGCTCCGCCGCGCGCGCCTCGAGGCGCGATAGCCACACTTCCTCGGCTCCGAGCAGGTGGGCGTACAGCTCCCGGGCGGTGTCGTTCGTTTCGACTGCCGCGCGCAGCGCCTCCAGGACCTGCTCGTCGGCCCACCGCATGTGGTCCAGCAACCGGAGCAGGACGGATCGATCGATCATCGTTGGCGCCACGGAGCCATGCGACGCCGATTCAGCGGAGCTCATCCGAGCCCATCGCCCCGTGTTCCATGAGCAGCTCCGCGACCTCAAAGTTCTCGCGTTCGATCGCTGTATCGAGAGGTGTGGCCCCCGCCCGGTTCGGGAGGTTGACGTCGGCCCCGGCGGCGATGAGCGCGCCGGCCGCGCCCAGCGATCCCGCCTCGGCCGCGTGGTGCAGAGCGCTGAACCCCGTGTTGTTGACCAGGTCGATGGGGGCGCCGCGGTCCAGCAGATAGGAGATCACCTCGACCTGGTCGTACCAGGCGGCCCAATTCAGCGCCCGCCGTCCGTTGGGGTTGGTCCGAGTGTCCAGCGAGTCGATCACCGCTCCCGCCTCGAGCGCCCGAGCGACGACCTGGACGTCGCCGGACTTCGCCGCCTCCCACAGCGAATCCTGAGCGGTCTGGGCTGGAGCACGGCGCGGCTGGAGCGCGCCGACGATCTGCAAGGCCAGCAGAATCAAGGCGCCACCGAGTAGCCGGCGCGGGGCGGTGCGGCTGGTCATGAGGTCCATCCTGTTGGAGTTGAGTCCTGCCGGACCCACCACATCCGAGGTGGGTAGAGCGGCGTTATGATGGCACTACGCAGCCTCCCCCCGGAGGGTGTCGCCACCGCCTGGCTCCTGTCGCTCGGAGCGCTCGCCGCCTGCGGGAGCTCCTCGCCTACCGCCCAAGGCCCGGGCGACACGGCGACGCTCTACCGCGATGTGAGCGCCACGCATCTCCCGGTCGCGGTGGTCTCGGGACTCAGTATGGACGCCCGACCCGCCGATGTCGACGGGGATGGTGATCTCGACATCATCGTGGCGCACGAGTTCCGTCCCAACATTCTGCTCATCAACGACGGCTCCGGCCGCTTCACGGACGGGAGCGACCGGCTGCCGCGCACGACCCACGACAGCGAGGACGTCGCGGTGGCCGACTTCGACCGCGATGGCGATCTCGACATCGTGATCGTGAGCGAAGATGACCAGGTGAACGAGCTGTACTTGAACGACGGGAGTGGTCGCTTCTCCGACGAGAGCGCGCGGCTTCCAACCCGTGGAACGTCGAACGCGGTTATCGTAGCTGACCTCGACGGTGACGGTGCGGCCGACATCCTGATCGGCAACAACGGCCAGAACGTGGTGCTGATGAACGACGGCTCCGGTCACTTCGCTGACGAGACCTCGCAGCGCCTGCCGGCGATCGCCGACGTGACGCAGGACCTGGAGCTCGGCGACGTGGACGGGGACGGGGACGCGGATCTCGTGGTCGGCAACGAGGACCGAAACCGGCTCCTGTTCAACGACGGAAGCGGGCGCTTCGTCGACGACTCCAACGCGCGCATTCCTCTCCGCTCCACGCCGGAAGAGACGCGCGAGGCCGACTTCGGGGACGTGGACGGCGATGGAGCCCCGGACATCCTGTTCGCCAACGTGCGTGCCTTTGTGGCCGGCGCCGACCACCGCAACCGGCTGCTGATCAACGATGGGCGCGGAGCGTTCGTCGATGAGACGGGGCGGCGTTTACCGGACGACGACGACGATTCGTTCGATGGCGACCTCATCGACATCGATGGGGACGATGACCTGGATGTGGTGACGGCCAACACGGCGCTGGGTGGCGCCGCTCAGCCGTATCGCGTCTATCTGAACGACGGAACCGGTCATTTCACCGAGTCAACGGAAGAGGTTTTTCCGGACGGAACGGTCGGGGCCGGGTTCGATATCGAGGCGGCCGATTTCGACGGCGACGGTCGAAACGATCTCTACCTGGCCAGTCGCGGGGGCGCCGACCGGTTGCTGCTGCGGCTGGCGCCCTGACGGCGCCCGCGCCAGGCCGGGGAGCGCGTGTCGGGCGGGGAGGGCGTGCCGAGCCGGGCAGCGCGTGCCGGGCCGGGCAGCGCGTGCCAGGCGCGGAGTGGGAAAGGGGACGCCGGGCACCCGTGGCCCGTGACTTGCTCTCGCTCTTGACCCGGGCCATTCCACGGCCCAGCTTGATTGACAGGTTGAAGGACGGCGGACGGATTTTTGGCTTTCTTGCCACCGCCGCGCGCCGCTGGCGCGGAAACAAAGGTCTAAGGTGCCGGGAAAACTGGTTTTAGGCTGAGCGCCCCGCACACAGACCGTTTGCGGGGCGCTTTGCGTTCGGCGCCGGCCGGGAACGCGAACGGCCGGGAACGCGAGCGGCCGGCAACGCGCGCCGACCGGGAGACGCCGGTCGGGGCGCACGGAGAGCCGACGGGACGCAGAGGGTGCGGCGTCCGGGGTCCGAAACCGAGGGGTCGATGGCTGACAGTCCGTATCTGAGCACGCTTCGCGAGCGCATCCTCGTCTACGACGGGGCAATGGGGACAAGCATCCAGGCGCTGCAGCTATCGGCCGACGATTTCGGGGGCCCGGCGTTGGAGGGCTGCAACGACTACCTGGTTGTGTCGCGTCCCGACGTCGTCCGCGATATCCACGCCTCCTTCCTCGAAGTCGGTTGCGACGTGATCGAGACGGATACGTTTCGCGCCAACCGGTTGAGCGTGGCGGAGTACGGCCTCAGCGAGCGCATTCCCGAGCTCAATCGGACGGCGGCCGCGATCGCGCGTGCGGTGGCGGATGAGTTCTCCACTCCCGACCGGCCCCGCTTCGTAGCTGGCAGCATCGGACCGTCCGGCTACCTGCCGAGCACATCCGATCCGGTGCTTGGCCGTCTCGGCTACGACGAGCTCACCGACGTGTTCGCCGAGCAGGCGGCGGCGCTGATAGAGGGCGGAGTCGACCTTCTGCTGATCGAGACGACCCAGGACATTCTCGAGCTGAAGGCCGCCGTCAACGGGATTCGTCGCGCTCTCGAGACAGCCGGCACCCGGCTCCCGATCCAGGCCCAGGTCACGCTCGACACCTCCGGTCGCATGCTGCTCGGGACCAACATCGAGGCGGCTCTGGCGATTCTCGACTCACTCCGGGTCGACGTCGTGGGCCTCAACTGCTCGACCGGCCCCGAGCACATGCGGGAGCCGATCCGGTATCTGTGCGGGCGCACACGAATCCCGGTCAGCGTCATCCCGAACGCGGGCATCCCACACAACGAGGGCGGCGTAGCCGTATACGGACTCACGCCCGAGGAGCTGGCGGCAGCACACCAGGAGTTCGTGACCCGCATCGGCGTCAACGTGGTCGGCGGCTGCTGTGGAACCACGCCCGATCACCTGCGCGCCGTCGTCGACCGCGTGTGGGGACGGGAGCCGGCGGAGAGGGCCGTCGAAGAGATCCCGCGCCTGGCGAGCAGCATGGTGGCCTTCGACATGGGGCAGCTGCCTGGGCCCACCCTGATCGGCGAGCGGGTCAACAGCCAGGGGTCCCGTCGAGTGAAGCGGCTCCTGTTGGAGGACGACTACGACCGCATCCTCGAGGTGGCGCGCGAGCAGGTCGATCAGGGCGCCCATCTTCTCGACGTGTGCGTGGCGTTGACCGAACGTCAGGACGAGTCCGACCAGATGCGTGCCCTGGTCAAGCTGCTGGCCCAGGGCGTGCCGGCGCCGCTCGTCATCGACACCACCGAAGCGGAGGTAGCCGAGGCGGCGCTCAAGGTGTACCCGGGGCGCGCCACCATCAACTCGATCAACCTCGAGAACGGCCGCTCCCGCATCGATGCGGTCGTGCCGCTGGCGCTCGCGCACGGCGCGGCTCTGGTTGCGCTCACCATCGATGAGGAGGGGATGGCCAAGACCGCCGACCGCAAGGTCGAGATCGCCCGCCGCATCCACGACATCTGCGTGCGCGAGTACGGCCTTCGGCCCGAGGACCTGATCTTCGACGCCCTCACCTTTACCCTCGCGACCGGCGAGCAGGAATTCCGTCGCTCGGCCATCGAGACGATCGAAGGCATCCGCCGCATCAAGGCGGAGCTGCCGGGTGTGTTCACCAGCCTCGGGGTATCGAACGTCTCGTTCGGCCTCCAGCCCCACGCCCGCAAGGTCCTCAACTCCGTTTTCCTCCACCACTGCGTGGAGGCGGGGATGGACATGGCGATCGTCAACGCGGCCCACATCACTCCGTACGCCGAGGTGGATGCGGAGGCACGGGAACTCGCCGACGACCTCATCTTCGATCGTCGGGAGGACGCGCTCCCCCGGTTCATCGCCTACTACGAAGAGCACGCCGCGGAGGAGGAGGAGCGGGTCGACCCGACGGCGGACATGGAGCCGGCCGAGGCCATCCACTGGATGATCCTGCACCGAAAGAAGGAAGGGATTGAGGAGTTCGTGCGGGCGGCGATCGATGAGCGGGGCGGCGATAACGATGCCGCGGTGGCGGTGCTCAATGGAGTCCTGCTGCCGGCGATGAAGGAGGTGGGCGACAAGTTCGGGGCCGGAGAGCTCATCCTGCCCTTCGTCTTACAG
>CAZJXR010000080.1:0-5876 GCA_964550085.1 uncultured Gemmatimonadota bacterium
GATGACCGTCGAAGGTAGCTCTCACCTTGACCTGGCCTCCGGTCCCGTACGTCTCGCGCACATCGAAGGGGATCTCCACCCACGCTCCGCCGCCGCGGCCCTCCTGAATCGCTGCTTCGAACACATGCTCCGCCATGCGTACCTCCACGGGACTCTGATCCCCATCAATCCGCCTGTCCGGCCGGCGGACGCAAAGCGGCCTCATGTGCCGGCTCACCGAGTCGACCGCCCACGGCATCGTGTGGCGCGGAAAGCAACGCCCCGCGTAGGTTATGCTCATGGCGTCCACGACCGGCTCTCCGAAGGCCCTTCGTTTCCTCATCGGGGCCGCCGCCTTCGTCATCTTCGTGGCGGGGATGCGGGCGGCGGAGGGCATCCTCGTACCGTTTCTGCTCGCCGTCTTCCTGTCGGTGATCTGCTCCGCGCCACTTCGCTGGCTTCAGAGCAAGCGCGTGCCGACGAGCATCGCGGTACTCATCATCATGCTCGGGCTGCTGGCGATCGGGGCGGTGATCGGGACTCTCGTCGGCACCTCGCTGGTCAACTTCACCAACGCCCTCCCCACGTACCAGGTCCGTCTCGAGACCCAGGTTGCGCGGGTGTTCGCATCGATGGAGCACACGGCGCTGTTCGCGTGGCTTCGCCAGCACGGGGTGGATCTGAGAGAAGACCTTCTGCTGCAGCAGCTCGACGTCGGGGCCGTGCTGCCGGTGGTGGCCCGCCTCCTCACCGGCCTCACCAATGTGCTGGCCAACGGAGCGCTTATCCTCATCACGATGATCTTCATTCTGCTCGAGATGTCGAGTTTCCCGGAGAAGGCGGCGGCGGCGTTCGGTCACGACACCCCCGTCGGCGGCTTCCGCGTGTTCACAGAGAGCGTGCGGCGCTATCTGGCTCTGAAGACGCTGATCAGCCTGGCGACCGGCATCGGGGTTGCGCTGTGGCTGGCCATCATCGGGGTCAACTATCCGCTGCTGTGGGGTCTGCTCGCGTTCCTGCTCAACTATGTCCCGAACATCGGATCCTTCATCGCCGCAGTGCCGGCGGTGCTGCTCGCCTTCATCCAGCGCGGGACCGGGAGCATGCTGCTGGCGGCGCTCGGCTATCTGGTCGTGAACACGGTGCTGGCGAACTTCATCGAGCCGCGGGTGATGGGGCGTGGAGTCGGACTGTCCACGCTGGTCGTTTTTCTCTCGCTCGTGTTCTGGGGCTGGGTGTTGGGCCCGGTCGGCATGCTGCTGTCCGTGCCGCTCACCATGGTGGTCAAGATCGCGCTGGAGAGCACCGAGGACACACGGCCCATCGCGATCCTCCTCGGGTCTCGCGCCTCCGCCAAGGAGGCCAGCACCGAGGCGGCTCCCGAATCTGTCTGGTAAAGCGGAGGGGTTGGGGTGGGGTGTGTCCTGTCGCTGATCGCCGCTCTCGCGCCCCGCGCTGTGCTGGCCTACCTGTACCTTACATCCGATTACATTGGCCGGGCGTTCGACTCCTTCGTTTGGCCCGTGCTCGGATTCTTCTTCATGCCATGCACGGCGTTGGCGTACGCGTGGGCGATCAACGAGGGTGGCGCGATTGAGGGGCCCTACCTCGTCGTGTTGGTGATCGCCGTTCTCCTCGACGTCGGCGTGCTCGGGATCGGTAGTCGAAAACGGCGCGGGTGACGCCGACTTACTCCGTCTTGTCGAGCGTCGAGAACTCGACCTCGATCCCACCGAACATTCTCGCCGCCCAGTTGAAGAACAGGGAGCCCAACAACCCGCCGAAGAACCCGAGCAAACCGTACATGAAGGGGATCACGATCAGTGCGCTGATGTCGAACCGGGTGTCGAACATCAGGGAAGCGCCGATCAGAACCGTGCCGACGATCACGCCGGCGAGCATGTTCACCAGCCCAACGATCTTGGCGGCCGACAGAGCGCCGACTCGCTTGAGTCGCATTCTCACCTCCGTGCGGGAGTAGTTGCCCGCGGACCGGCCCGGTCGGCCGGCTGCGTATCAGTCGCCGGGCGCGTCGCCCAGCATATCCTTCCAGTCGAAGAGGCGTACGGAATCCGACGAGTCCGACAGCACCGCCACCGCGCGATATCCATCGGTGTAGTACGGATCCCCGGTCAGGTTGTGTCTCGGATGGTCGAGCGTCGCGGCCCCCACTCCACCCACGTAGCCCAGCTCCGCTACCAGACCAGCCCCGAGTAGGCCTGCCACCACGTCGTCGCGCGCTCCATCCACCTCGGGATCGGCGTTGTGGGTGGTGAGGTTCCAGGTTCGAAACGTGACCCGAACCCCGATGTCCCGATTCACCTGTCCCACCCACACGGGCTGCCCGCCGTAGCGCAGCGGCGTGTACCACAACCGCATGTGGAGCCGCTCGTCGGAGCTGCGCCGCGTGCGCTGGAGCGCGAAATCCTGGTGCCGCCCGGCGTGGTATTGTGGCATCACCGGCATGTAGTGGTACGGCCTGCCCAGAAACAGGGACCTCGCCGATTGCACTGCCGCAGCGAAGCTCATCGGCTCGGTCTCCGTCCAGCCAAGCGAGGCGAAGGCGTCGAGAACGTCGTGGAGCGTTCCGATGAGCGCGATGTTGAGCACCTCTCCATTCGCCGTGCCCTTCTCGCTCGTGGTGCAGCACGGCATGGCCGCCAAAGCGTCGCGCAGAGCCGCCGCATCGACAGGCTGCAGCGAATCCGCTGGATACAGTCCTCCGAAGTTGACCGTCTCGTAGTCCATGGTCGGTCCCGGCACATCGGCAAAGAACTGAAATCGCTTCAGTCCCGATGCCCCGATCAGCTCGACACTGACCTCCTTCACGCCCAGGTCGAGCGTGGTGAGGACGAACCCGCTGATGCTGTCCCCGGATCGAACTACCGCGCTTTCGAGTCCGAGCCGCTCGAAGCGCGCGTCCAATTCGCTGTTGTCCTGATTCATCTGAAACCAGTAGTAGGGCGCAGTGGCCAGCGCCGGAAGGAAAAAGTACATGAGCACGCCGTGCGCCAGGATCAGCGCCTCGATCTCGGAGTGAAACCGGTATGCGGCCTCGAGGGGCGTGTAGTAGTTGCGGTCCATCTCCCGCGGCAGGAACATGTAGACGCCGGAGCCCGCGTTGTGGACATGGAGCCAGACTGGCTGAATCCCCTTGTCTGCTAACGGGGCGCCGAACAGTTGGCGGCTCTCCTCCGCACTCAACACGGAAACGCGCACGGTGAGGGCGCCATCGATCTGCGTGAGCGCGCGGGCGCGATACCCCTCGGCCGGCCCGGCACTCGGATCCGGACCGCAGCCCATGGTCCCGGCAGAAACCGTTGCGGCCAGAGCGGCTCGCCCCATGCGCGAAGCGATCCCGCGGAACCGAACCTTCCGGGAGGCAGCTGGCTTGCTCATGTGCGCCGCAGGCCGTGAACCGACGCTCGAAGAAGGGCGCCTCGAAGGCGATCCCTAGGTGATCAGCTCCAGCGGGAGGGCCTGGTCCAGCATCTCGATCAACTCGTCATCCGAACAGGCCAGCAGCTCCCGCTGCGCGGTTGCGGCGTCTCCGCTTTCGTGCCGCACGTATCGGGGATGCGTGCTCGAATCCTCGCGGCAGATGAAGAAGATACGGGCCGCGTCCACGGATCCCGGCTGACCGCCTGTGACGTACGCCTCCCACCGTCGCAGGTCCTGATCGAAGAAGTGGCGATTCATGCGCGCGTCTCAGGGGCCGGAATCCTACATCGCGACCGAGCGAGCGAGCAAGTCGCGCAGGTCGTCCCCGGAGAGCTGTTCCTTGGCTTCTCGAGGGACCTTCGATACTCCAGGAGGCACGAGCGTGTAGCGCTGAGGCTCGAGCGGATCGCGGCGGCTGCGGAATATGATCATGAGACGAGGCGACTGTGGATCCGTCCCCGAATGGAGGCACAGCTCCGCCTCCCAATCCGAGCCGGCCCGGCTGGTAAACCTCACCCTGGCGCTGTCGGCCGCGCCGTCATAGCGCCACAGCAGCTTCCTCAACAGAGCCATGCTCGACATTCGTGTTTGGGTCGACTCCCTGGGGTCGGGCGACTGCCGCTAACGGTCAGCGACAAGCTAAAGGCCGGAGAACATGACGGGAAGGCTGGCCGACGATGCAACACGATCACGTCGAAGGTGACGAGCGGTTGACCATCGACGGTTGACGCGTCGGTGGCGGATGGACAATGTGGAATCTGACACGGCTGCCGCGGGCGGCGAACTGGCGGCAGCCGACGATCGACCGGAGGGGGTCTCCCTTGAGCCTTGGCTCACGAATCCACAAGCGGTCGGTGCGGGCGCTGTCGCTCATCGTGATGTGCCCACTTGTCGTCGGCGCGACGGTGAGGGGGGTACATGACCACGCGATCGATCAGCGCGCCGATTCGTGCGTCGTGTGCCACGGCGCGGCAGATACGCCACTGGACTCCGGTCTTTCAGTAGAGGTCGCCCCGCCTCCTCCGCCGCGCGGAGCGGTCACCCGCGTGGAACCGTATGACCAGCGCCCGGCCGCCGTGCGGGTCTTCCCGAGCCAGCTCTCTCGCGCTCCTCCCATCTAAGTCGACTCGCAGCACATTCGCATCTCCCGAACTGCGGCGCCCGATCTGCATGCCGGAGTTCGTTCTCCGTTCGATCCCAGGGAGATGGTCATGTTTACAATACCCTTTTCACGGAGCAGTAGAGGACGACCGATCCCGCGACACCCGTGCCGATCGCGATCGGTCACGGCCTCGCGGCGCGCGGGTCGACGCATCCAGCGCGCAACCGGCGCGGCGCTCGCGTTTCTCAGCCTCTGGAGCGTGGCCCCCGTGGCAGCCCAGGAGGTGGATACCCTCCAGGCCCGAGTCGACGCACTGGAGGCGCGCGTCGACAGCCTGATCGCAGTCCTCGAGGGTGAACGGGGCGCTGCACCCGAACCAGCCGGAGCCGACACGAGTGACGAGTTGGCTGCGCTGCGCGAGGCGGCCCGCGCGGCCGCGGCGCGTGCCGACACGGCGGGGGCACCGACCGACACCACGGGAAGCCAGCAGGACCGCACACGCAACCTCCAGATTTTCAATCCCGAGATCAGCGTCACCGGCGATCTGGTCGGGGGTCTGATCGCAGCGCCGGGAGAACCCGACCGGACGACCGCCGTGCCGCGGGAATTCGAGTTCGCCTTCGTCTCTCAACTGGATCCGTACGCCGGCGGGAAGGTGTTCGTGTCGCACGAGCAGGAGGTGGAGTTCGTCGGTCCACCGGAGACGGAGGATGTGGAGTCCACCAGCTTCATAGAAATCGAAGAGGGGTACATCTACTGGCTCGGTTTGCCGGGCGGGGTCGGACTCAAGGCGGGCAAGTTTCGCCAGGAGGTGGGACTCTTCAACCGCTGGCACACCCACGCGCTGCCGGAGATCGAGCGTGGACTCGCCTCGGTTGCCTTTCTGGGGGACGACGGACTCATCCAGACCGGTCTATCCGTGTCGGCGCCCACCTTCGCGCTCGGCCCCGCATATCAGAGTGTGTGGTTCGAAGCGACCGCGGCCGACAACGAAGCGCTCTGGCGCGGCGGCACGAACTTCAGTTATCTGGCGCGTTTCCAGAGCTTTATCGACATCGGCTCGAGCGCGTGGCTCCAGATCGGCGGCACCGGACTGACCGGCGCCAACGACGATCAGGACCTCGACGCGGGCCTGCTGGAGGCGGACCTCTTCTTTCGCTGGGCGCCGCCAGCGCGTGCCCTGTATCAGGAGCTGTTGATCAAGGCGGAGTATTACTGGACCCGGCAGGACAGTGCGAGCCTGCGACAGACTGGAAGCGGGGGTTCTCTATGGGCCAGCTACCGGTTCAACCGCCGTTTGGTGGCCGGTCTGCGAACGGACTACCTGAACTATTACGGAGACCAACCCACCGTC
>CAZJXR010000080.1:5886-11830 GCA_964550085.1 uncultured Gemmatimonadota bacterium
CCGCCGTGATCGCGCCCTGGTTCTTTCCGACGGTCGACTGGTGGCAAAGCGAATGGGTGCGGCTGCGGCTGCAATACAACTACGCCAAGCCGACGGGCCGGGAGGCGGGACAGTCGCTGTTAGCGCAGATCGTGTTCGCGTTCGGGCCGCACAAGCACGAGACATACTGAGGCCGTCATGAAATCACTGCCGAGAACCCTTCTGCACGGAATGTTCCTCCTTCGAATCGTACTGCCTACCCTGCTGGCCGTGACCCCGCCCTCGTCCCTGCACGCACAGGAGCGGATTCGGATCGTGGCCACGCTTCCTGCATACGGCTCAATCGCGCAGGCAATCGCCGGCGACCTCGCCGAAGTGTCATCCATCGCCCGCGGAGACATGGACGCGCATTTCGTGGACCCGCGGCCCAGCTTCGCCGCCATGCTCAGCAAGGCCGATGTCTTCATTTCGACGGGGCTCGACCTCGAGCTGTGGGTGCCCGCCCTGGTCGACCGCGCGAACAACCGGCGCGTGGCGGATGGAGCGCCCGGTCGCGTGATCGCCTCCGCCGGCATCACCCTGCTCCAGGTTCCAACGTCGGTGTCTCGCAGCGAGGGCGACGTGCACGCGTTCGGCAACCCGCACATCTATACCGATCCGATCAACGGCATCCTGATCGCGCGCAACATTTTGGCCGGTTTGCTCCGCGTGGATCCGACCAACGCCGAGACGTATCGGGCCAACGAGCGGGTGTTCGAAGACCAGATCATCCGGCGGCTGTACGGTGATCCGCTCGTCGACATGCTGGGCGCCGACGCCCTATTCGACCTTGGCCGCAGCGGCGAGTTCTGGTCTTTCGCCTCCGGCCAGACGTTTCAGGGCAAGCCGCTGGCCGATTACGTGGGAGGCTGGTTGGCGGCCGGAGCTCCGTTTCGCAACCGGGCGATGGCCTGTTACCACAAGAACTGGGCATATTTTTCGAACCGCTTCCAAGTCCCCTGCGTCGCGTACGTCGAGCCGAAGGTCGGTATTCCACCTTCGCCCGGCCACGTCAGTGAGGTGATCGATCTAATGCGGCGAGAGAAGATCCCCGCCATTCTGGCTGCGAACTTCTTCCGGCGCTCGGAGGTGGAACGCGTCGCCGAGCGAACCGGCGCGGTGGCGGTGATCGTTCCCTTCAATGTGGGAGGAGCGCCGGGGGTAAACGACTATTTCGCGCTTATCGACGACTGGGTGACCAAGTTGGCGGAGGCCTTCTCAAGACCGGGAGCCTGACGCAAGGCGGTGGGAAACCCGTTTGCCGGAGATACAGTTCCATGCTCGAGTTGATGCTCCCTGCGGTCGTGGCCGCGCTTAGTCTGGTGGCCATCCTATCCTATCTGGGAACACATGTCATCGCCCGCGGCGTTATCTTCGTCGACCTCGCCCTGGCGCAACTGGCGGCCCTGGGCGCGACGGTGGCCGTGTACTACGGGCACCCGGGCGACTCGCCAACTGCCTACGCTCTCGGGGTCGGCGTGACGCTGGTCGGCGCACTCATCTTCAGCCTCGCGCGTTTCGAGCACCGGTATATCAGCCAGGAGGCGATAATCGGCATCGTGTTCGTCGTCGCCTCGGCCGCCACCATCGTCCTTTCCGCCCAAGCTCCACATGGGGCAGAGCACGTCCAGGAGCTGCTCGCGGGCACGCTACTGTGGGTCACCTGGTCAGAGATCGGGCGGGCGGCGGCCGTGTACGCGGCGGTCGGAGCGGTGCACTGGCTGCTGCGCCGTCGCTTCCTCCTCATATCGCTCGAACCAGAACAGGCACTCGCCCTTGGTTGGAACGTGCGCGGCTGGGACTTCCTGTTTTATGCCTTGTTCGGTATCGTCGTCACCGTCGCAGTCGGGACTGCCGGAGTGTTGCTGGTGTTCACGTTCCTGGTGATTCCGGCCGTGATCGGTTTTCTGTTCACGGACACGCCACGAGGGCTGCTTGCCACCGCTTGGGCGGTGGGCTCGATCGCTGCCGTAGCCGGGTTGGCGGGATCCTACGTTACGGACCTCCCGACCGGACCCACGGTGGTGATCACGTTCGCGATCGCCCTCTTGGCTGCCTTCGTGGTCCGCCGGTTAGCGGTGACGCGCCGACGATCATAGTCTGTTGTGTCGCGCAGGTTTGTGTCGGAGTGATACCAACCACATCCCACTGCTATCGTAGACAGGTGAGACGATGAAAAGCGAGCGTTTCCTGGGCGCCGCAATTCTGACGATCGGCATGGCAACGGTCGCCGCGGCGCAGCAGCCCGGAGGGGTGATCGAGGTGCTGGGCGAGGGACGTGTCGACTACGATCCGGATCAGGCAACCGTCGTGCTCGCCGTCACGACGTTCGGGCCCACCGCGCAGGAAGCCACGCAGGTGAGTGCGGAGAAGATGACGCGCGTCCAGGCAGCGCTCGCGCGGCTGGGCGTCGAGAAGGAGAAGATTCGCACCACCGGCTTCCGCCTCGAGCCCCACTATCCGGACGACTCCGACACGCGCCGGCGCCAGCCCGAGCCGGACGGTTATACGGCGACCAACGCGCTCCTGGCCACCGTCGACGATATCGGGAGCATCGGCTCGGTGATCGACGCCGCCATCGACGCCGGCGCCGATCGGGTAGACGGTCTCCAGTTCGGCCTCGAGGACCCGGCACCCGTCCAGAGGGAAGCGCTCGCGGCCGCCGTTCGGAACGCACGCGAACAGGCTGAGGTGCTGGCGGCGGCGGCCGGGGTGCAGCTCGGCCCCATCGTCCGCATCGGGCCCCCGGAGTCACCCGGCTTCCCGCAACCGTACCTGGCCGGCGCCGTGTTTCGAGCCGAAGCCGCCCCGTCCACTCCGATCGCGCCGGGCACGCTGACGGAGACGCGGATCGTCTCAGTCACCTACCGGATCGAATAGCTGTCCGGCCTCGGACTCGATCCCGCGAGCAACGGATTCGGCGCCCGCCGGGTCCAATCGAGTGACCCTTCGAAAGGATGCCCTCGATGCTCGAGCCCGCTCGTACGCTTGGCGCACTGATCCCCGCCTTCGCAGCGTTCATCGCTACCCTCGCCGCCTGCGGCCGCGACGCGGCGGAGGCGACGGTGGCGATGGTGCGGGACAGCGCTGGTGTCCGCATCGTCGAGAACACGGCACCGGCGTGGGGTAGCGAACCGGCCTGGCGCCTGTCGGATCGACCCTCCCTGGATATCGGGGTTCTGGATGGCGACCCGGCGTATCAGCTTTTCCAGGTGACCGGGGCAATCCGTCTGAGCGATGGCCGCATCGTGGTCGCGAACTCGGGAACCAGCGAGCTCCGCTACTACGCGCCGGATGGAGTGTTCGAGCGCGCCTCGGGCCGCGAAGGCGGCGGCCCCGGCGAGTTCCAGAGCCTCGGTACGATCCACCGTAGCGCCGGGGACACGGCCATCACCTTCGACTTCTCGGGCCGCCGTGTGTCGTTCTTCGATTCGTCAGGCGAGTTCGCCCGCTCCTTCCTCGTCGAGGCAAGCCAGGGATTTGCGTTCATGCGGGAAAGACTGGCCGACGGGAGCTTCGTGTTTTCCACCCAGCTGTTCGGCGGACAAGCCCGCGAGGGGTTGGTTCGCGACACGGCCACCTGGCTCCACTTCGACGCCTCCGGGACGCTGATCGACACCATCGGCCGCTTTCCCGAGATGGAGATGTTCATCGAGAGCCGCGGCTCGGGTGACAACATGAGCATCATGATCCGCGGCATCCCGTTCGGGAGGAGCACCTCCTCCGCCGCTCGGGGGGACCGATTGCTGATCGGCACAGGCGACGCGTTCGAGATCCACGAGCTGGACGCGGGCGGACAGCTGGTATCGATTATCCGGAAGGCGCACGACCCCGTGCCGCTCACGCAGGAGGACATGGACCACTACGTGCGGGCCGATCTCGACAACACACGCGAGGAGAACAGGGACGAGGCGCGGAGGATGTGGGAGAACGTCCCGTTTCCCGCCACCCTGATGCCGTACGCTGGCTTTCGAATCGATACCGAAGGCTGTCTTTGGGTCGAGGTGTATCGCGACGCGGCGGCCCGCACCGCATTGCAGTACGGTCGTGCCACGTATGCCGCAGAGTGGTACGTCTTTGATCCCGAGGGCCAGTGGCTTGGCGTAGTCACGACGCCGCCCGGCTTTCGTCCTACCGATATCGGATCGGACTACTTGCTCGGGATGTGGGAGGACGAGTTCGAGGTCGAGCACGTGCAGTTGTACGAGCTGACGAGGGGCTGAGCTGTGCAGCTCGCAAGCGCGACCGCGGCAGCGGTCCCGCTGCTCGCGCTGCCGCCCGTGTGGATCACCTGATCGATCAGGTCAGGGGGTAGGGCAACAGTCCAACCGCTGCTGCTATCGACGCTGCCGGCGGCTCGATACACTGTCGCGCAATGAGGAAGTCAGCGCGATATATCGGCGCCGTGGCGATCTCGATCTGGCAAGCCCTGCGGGCGCGGCCGATCCAGCTTCTGGGGTTCGGAGTGCTGACCAGTGTGCTCGGCGCCGTGCTCGTGGTGCCGCTAGGCACTTGGCTCGGCACCCGCCTCATCGCGACGACTGGCCGCCTGGCGGTCGCCAACCAGGAAATCGCCGTGTTTCTGCTCACACCCGCCGGGCTGGCGACTCTGGTCGTCTTCCTGATCACGGCGCTCGTCACCTACCTGATCGGACTCACGGGGCCGATGTTGATCGATACGGCGCGGCTGGCCGACCGACGCCTGACGGCGTTCGCCGCGCTCTGGTTCACACTCCATCGACTGCCCGGACTGGTGCGCGTCGGCCTCGGTCAGGTGGTACGCTACGCCGCGATCGCACTTCCGATCGTCGGCGTCGCAGCGGGAGCCGTTTTCCTTCTCCTCTCGGAGCACGACATCAACTTCTACCTCGCGGAGCGGCCGCTTCAGTTCGTGGTCGCGCTCGCCATCGTCGGCGCGGCCGCCGTGGCGGCTGGAGTCGTGGGGCTGGTGCTGTACGTGCGCTGGATCCTGGCCGTACCGATTCGCCTGTTCGAGGGAGAGCGCGCCACGGTCGCGATTCGCTTGAGTCGGCAGCGTGTGCGAGGACGGTTCTGGGAGGTCGCGCTTCCGATCGCCGCGCTTTGGGCCGCGCTCGGTGCGATCGGCGTCTTGCTCACCTTGAGCTTCGATGGGCTGGCCGAGGTGGTGACGATCGTGGCCGGCCGCAGCCTCGCGCTCACCGTGATGCTGCTGGGTAGCCTGCTCGCCGTATATCTGGCCGCGCTCGGCCTGCTCCAGATCGCGGGCGCCGTGATATTCGCTCTCCTCATCCTGCGCCTGTACGACGCGGCGTCGATCGCCGCCGGCCTGCGGCCCGGCCCTGCGGCCGGCGTCGGGCCGCTGCGCGCCCAGGTCACGCAGCTCGTCGGGACACGGGCCCCCATCCCGGCGTGGGTGCGGTGGGCCGCGCCGGCGGTGTTTCTCGGGTTCGGGGCCTTGCTCAGCGTCCGTCTGATCGAACAGCTGAACATCGAGGATCGGGTGGAGATTACCGCGCACCGCGGGGCGTCCGTGCGAGCGCCGGAGAACACACTGGCGGCTATCGAGCGAGCGATCGCCGAGAACGCGGACTACGCGGAGATCGACGTGCAGGAAACCGCCGATGGCGCGATCGTCATCATCCACGACCCCGATCTGATGCGAATCGCCGGCGTGAACCGGAAGATCTGGGAAGTTCCCCTCGACGAGCTACGACAACTCGACGTGGGCAAATGGTTCGGCGAAGAGTTCGCCGGAGAGAGGATTCCGACGCTTCAGGAGGTCATCGATGTGGCCCGAGGGCGGATCAAGCTCAACATCGAGCTGAAGTACAATGGCCACGATCGACGGCTGGCCGAGCGCACGGCCGACGTCGTGCACCGCAACGGCTTCGAGGACGAGGTGGTGATCACCTCCCTGGAGTATCACGGCCTCGAAGAGACGAGG
>CAZJXR010000080.1:11840-15884 GCA_964550085.1 uncultured Gemmatimonadota bacterium
GACGAGGCGCGTCGGGGACCGCCTCAGCGTCGGGTTCATAGTGGCGCGGTCCGTCGGGCGTCCCTGGAGCCTCGACGTCGATTTGCTCAGCGTAGAGGCGGCGCTGGTAAAGCCCGGCGTCGTTGCCGCGGCTCACACGCGCGGGAAGCAGGTGCACGTGTGGACGGTCAACGACCCCACGCGCATGTCGAGACTGATCGATCTCGGAGTCGACAATCTGATCACCGACGACCCGTTACTCGCCCGGCAGGTGCTGGCCGAGCGAGCGGAGCTCAGCGATGTCGAGCGACTGATCCTCTACCTCCGGCACCGGTTCGATCTATGAGCACGCTGCCCGGAGCGCGGCCTGCGCATGGCGACGCGGACGACGGTCACCGGCAGGCGTTCGCCGACCTCAGTCGGCCAGGCCGATGCGTCGCAGCAGTGCGTCGAAGCGCGGATCGTCACGCAGGCTCGCCCAGCGGTATTGTCCCTTGATCTCCGTTAGGTCGAAATGGCGCTCCTCGACCAATTCGTCCAGCAACTCGAACGCTTGGTCGATCTGTCCGGCGAGCGCGGCGTACTCGGCGGCCTTGGACGTGTTCACACTTCGGGTTGCCTGTACGAGCAACGCAAAGTACGCGGGCGCCCCGCCCGCCTCGAGCGCCGATTGCAGTCGGTCGGCGACTCCCTCAGGGTCCACTCCGACGAGGGCGAGAAACGGTTCCGGCGGCGACGCTCGGTAAGCGGCAACGGCCTCCTCCAGCCGCCCGCTGTGCTCGTAGATGCTGATCAGCTCGAGATGGGTGGGCAGGAAGGTGGGATCCACCGCGATCGCCTCCTCCAGAAGAGCGACCGCGTCCGCGGCTAGCCCAGCAGCGAAGTATGTCCGCGCCAGGCTGGTAGCCACGATGCCGGACAGGGGATCGAGCTGGTGGGCGCGCTCGAGCTGCTCGATCGCCTCCCCGTACCGCCCCATCCCCGACAGGTAGTCTCCGTACCACTGGCGCCCGGTGGCGTAACCGGGGTTCAGCTCGATTGCCCGCAGGTACTCCGGTTCGACCTCATCCCACCGCCACTCGTTCCATAACACGGACGCGAGGGCGGCGTGCGCCTCGCCGAGATGGTCGGCCAGCGAGACGGCCCGCCGAGCGGCAGCCGCCGCCGGCGGGTTCGCCTCCGCCATGCTGACGGTGGAGTGGGCCGGCAAGACGATGTAGATGTCGGCCAGGCCGGACCAGGCGAGCGCGTACGTCGAATCGATCTCGATCGCCCGCTCGAAGTACTCGATTGCCCGCAGCAGGCTCTCCTTGTTGCGCTGGTTCCAGAGGAAACGTCCCCGCAGGTAGGCCTCGTATGCTTCGGGATCGACAGCGCCGGCGGCGGCGAGGCGCGCCTCTTCCCGCGGCGTCAGGGTCACCTGCACCCGTTCGGCGATCGCGCGGGCCACCTCGCTCTGGAGGGCGAGGATATCACGAATCGGGCGCTTGTAGCTCTCTGCCCACAACTGCGACTCCGGAAACGCCTGGACGAGCGTCGCCGAGATGCGCACCTCTTGATCGGCCTTCAGAACTGAGCCCTCGATGATCGCGTCGACCCCGAGCTCCGCGGCGATCTCCGGTATCGTCTTGTCCGTATCGGCGTAGCGCATCACCGAGGTGCGGGAGATCACGGTGAGGGCGCCGATCTGCCCGAGCTGCGAGATCAGCGCCTCCGTCATGCCGTCGGCGAAGTACTCTTCGGAATCGGGGTCGGGCGACATGTTGGCGAACGGCAGCACCGCGATCGCCCGCACCTCGGACGACCGCGCCTCGTCGGGCGACCGCCACAGCAACCAGCCGGCGACCGCCAGGCCACCGATGAAGGCGATCGTGATCAGGAGCTGGCGGGCGACCCCGCGGGATGGGTGTGTGACGTCGAGCTCCGCCGCTTGCGGCTGTGTGGGCCGCACCCCCTCCGGCGTCAACTCGAACGCCCACGCGAGTACGAGGACGATCGGGAAGCCCAACACCGCGAGCACCACTACGAGCCGGAATGTCCAGTCCGGGAGAAGCAAAGCCGGGAAGAAGAGTTCTGCGACCTGCACGACGACGAAGGCCACCGCCGCGTACGCGATGGCCACGCGAAACACCTTGCGTCGCCTGAGCTCAGCGAGGAATCCCACCCGATCTTCCCCTCCTAGCGGGTCGGTGAAGAGCCCCAGTAGGTCGCGGACCCGACCGCGCCCCACGGGAAGGTAGGGTCAGTCCACGCCGTTGACGAAAGTCGAAGCAGCGATTGTGTGCAGGGGCACGAGGCCGGCCGCGGTGAAGCCCTGCTCCTCGTCCGCGATCTGGGCGCTCATGTCAATATAGACGTCGGTCGGATAATGAAGATCGGGATCGTAGGTGGCGTCGAGAACCTGGGCTTTACCGGCGATGGCTTCCCCGATCAACGCGAACAGGCCATCGATCGTGCGATAAAACTGCACGTTCGACGGATCGACCGGCTCCCCGCTCTCGACATCGGTCACCGATGCGATCGTGTCCCCGCGGACGACGATCTCCACCGGTCGGAGGAGGTCGATGGGACAGAAACAGGAGCGGGAGAAGCGGAACGAATAGTCGGAGATGCCGAGCTCCTCCCACGCCTGCAGCTGCTCGGCATAATCCGTGATCACGCCCCGCGTCGGGCCGGAAGGCGGCGAGCTCGAGCAGGAGATGACGGACAGGGCGACCAGGGCCGTTACGAGCGCCTTCATCGCACCAGCCTCACAGTCGCCGGCAACGAAAGCTCGACCAGCGGGTCGCCGGATGTGCCGCGGTACCGCGTCGTGCCGTCGCTGTGAACATCAAAATGCCAGTTGTGGCGGCTAATGCAGCCCGAGGGGCAGTCGCCGAAGCCGACGCTGTAGGTCAGGCGCACGCTGGTGGCTTGGACCTGGATCCGAATGTCGTTGCCCGCTCCGGCGAACTGATTCGGCGCCGCGGCCTCTACTCCATCGATGCCGAGGAAGCGATCCGCCAGGGCCAGCGTGTTGAGCGGGCGCTCGGAGAACAGCACCACGAAAGTCGCCGCCGGGGCTGGCGAGAACACCTTTGTGAGGTGAAGGTCGAACCGGGTAACCAGGTCGTCGATCTCAGCGTTGCCCGTCAACCGCTCGCCGCGGAGCCAGGCGTCGACCCACCCGACCCGCGTATTCACCTCCACCACGACCTCGTGCGTGCTGGTGGCGGGGAACACGTGGATGCGAAACAGAGTGGCGACGGAGTCGCGCGCCTGGTGCCGCAGGTTATACACGTGGAGCAGCGCGTTGAACACGCCCTCCACCATGACGACGGGAAACTCTACCTCGGAGGCGGCGGCGGGTGCCCCCTCCATGGTGATCTCTCGAAGCACGAGCTGGGCCGCATCCTCGGCATAGAGCGCCCGGGTATCCTCCGGAACGCGTGACAGATCGGCAGCCGGGATGTCAGGGAACTCCGTCGCTACCGGACCGGTCGCCGACTCGCCGCACCCGACCGGTGCCGCGCTGGCGAGCAAACCACCGACCACTACAACAAGGGACCAACGACGCACGGGAGTGGCAGTCAGAAGGAGAAGTCCAGCCCGACGATCGGCATGGTGGGCACGGTTGCGACTGCCTGGAGCTGTCCGTCCTGGAGTGGATCAAAATGGTAGAACAGACCATCCCGGCCGTCCAGCGCGTTGATGATCCGGATATACGGCTGCAGCAGAACGGTGCGGGCGCCAAAGTTGACCGACCACACTGCGGCCGCTTTCAGGTTGAGACGAAGGTACTCATTCGCCAGCGCGGGCTCTGGAGCCGCGATGGGCAGGTTCGGAATCTGCCTGCCGAGCGGCGTCGCGGTGGGCACATCTTCGGGCGCCTGGGAACCGAACCCATCGGTGTCCAACGGGGTGCGCGGAATCGCACCGTACGAGAGACCGGACCCGAACGCGAGGTCGGCATCGAAGTTCACCCGGTTGGCGATGGTGGGGAAAAGCCCTCCGCGCAGCACATGTCGACCCGCGAAGATCGAGCTCTGATTGAGACGCTGCGATGCGGTCCAATCCCACGCAACT
>CAZJXR010000081.1:0-15489 GCA_964550085.1 uncultured Gemmatimonadota bacterium
AGGACGCGCCGCGCCCCATCGAGATGCCCCCCCGTGTCAGCTTGTCGTCCTGGGTGCGCGGATTGAACTCAAAGCTGGCGTGGAAGCCCCAGAAGTTCTTGAGCGTGAAGCTGCTCTCCAGATCCAGGTAGCCGTACTGGCGGGTGCCGCCGTAATTCCAACCCGAGCCGAAGTAGGCTCCCAGATCCCAGCGGTGGAATAACCTCCCCGGGACGCTCTCCCGGTAGCGAATGTTCCCCCACCAGTCGATGTCGTCGGAGCTGCTGAGACGGCCGATGTCGTTGAGTTCGAACCCGGGGGATTCGGCTCCGATGCCGGTACCCCACAGCCAGTGGCGCCCCGAGTTCTTCCGAAAGCTGACCGAGCCGGAGTAGCCGGTGAGGGTGGTCCGGTCCGGCTCGAAATCCAGGTAGCAGCTCGGGACCGGCTCGGGCACATTGCAGTTGGCGTCGGGACGCTGGTAGTAACGGGCGCTCGACTCCTGTGCGTCACCAATCGATGAGCGGCTGCCCTGAATGTAGGAGCCGCCCAGGTATCCACCCAGCTCGTACGTGCCTCCGTCGAAACGGAGGTTCCAGTCGGCTCCGCCTGTGTATGCCTGCCGGCGCAGGATGTCGCGCAGGGGGTCTGTCTCTTGGAAATGGCGCCGGGTGGCCGTGCCGATAACGCCTACGGTAGAGGAAGAGGCGCCGAACTCCTGCTCGAGGCGCACCACTCCGTACCCCGTCGGCGGTTCGACCCGGATATCCTGGAACCCGGTGCTCGGGTCATCGACGTCAAGCGTGATCGCGTACTCGGCCGGAGTGTACGCTGCCAGCCCGCCCACCGAGAGCCCCGAAGGCGTTCGGCCGGTGAGCTTCGCCGCCCCGATGATCGTGGTCTGGTCTGGCCGGTCCGCGAAGTCGACGTTGGTCGGCAGGTTGCCTCGCGGCGGCTGCCCGATGCGCCGCGAGTAGTAGTAGCCGGGTCCTCGTCCTTCAAGCAGCTGACGTCCCTCGAGGAAGAAGGGGCGCTTCTCCGGGAAAAAGGTCTCGAAGGCGGTGAGGTTCACCTCGGCCGCGTCCTGCTCCACCTGGCCGAAGTCCGGGTTGACCGTAGCGTCCAGAGTGAGGCTGGGTCCCAGCCCGGCCTTGGCGTCCACGCCGACTTGCGCCCCGAGCTCGGCGCTCGAGTTGAACGGATCCGACCCCTCCACCAGCGAAGGGCTGGTGAGGATCGCGTTCGAGGTCGCGTACGGCGTCACCTCGACCGGCCGCCGCGAATTGACGTTGCTGATTCCGACCAGGTCGCCGAACCAGGACGGATATCCGGACTCGTCCTTGGGCACGGCGACCCAGAACAGGTCTTCGTTCTTGTGCGGAATGTATCGATTGACGTTGACGCCCCACAGCTGGTTGTCGCTCGCGTTGAAGCGGAGCTGCGAGAACGGAATCTCCATCTCCGCCGTCCAGCCGAGCGAGTCGATCCGCGCCTTCGCAGCCCACACCGGATCCCAGGTGTAGTCGCGGCTGAACTCGGAATCAGACGGGTGATACCAGTCGAGGCGCACACCGGCCGCGGTGACGGTAAAGGTGTATGCGGTGCGCAGATCCTTGTACGAGTCGAAGGTGACGATCAGCCGTTCCGAGTTCCCGTCCGAGTCCCGCCGTGTGGTTACGGCGCGGATCTGACTCGGATCCTCGCTGAACATGCGCGCCCCGACGTAGATCGCGTGGTTGTCGTATGCGAAGGCGATCTCGGTGCGCTCCGTCGGCGTGCCGCCCTCTTCGGGCTCCTTCATCATGAAGTCGGAGGCGAATTCGACCCGCTTCCACACCGCGTCGTCGAGCACGCCGTCCACGTTCACCCGCTCGTCGTCGACCAGGTGGTAGGCGGCCATCCGCTTGCTGCGGCAAGCGGCGCCCTCGGTTCGCCGGCAGGGTACCCAGGCAGCCGTGTCTCCCGGCGCCGCGGTTGTGGACGTATCTGTCGACCTGACGGCCGCGGCGTCTCCCGATCCGCCGCCCGAGTTCCCGTCCGCCTGTGCGGCGAGTCCTGGAGACGAAAGAGCGAAAAGGGCGAGGCCGGAAATCAGACCGAGGATCGAGAGGCGGGGCACGAAGGCGGACGACACTAGCGAGGAGCAAGCCCGGTCGGGGTCGAGACCTTCCATCATCGTACAGTGGGACCTGGGCAGTCTCTGGTTTCCATGAAAACGACTGGGCGAACGGTTCAATTTCATTAGATGCCTGAGCCTCGGAAAACGTTGCAGGCGGGCCGGCGCGCTCGGGCTCACAGTGCGGAGGCTCGGAGTGGAGGATCGCCAATGCTGGCGATAGCTTCTGCACCTGCCCGGGTAAGGGGTGCCAGAATCGCCCACAGCGATCGCCGTTTCACCGTCCGGGCGCGGCCGCCGGAAAGGGAGGAAAACCCGCTACACAGGAGCGTAACATGATTAGAGTTGCCCGGAGAACGATGCGTGCGGTGGCGATCCAGATGAGTGTGGCTCTTCTCACGGTCTCGGCCGCCGCCGCACAGGAGGAAGAAGCACCGAAGGGCTGGTACGGGAACGCCGACCTCGGATACACTCTTACCGCCGGCAACAGCGAGACGACCAACCTGGCGCTCGGGTTCGCGATCCTCGACGAGCTCGAGCGCTCGAAATGGACTTTCTCCGGCTCCTACATCCGGGCCACATCGGAGGGAGACGAAACGGCGAACAAGGGCGACCTGCTGGCGCAATACGACTTCTTCCCGCGCCCTCGGTTCTTCGTGTTCGGCCGGTTGGCGGCGGGATTCAACAAGCCCGCCGACCTCGACAGCCGGTTCGTGCCGGCGGTCGGCGTGGGCGTGGTAGCGGCCAAAACGGAGCAGCTGGAGCTCGCCTTCACCGCCGGCACCGCGCTCCGCGCCGAGCGGTTCTCCAACGACAGTACCAGCACCTCGTTCGACGGGACCGCCGGACAGTCCTTTTCGCTCAACATCAGCGAGACGACCGAGCTCCTCCAGCTCCTCAACTACACACCGGAGCTCGAAGACTTCGGCAACTACCTGGTGCACTTCGAGATCAGCCTGACTACCGCGATCACGCAGCTTCTCGGGCTGAAGGTCGCCTTCGTCGATGACTTCCGGTCACGACCGTTCATCGAGGCCGATGGTACGGAGAGGAGCAAGAACGACCTCACCTTCATTACCGGGGTGTCATTCAAGTTCGACTGATGCAACCGCTGGCGGAAGGCGCTGCGACGGCGGCCGCCCGGGACGGAACGGGCGGTCGGTGCGATGGTGGTCCCGTCGTCTGGTTCCACACCTTCGGCTGCAAGGCCAACCAGTACGATACGGAACGCATGCGCCAGGAGCTCGAGACGCGTGGCGCGCGGGTGGAAGACGAATCGGGCGCAGCCGAGGTGGCGGTGGTGAACACCTGCACGGTGACCTCCAGCGCGGAGACCGAGGCGAGGAGGCTGATCCGGCGCCTCAAGCGTGACAACCCGCAATTGCGCATCGTCGTCGCGGGCTGTTCCGCCGCTCTTCGGGGCGCAACGTACCTCGCGATGGATGAGGTCGATGCCGTCGTCGGTGGGCAGGATCCCGTCGCCGTCGCGACCGCTGCCTGGCCGAGGACACGGCAACCGACGCCTCGACGCCGGACCGTCGCCAGCGCCGACCTGCTGACCATGAACCGCCGGGGCACCCGCGCATGGCTCAAGGTGCAGGATGGGTGCGACCGCAAATGTTCGTTCTGTGCCACCCGCCTCGCGCGCGGCACGAGTCGTTCACGCCCCATCCGCGAGGTCGTGAGGGAGGCGCGACTGCTGGCCCGACGCCATCCGGAGATCGTGATCACTGGGATCCATATCGGCCACTACGGCCGCGACCTCGACCCGCCCGCATCACTGGCCCGACTGATCGGGCGTCTGCTCGAACAGCTGCCCGGGATCCGGGTGCGACTGACCTCGATCGAGGCAACGGAGATCGACGACGACCTGCTCGAGCTTCTGGAGGTGTCGGGCGGAGCGCTGGCTCCGCATCTGCACCTGCCGCTTCAGAGCGGCAGCGACGCGGTCCTGCGCCGCATGCGCCGGTGGCACACACGAGAAGCGTACCGCGCTCGTGTGATCGAGATCGCCGGGCGGCTCCCCCGTCTCGGACTCGGGGCCGACGTTATCGTCGGCTTTCCGGGCGAGACCGAGACCGACCACGCTGCCACCCGAGCCCTGATCGGCGAGCTTCCTTACACCTACCTACACGTGTTTCCGTACTCGACGCGGGCCGAAACAGCCGCCTCCTCCCTGCCTGGTCGAGTGCCGGACCGGGTGGTGGCCCGCCGCGGCCGGGAGCTGAGGGAGATGGCCATCGCAAAGGGAGACGCGTACCGCCGCCGCCGGATCGGCGAGCGCGCCCGGGTCGTGCTGGAGGGGAGCGACCGCGTGGTGCAGGGACTGACCGGTGACTACCTGCGCGTCGAGGTGGAAGGGACAGGCCTCAGGCCGGGGACGCTGGTCGACGCCCGGTTGCGCTCCGCCCCTGAGCCGGGCTCCGGTGCCGGGGCAGCCTCCGGCCCGCTATCTGCCCGGGCGCGGCCCGACGGAGGCGGAGCACAACCCCGGGCAGGTGGGACGCGTCTCGTCGCCTCGGTCAGCGGCCTCCCGGCGTGAGCCACTCGCCTCCGTCGACTACGAAGATCGCGCCGGTGATCCAATTGCCCGCCGGAGACACGAGGTACGTAACCATGTTGCCGATGTCTTCCGGTGTCCCGGTGCGGCCGAGCGGAATCGCTGCCCGCGCGTAGTCGTCCGTGGGCCGCTGCACCGCGAACAGGTCGGGAACCCCGAGCGGCGGAGCAGAGAACGCCTTCTGCACTCCCTCGGTGGGGATGGGACCCGGGGCCACCGCGTTGACAGTAATACCGTGTCGGCCCCACTCGACCGCCAACGTCCGGGTGAGTGCGTCGATGCCCGCCTTGGCCGCTGTCGCGTGCGCCATGTACGGCCAGCCGCGGTAGTGCAACGTCATCGAGATCGAGACGATACGACCGTACCCCTGCGCCTTCATTACCGGAAAAGCGGCCTGACAGCCGAAAAACGTGCCGTACAGGTCGGTCTCGACCACCGCTCGCCACCCGTTCGGGGACAGGGACTCGGAGGCACAATAGAAGTTCCCGGCGGCGTTATTGACCAGGACGTCGAGCCTCCCGAACGCCTCCTTCGCGCGTCGCACCGCGGCCGCGATCGAGTCGGGGTCCCGCACGTTGGCCTCGAGCGGCAGGACCGGGGATCCGACCTGCGCCTCGATTCCGGCTGCCGCTGCCGCGAGCCGCTCCCGGTCGCGACTCGCGATCGCTACCCGTGCACCACTGCGAGCGAGGCAAGCCGCGATGCCGAGTCCGATGCCGGTGCCGCCGCCGGTGACCAGTGCGGCCCGTTCGGCCAGCAATCCTTCCGCAAAAACGGATTCGCCCCTTATGTTGGCGCTATTCATTTCAACCCAGGTTCATGCATCCCACTCCAACAAGGAAGGCACACATGTCGATCGCCAAGGTCATCGAAGTCATCGCCGAATCGGACAAGGGCTGGGCGGACGCCGCCACCAACGCGATTGCCGAAGCATCGAAGACGGTCAAAAACATCCGGGACATCTACGTCGAGAACATGCACGCCGTGGTCGAAGGCCAGAAGATCACCAAATTCCGGCTCAACGCCAAGATCACCTTCCTGGTCGCGGACTGACCACCTCTGGCGGAGCTCCGCGGGGGGTGCTACCCGGCTCGGCAGCTTCGACCGCGAGCTCCGCAGCCGAGACGAGGTTATTCGCTGCGGTTTTCCGGTCCAAGCTGCCGGCGTCACCGGGTCCAGACGTTGTTTTCCCGGTCGACGTCGGGGAAGGCCTGATCCGCGTCGATTTCGACCCGCACGACTTCGGCCCCGGGCGGGACCGTGATTGCGGTTCGGCGCGCTCCGGCGAGCCACACGTCGACGGGAACCTCTCGCCTGTCGACGTCGCCGTTCTCACGCGTGATCAGGATCCGGACGGGCATCGGGACCTGGCCGCGATCCTCGATCACGATCACCGTTCCATTGCCTTCCGAGCGTACTTCGGCCACTGCCTGGTCGAGGACCCAGTGCTCGTAGTACCAGCTGCGCCAGAACCAGCTCAGGTCTTCGCCAGCCGCCTCGTTGAAGTGGTTGAAGAAGTCCCACGGCTTGGGATGCTTCCACGCCCAGGTGCGTATGTAGTCACGATACGCGGGCACGAAGATCGAGTCGCCGAGCAGACCCCATAGGGTCATCAGCGTCGTCGCCGGCTTGGAGTACGCGTCCACCCCCCACGCGTTCGGGTACGTCCAGTCCGTCCACCGCATCATCGAATCATCATTGCCGCTCAAGGCGGCCCGGATGTATCCGTCACGCTCACTGAACGTGTGGTCGCGGCCCGGAAAAAACTCGTTGCGTGCCTGGTTCTCGTTGAACGAAGTCGTGCCTTCGTCCATCCACGCCCAGCGGGTCTCGTCGGTGCTGACGATCATCGGAACCCACATGTGGGCCAGCTCGTGGGCGATGACGTAGTACAGGGCGCTGTCGCCGCGGTCAGTATAATCACCGATGAGCGTCATCATCGGATATTCCATGCCGCCCCCGATGATGCCTCCTCCCTCCACTGCCGTCATGTGGGGCCACGGATAGGGGAAGGCAGTGAAGCGCGACAGAAAGTCGATCGCGTGCCGCGCGTAGGCAGCCGCCTGCTGCCAGCGCGGAGCGCTCTCGCGGTAGAATGCGTCCACGCGGGCGTAGTCCGCCTCTCCGTCCCCGTCGCGGTCGCCGACCGGTGTACGGGTCGCGTCCCAGCTCGAAGCGCGCGTGATGCTGTACGCCACGTCTCGCACGTGCTCGGCCTGGAACCGCCACCGTAGCCTGCCACTCGCTCCGTCCCGCGTCGCCCGCCCGGGACCGAAGTCTGCCGGCGTCAGCACGTGGATCACGGTGTCACTCGTCTCGGCGTGATGCATCCGTTCCAGCACCGGTTTCGGCAACACTTCGGCGGCGTTCATGAGGGTCCCGGTTCCCATCACGACCCAGCCCGCCGGGACGTCGAGGGTCACGTCGTAGTCGCCGAACCCGGCGTAGAACTCGGCTCGGCCCATGAACGGGTCGGTGTGCCAACCGTTCACGTCGTCGTACACGGCCAACTGCGGATACCAGTAGGCGAGGTAGACGAGGTTGTCGGCGTTCCATCCCATGCGGCCACTCGCGCCGTCGCGCGGCAGATCGAATCCCCACCCGACGGCGATCTCGACCGTGTCGCCGGGAGAAATCGGCCGCCGTGGGCGGACGCTGAGCAAGGTGCCGGAAACGCGATAACGCGGGTTCATCCCGGTCCCCGCCCCCGCCTCCGCTCCGTCGACAGCGACGCGCCGGATCTCCATGCCGCCCGTCAGCTCGGCCGCCTCGAGCCGGGGCGCGCCGGGGGCGTGAAAATTCTGATACAGCTTGAGCACAATCGCCGGGAGCCGGTCGGGCGAGCGATTGTAATACCGAATTCGGGTCGTGCCCTCCACATGCTGCGCGTCGGTGTCGACGCGAGCTTCGATCTCGTACTCTGCCCACTGCTGCCAGTACGCCGGCCCGGGCTTTCCGGCCCGCGTGCGCGTGCCCGCATCCACCGCGTTCAGAAACGCCGCCGACGGTTCGACCGGGTACGGAATCGGCCGCTCGATGCCGCCACCTGCACCCGGTGCAGCTCCGCCGGGCGCCGGTTGGTCGGCGGCCTGGCCACCGGACGGCACCTCGTCGCGGGGGGCGACGGCCGCTGCGGGTGCCGAAGTGGTCGCGCTCCCCCCCGCGCAGCCGGCGGCCGCGAGGGGGAGCTGGGTCGATACGAGGACGGCGATCAGCCGTCTGCTGGTGCGGGCGGCGCGTGTGACGATCATCGATGGCCTCGGCGCTTGCTGCGGTAGAGAAGGAGCGTACAGAATACCGGCGTTGCGAGCGGGATGAAACTCTCGCCGACCGCCGAAAAGGGGCGAGGGCGACCCGCCGCTACCGGTCGACCGCCGGCGGTCGCCCGGGTCGGCCCCGGTCCAAGGAGGCAGACGGTGCGAGCAATGCGGCTTGAGCGGACGGCACCGATCGCCGAGCGTCCACTGGAGGCCGTCGAGATGCCGATTCCCACCCCGGCAGCGGGCGAGATTCTCGTCCGCGTGCGGGTGTGTGGCGTCTGTCGCACCGACCTGCACGTGATCGAGGGCGATCTCCCCGAGCCGATGCTCCCCCTCGTTCCGGGACATCAGGTGGTCGGTCACGTCGAGCGGTGTGGTCCGAGCTGCGACCGGTTTGCTCCCGGAGACCGGGTCGGAATCGCCTGGCTGCGTCACACCTGCGGAGAGTGCGACTCGTGCCGGGCCGGCCGCGAGAATCTCTGTGCCGGCTCGCGCTATACGGGTTACCAGGCGGACGGCGGCTACGCCGAGTACGCCGTCGTCCCGGAGGCGTTCGCATACCGGATACCGGACGGCTTCGACGACGCGGAGGCAGCCCCGCTGCTGTGCGCCGGCATCATCGGGTTCCGGGCCCTGCGCCGCGCGGCCGTCCCGGACGAGGGGCGTCTGGCCCTGTTCGGCTTCGGGTCGTCCGCGCACGTGGTGATTCAGCTGGCCCGCCACCGGGGACACGAGGTGTACGTGGCGACCCGCGGTGCCGGTCATCGCGCCCTCGCCGCGGAGCTGGGTGCCGTGTGGTGCGGCGACGCGTACGATACGCCCCCGGTGCCGGTCGACAGCGCGATCATCTTCGCACCCGTCGGTGCAATCGTGCCGGTGGCCCTCCGGGCGGTAGGAAGCGCGGGCACAGTCGTGTCGGCTGGCATTCACATGAGCGCCATCCCGGAAATGTCGTACGAAGAGTGCCTGTTTCACGAAAAGGTGCTCACCAGCGTGGAGGCGAATACGCGCGACGACGGCCGCGCGCTGCTCGCAGAGGCGGCGGAGATTCCGATCGCGCCGAGGGTCTCACGCTTCCCGCTCGACGCCGCCAACGAGGTTCTGGTTCAACTCCAGCAGGATGGCTTCGACGGAACGGCGGTGCTGACGATGGACGAGACGTGAGTGGTGCAAGGGCTCGGCCGGCTTTCGAGCCCGGCGACTCGCCCCGGCCGACCCCGTCGACAACGGGATAGGGCCTGACAACGATATGGGGTTGTGACAACGAGATGGAGGGCCTGACAAAAAGATAGGGTTGATCGAGAGCTGACGAAGAAGAGCTGACAAAGAAAAGAGCGGCCGGCCCGACGGCCGTGCCGCTCTCCGCATCGCTGCGTCTCCGCCCCGACCGCGAACTCCAGCCGTGGCGGGAATGGTCTCAGCTGCTCACGCCGGCCGATCCATCGGCTGAAACCTTGAAGTGGACCCACATCCCGGTGGCCGCGTGTCCGGGGATGTAGCAGGTCAGGGAGTAATCCCCCGCTTTGTCCGCCGCGAACTTGATCGTCGCCGTCTGGCCGCTCCCGGTGGCTTCCGTCATGGAGGTCGGGTTCGGACTCATCGCGCCGGCGAATACCGGCTGCGGGTTGTCGAACACGGTCGGGAAATTGCTGGTGAGCGGGTCGACCCCGATGCTGTGGGCGCTCAGCGGGTCGTCGTTTCGGAAGTTGATCGTGACCTGGTAGCCAACCGGTACCACGATGGTGGCGTTTCCGTTGTGATACCCGTTGTAGTTCCAGTGGTTGTTGGCGTCCGTGCTACCGGCCGAGATGTCCAACGTCACCGTCTTGGCGCCGTGGTCCACCTTGTACCAGTCCGGTGTCGACATTCCGGCGCTGGCGGTTGCCGCACATGGGTTGGCTGCGCACGGGTTCGCCGCACACGGGTTTGCGTCCGCCTGCGCGGTCTCGCCACCGTTGCCGCCGCCGCCGCACGCGAGCGCGGTCATGGCGAACAGGGCCGTGCTAGAAGAAAAGAGTCGCTTCATTTGTCCGTCCCCTGGAGCTGTGTGTCGTCCGTGTAAATGGTTCCGCCATCCTCGCTGTGAGAAGGAACCGTCGTACAGGCGTGATTCGTGCTCGTAAGCTACCCTTCGACCGCGATGGGGCAAGGGGTGGCACAAACTCGGCTACCGACCACCGCTTGCGCGAACCGAGGGGAAAGGACCATCTTTCCACGCGGCGATGCCGGCCCCTTGACCGTGGCCGGCAGAAACGCTCCCCAGTTGGTTCCGGCCAGCTTCTACGGCGATACCGCCTTTCCTGGACGGCGATACCGCATTCCGAGACCGGGTACCGCGTGCAGCGCCGCAGCGCGCGAGGATCCACGATTTGCTCCGGAACTCCGAGCACGCGATGGCGGACCGCCCTCGAACCGTGCCAAACATCGTAACACGAGGAACACGACCCACAGTGGTTAAAGAAGCATCGCTCGGGATTCTGGAAGTTCTCGACAACGGAGCCGGCTTCATCCGTCGCCGACAGGCCAGCTACATGCCGAGCGATGGAGACATTTACGTCGGTCAGCGGCTGGTGAGAAAGTTCAAGCTGCGAACTGGCGATGAAATCGCCGGTGAAGTGGGGAAACCGCCCAGCAACGGCAAAAGTCCCCCACTCACACGGATCTTCTCCGTCAACGATCGGCCGCCGGAATCGCTCCTCGAGCGTGAGACCTTCGGACGCTTGAGCGCCGTCCACCCCGATGAACAGCTCCGCCTCGAGTGCGAGCTCGTCCGCAACGGGCACACGGACTACACGAACCGCATCATCGACCTGTTCTGCCCGCTCGGAAAGGGCCAACGCGCCATGATCGTCTCGCCCGCCAAGGCCGGGAAGACCATGGTGCTGCAGGCAATTGCCCAGGGGGTGGCGACCAACCACCCGGACGCGGTCATCCTCATCCTCCTCGTCGATGAGCGGCCGGAGGAGGTGACCGAGATGGAGGCGCACGGCTACGGAGAGGTGATCGCCTCCAGCTTCGACCATCCGGCGGATCGCCACGTATCGGTTGCCGAGCTCACGCTGGAACGGGCGCGCCGGCGGGCGGAGCTCGGCGATGACGTGGTGCTGATCCTCGACTCCATCACCCGGCTCGCGCGTGCCTACAACACAGTGCAGGCCGGAACGGGGCGCACGCTGACCGGGGGGATCGACGCCGCGTCGCTCGAGAAGCCGAAGCGCTTCCTGGGGAGCGCGCGCCGAATCGACCCGAAACAGAACGGCGGCTCGTTGACGATCATATCCACCGCGCTCGTCGACACCGGGTCACGCATGGATCAGGTGATCTTCGAAGAGTTCAAGGGTACCGGGAACAGCGAACTCGTGCTCAGCCGCGACCTGGCAAATCGGCGAATCTACCCGGCCATCGACCTCAACAGCAGCGCGACGCGACGCGAAGAACTGCTCCTCTCGGAAGAGGCCCTGTCGGTATCTCATGCCATGCGGCGCGAGCTCAGCGGCGCCGATCCGGCCGATGCGATCAAGGATGTCATCGGCATCATGAAGCGCACCGCATCGAACGCCGATCTGGTGCAGCTCGTTAAGGCCAAGATCTGACCCCTCTGCCGTAACGCTGGGCGGCGGCGGTGCAAGGAATCCCGCCCTCGCGGGTCTCGCACGAGCGTCCCTCCCCCGTCCCCCCTGGCTGGAATGCTACTTGCGTTCTGCCCGCTCCGCGTCAGGGGCGCCGTCCGTGGAGCGGACGGGTTCCGCGTCCCCGGACGACGGGAACGAGGCAAACCGTGGCGAGCTCGAGGCGGCCGACAACAGGTGCTGCGATGCGGGGAAACCGAAACAAGCTCCGAGGCATGGCGGGCAAGATGCTTCTGCTTCTCATTTCCGGCGCCCTGGCGCTCGTGGGTGCCGAACTCGCGGTCAGGGTGCTCGCTCCGCAGCAGCTCATCGTCCTGCGACCGGACGTATGGAAAGCCGACGCCGGACTCGGGCAGGTAAAGCGACCGAACGTCAACACGACGCTGAATGTCGGTGCGGGCCCTGTTCGTTTCGTCACCGACGATCGGGGCTTCCGCGTAGCAGACAAGGCAAGACCTGAGGGCGCTTATCGCATTCTGTTGCTTGGCGATTCGTTCATGGAAGCCCGGGAGGTGAACTACGAGGAGAGTCTCGCCGGGCTCCTCGAGGCGGAGCTGTCCACTCGCCTTGGTGCGCCCGTGGAAGTCTGGAACACAGCGGTCAGCGGTTGGGGACCCTCACACTACCTCATACAGGCGCGCCGGGTCCTGCAGACCGAAACCGTCGATCTGATCGTCGTCGCCGTGTATCTCGGCAACGACATAGTCAACCGACGGATCGACAGCTTTCCTCCTGCCCCACCCACGATCACCCACCGGCTCCGGCCGCCCGAACGCGCATCATGGACCGAGTTCGTCGACGCGGTGCTCTACCCGATCAACGATCAGCTGGAACGACGGTCGCACCTCTTCGTGCTCAGCAAGAAGCTGGTGCAACCCCTGGTGCTGCGGGCGAACCCGCAAAGCCTGTTTCCGGTCGGGGTGCAGCGAGAGATGGCTTCGGCGCCGCTGTGGGACCTGACGACGGGGCTGTTCGAAGACGTCGCCGACCTCGGAGCGGCCCGAGGTATCCCAACCCTGTTCGTGCTGATTCCGTCGGTGCAGCAGGTCGATCCTGAGATAGCGGACATGTTTCTCCGCTTGTACGGCCTGGACCGCGACGAAGTGGACTTCAGCCAGCCGGGTCGCATCGTCAGCCGCAGGTTGGCGGACGCCGGACTGTGGGTGGTCGACGCTTCCGAGCGATTCGGTTCCCTGCAGGCAAACGGCCACGACCTTTATGAGCCCATCGGATGGCACCTCGCTGCGGCAGGACACCGTGCGCTGACCGACCTCCTCAGTCCGAGCGTGCAGGCCCACTTGTCAGAGCCGTCCGTGGCGCGTGACCTCCCGCCAGCGACCAAGAACGACGGGTCTGGCCCCGTCAAACGATCTCAGACGGAGTAGGCTCGCTGGCAGCCGGCCCCCCCGGCCGGACTGTTAACCCGATCGGGCGAGCTGGTCAGCCACGCGAGCCCGCACCCGACGTTCGTAATGCAGAAACTCGTACGCCACCGCCTGCAGGAAACGCACCTCGCGGGAGTCCAACTCCGCGCGCCGGAAGATCGAACGCAGGCTGCGCATCTTGAAGATTTCGTCCTCCGGACCCAGGAAGCGGACTGCCCGAAGCGACTTCAACCAGGCATCGAGCATCTCTTCGCGCTGGGCGCTGGTTGCCGGAGGCTGACGATGCCGGAGCTTGTGACGCAGATCGCGTTGTTCGGCGGGTTTCGAATCGACGGCCGCACGCCGCAGCTCGTAACACACCAACAGCACGGCGTGAGCCAGGTTCAGGGAGGTGTAGTCGGGATTCGTCGGGATGCAGATGACCTCGTCGCAACGATCGAGCTGGTCGTTCGAGAGACCCCTGTGCTCGGGACCGAACAGCAGCGCGACGTCACCGTGTTCCACGGTCTGAAGGATCGCGGACACCGCCGTCTGTGGAGCTTTCCATAGCTGCTTGCTCGATCGACGGCGGGCTGAGCTGCCGACAACGCGCACGGCCGTCCCGATTGCCGCGGCGAGCGTTTCGTACACCTCCACTCTCGCTACCAGGTCGGCCGTGTCATGCGCGATGCCCTCAATCCGATACGGATCGAACTCCACCGGACGGACGAGCCGCAGGCGTCCGAACCCCATGTTCTTCATCGCCCGCACGACCATCGCGATGTTGACCAGTTCCTGTGGTTCCTCGAGAACGACGACGAGGCGATCGAGTGATGTCATCCGTCAATCGCCGCCCTCTCCCATCGCGGGCGAGCCCTTCCAACCCTTTCCCTTGCGGGGTCGGAGAGCCGGATAGCCCGTCTCTCCGCAGTTCGGACAGGTTTCGGTGTATGCCCCGATCTCCGCATCGCACACCGTGCAGTGGACGCCCGCTTCCGCCGGATCGTAGGAGAGCGGTGTCCCGCACTTCTGGCACGTCTGGTCCCCTGTCTTGAGCCGGCTTCCGCACTTTGGACATTCGCTAGTCTTCATCGTCGAGCACCTGAATCGGCCGGTCCGGTACCATCGGCTTCGAGCCTCGAAAGTACGAGCCGCCATGTCCCGGCGGCCAGCCGCTGCACTCGAGCGAATCGGCCGCGACTCTCGCTTGCGGCTCCCGTGGAGGTCCGGTAGCGTGCGCCCGCGGCCGCCGAGCCGTGCATGCAGACGGGCCCGACATTGGGGGCCAAGCACACGCACCGCACAGGATGAGTGTACTCTGAACGACCACAAGGGCAGCCGCCTGGCGAGGGAGCTTCTGCACGCGGCCGAAGAGGTGACGGGTGCCGCGGCGACGGAGGCGATCGAGTACGAGCGCCTTCCCCCGCGGGTGTGGGTCTTCTCCGCCATCATGGTCATCGTCGGGATCGTAACGACGGCGCTGCTGCTCAAGGACTTCAACTCCGACAGCTACTGGTATCTCGCCTTTTACTCCATCCCGGCCAACACGGCCATCTCGGTCTTCCCCCACGAGCCGGTGCTGATCTACTTCGGCAAGTTCGCCAATCTGTGGTGGACGGCGGCAGCCGCGACTGCCGGAACGGTGGCGGCCGGCTACATGGATCACACCGTCTTCGTGCCGGTGCTGCACCACAAGACCCTGGTCGGATACAAGGACAAGCGCTGGTACAGGAAGGCGATCCACTTTTTTATGCGCTATCCGTTCGCCACCATCGTGGTGACCGGTTTTACACCGATCCCCTTCTTCCCCTTCAAGTTTTTGAGCTTTTCGATCCACTACCCGATGTGGAAGTATCTGTCGGCGCTCGTCCTGGCTCGATTCCCCCGCTACATGATGCTGGCCTGGATCGGCTACGAGTTCGATATTCCGAACTGGATCATCTTCGGATCATTCGTGGTAATAATCGCCCTTTACGTCGTGAAGGCGGGACCGGAGCTGGTCAGACGGGTGCGACGGTGGCGGGCGAGACGAGCCGAGGACCGGGCGTCGTGAGCGGCGAACGGCGCACCGTTGCCGCTAAACCAGAGGCAGGATAAGCATTCTATCATGAATATCTCGGGAGGGATGGCCCTGAAGATGGCGGCACGCGGGATTCGTAACCGCCTGCAAGACAAGCCGCTCTCCGTATCGTTCGAGATCACGCACTCGTGCACGGCCAACTGCTGGCACTGCAACTGGGGCGGTCCGATCAAGGAAACGCGTCTCACGGCGGACGAGTACGCCGAGATCTGCCGTGAACTGCGGCCTGTCGTGTCTCACGTCTCCGGCGGCGAGCCGCTCGCCCGGGGAGACGTGTACGAGATCGTCGACAAGATGACGAACAAGGGCGGCCTGCCGTGGATGATCTGCGTCACCAACGCGTCGAACCTGACCGTCGAACGCTTCTTCCGGCTCAAGAAGGCGGGCATGCACCAGCTTTCCGTCTCGCTCGACTTTCCCGACGAGCGCCACGACGAGTTCCGCCGCATCCCGAATCTGTTCAGCCACATGAGCGAGGTGCTGCCGGATCTGGCGAAGCGC
>CAZJXR010000082.1:0-15444 GCA_964550085.1 uncultured Gemmatimonadota bacterium
CCGAGGAGTCGCCATGTCGATCCGGCCGATCAAACGAATCATCGAGTCGAAGCCGACCGTCGAGGGAGCGGGCGTGAAGCTCCGCCGTGCCTTCGGGTTCGGAGACACGAAGGAGTACGACCCGTTTCTGCTCCTCGACGATTTTCGCAACGAGAACCCCGCCGATTACCTGGCGGGCTTCCCGTGGCATCCGCACCGGGGCATCGAGACGATCACCTACGTTCTGGCCGGCGAGGTGAGCCACGGCGACAGTCTCGGGAACAGCGGCACGCTCGGGGCGGGCGACGTGCAGTGGATGACGGCGGGGAGCGGCATCCTGCACCAGGAGATGCCGCGGGGCGATGCGAGGGGACGCATGCACGGCTTTCAGCTGTGGGCGAATCTTCCCTCGTCTCTCAAGATGACCGAGCCGCGTTATCAGGACGTGGCCGCAGCCGACATTCCCGAGGTGACCGACGACGACGGGACGACGGTGCGGGTGGTGTGCGGAGAGTTCTGGGGACGGCGCGGGCCGGTCGATGGGATCGCGGCCGATCCCCGCTATCTCGATGTGTGGGTGCCGCCCGGCCGGCGTAAAGCCCTCCCCGTCGAGACCACCCGCCACGCGTTCGCCTACATCTTCGACGGGGCGGGGAGCTTTCGCGGTGCGTCGGAGCCCCGGGACGTGCGCACCGACGCGGTGGGCGATGTGCCGACGAGCGCCGCGGAGCTGGAACAGGCCCTGGGAAGCCGCGCGGCGGAGGAGGTCGGAAATCGGTCGCTCGTGCTCTTCGATCGCGGGGATGAGTTGGTCGTGCAGGCAGGCGAGCGCGGAATCCGGTTCCTCCTCGTGTCGGGGAGGCCGATCGAGGAGCCTGTCGCCTGGTACGGACCGATCGTGATGAACACGCAAGAGGAGCTGCGGCGCGCGTACGAGGAGCTGCAGGCCGGCACCTTCATCAGGGATCGCTGATCCGGGCGCCTTTCCCGTCCCGGCCGCAGCGGGAAGGCAGTGTTCGTTTTCGGGACGTCCCGACCGCACCTGAACGTTTCATGCGCACGGTCGTGAGGGTCGCCTGAGGGTTCGACCTATTGTCAGGCAGTCACTTACGTCATCGCAGACCCCCGGCATGATCGGTGCACCTGCGCGACAACGTACGCGCATCCCGTAACACCGATCCGAGGGACGATGGACACTCTGCTACAGGACCTCCGCTATACGCTCCGCTCTTTGCGCGCGCGGCCCGGTTTCGCGGCGGTCGCCGTGCTCACCCTCGCCCTCGGCATCGGGGCCACGACCGCGATGTTCAGCGTGGTCCGGGGCGTCCTGCTCAGACCGCTCCCGTACCCGGAATCCGACCGCCTGATCACCGTGTGGGAGACCACGCCCGAGGGAATGACGAGCCTCGAGGGCGGAGACATGTCGCACGCGAACTTCCGGGACGTTCGCGACGAGGTGGAGGGCATCGAGTCCATCGCGCTCGTAAACGGAGCCAACCTCACCGTCTCGGGCGATGGCGGCGCGGAGCTCGTGCGCGGCGGGGTCATCACGCCCGCGTTCTTCGAGGTGTTCCGGACTCCGCTCATACTCGGGAGGGGGTTCACGGAGCTCGAGGACCGCTATCAGGGCCCGAAGGTCGCCATCGTGAGCGCCGACTACTGGCGGGATCGCCTGGGAGGGCGAGAGGACATCCTCGGGTCCTCGATCCAGATCGGCGGGGCTTCGCACCGGATCGTGGGCGTCGCCGCACCGGATTTCCACTATCCCGCCGACGCCCAGATCTGGGTACCGGCCCAGAACGACGAGGAAGGCTGCGGTCGCGGATGCGTGAACCGAGGCTCCGTCGCACGCCTGGCGCCGTCGGTGAGGGTCGGCGCGCTTCGACCCGCGCTCGCGGCGTTGGCCGCGCGGCTCGCGGACGAGTATCCGGACACCAACGCGACCACGGTCTTCGCAGTCGCCACCCTGCGCGATGTGGCGGTCGGCGACGTGCGGCCCGCGCTCTGGATCCTGCTCGCCGCTGTGGCCATGGTGCTCCTCATTGCCTGCGCGAACGTGGCCAATCTGATGCTCGTTCGCGGGCAACGCCGGCTCACCGAGATCGCGGTTCGATCCTCGCTGGGAGCCGACGGCGGGAGGATCCTGCGTCAGCTCATAACGGAGAGCGGGCTTCTGGCCGCGCTCGGCGGGGCCGGCGGCCTGCTGCTGGCGGCGTGGGGAGTCGGGCGGGTGCTGGCCTGGGCGCCGGACAACATCCCGCGAATCGAGGAAGTGGCACTCGATCCGGTTACGGTGGCGTTCGCGGTCGCCCTGGTGATTCTCACCACGATCCTCTTCGGGCTCGCGCCCGCCCTGGCGCTGACGCGGATCGACCTGAACAGCGCCCTGCGGAGCGGCGGCCGGGGTGATGTCACGGGCGAACGGAGAGGTCGGGGTCGCGCGGCGATCATCGCCTCGGAGGTGGCCCTCTCCGTCGTTCTTCTCATCGGAGCCGGGCTGATGATCCGCAGCCTCGTGCGGATCACGCAGGTCGACCCCGGCTTCGACGTGAGCCAGATCACCGCCTTCCGTCTCTCTCTACCGTCCGCCCGCTACGACCCCGAGGCGCGCGTCGCGTTCGCCGACCGCTACACCGAGCAGCTGGCGGCGGTGCCGGGTGTGGAGGAGGTGGCGTTCATGATCGCACCGCCGCTCTCCACCATCTCGGTCTGGGGCGGTATCACCCGGACCGATGCGCCGGAGCCCGAGCCCGGTGAGGGCCCGACGGCGAACTACCGCGTTTCCGGCGTCGGAGCGCTCGAGATGCTGGGCATCCCGATCGTGGCCGGTCGCGGTTTCCGGGCAACCGACCGGCATGACAGCGAGCCGGTGGTCATCATCACCCGGCAGCTGGCGGATGAGGTGTTTGCCGGCGTCGATCCGATCGGCCGCAAGCTCCGTCTGCACGTGACGACGGGATACGAGGAGACGCAGCCGCGAACCATCATTGGGGTAGCAGGAGACGTGCGGGGGACTGCACTCACCCGCTAGCCGGTCGCCGAGACCTTCATCCCGTTCGCCCAGGTGGGTGCCGGCTTCCCGCACGTGCTCATGCGCGGGCGCGACCCGGCCGCCCTGCTCGAGGCGGCGAGGCGTGAGCTCCACGCCCTCGACCCCGAGCTGCCGATGATCCGTCCGGGCAGGATGCTGGAACTGGTCGATCGGCAGCTGGCGCAGCCCCGCTTTTATCTCATCCTGATGGGGCTCTTCTCGGGTCTGGCGCTCGTGCTCGCCGCCGTCGGCATCTACAGCGTCGTCGCCTACGCCGTCTCGCAGCGCACGCGGGAGATCGGGCTTCGGATGGCGCTCGGCGCACGAGTGCCGCAGGTCGTCAAGCTCGTCCTGTGGCAGGGGCTGCGGCCCGCACTGCTCGGGATCGTGGTGGGCCTGGTGGCGGCCTCGTGGACCGGAAAGCTGTTGCAGGGGCTCCTGTATCAAGTGGAGCCGGAGGATCCGCTCACCCTCGTCGTAGTCCCGGTGCTGCTCGTGGCGGTGGTCGCGCTGGCCTGCTCCGTCCCCGCCCGACGCGCGAGCCGCATCCCACCTGCCATCGCGCTCCGCAGCGACTGAGGTCGCCGGGCGCGCCGACCACGATCGCGCACCTGCGGTCAAGACCCGGGCGACCGCGGCCCGGTCAGGACTCCGGAAAGCTCCACACGGCGTCAGGGTCTGTTGCGAGCCGCCGGTAGAAGTCGAGCTTGGCCCGTACGATGTCGGCGCATGCATCGAGGGCACGCCGGCGCGCTTCGATGTCGGTCAGGTGCTCGCGCAGCAACTGGCGGCGCTCCTCGATGTTGTCGCGTCCGGATCGTACGAGTCGTGCGTATTTCTTGGCCGCCTCCAACGACATCCCGGACAGTCGGAGTCGGTCCAAAAAGAGCATCCAGCCGATGTGATCCTGACGGTATCGCCGGTGCCCGGCCCCGTTCCGGACGACGTAGGGGATGAGTCCCTGCCGCTCGTAGTAGCGAATGGTGTGGACGCTGCGGCCGCACGCGCGCGCGAGGTCTCCGATCGTCAGCGTGTACTCGTCATCGCTCATCGTCTCATTACCGCGACCCGGGCAGGTAGGTCAGATCGGATCGGAACACCCATGTCTCGCTGAGGATGGAGTCTACAATTCCGCTCGCGCCCGCGCCCGGCGGGGCTTCGCCGTCGTTCTCCAGGCGGCCGGTGACGAAGGGTCCGAGGTCGGTGATCGCCGTTCCGAGGTCTGCCCACGAGCCGAGCGGGATCATGAGCAGATAGGCGGGCTGTTCTCCACCGCTCACCAGCTCGTACCAGGTGTAACCCGGCGCCGTCGGGTTCGAGCCGCCCCGGATGGACTCGTGGTGGGCGCGGACGGCGGCTTCGAACGCGGCCTGCCCTCCGGGGCGGACGCGATATCGAATCGCCTGGACCATGCGGGACGGCTGCCGATTCTCGAGCGGCGTGACGGAGCTCAAATCGTGCCGGACCCGATACACGGAGCGGAAGTCCGGCCTGGCGAAGGGGCCGGCGGATTGCTCGAAGTCCGCCCGATCTCCCGCCGGGTCCGGCCGCGCGTCGATGTCGGCAAAGCCCACCCCGAAGGTGCCATCGATGAACAGCCCGATGCGGTCGCCGGTGATGACGTACCACGCATACCACGGAAGTCGGTCCCCATGCTCCTCGTGCCAATCCAGGTGTCGTCGGTATCCCTCCTCGAACCGCTCCCCGGCCCCTTCCGTGGGGAAGTAGCCGAACAGGAAGGCCGCACTTCCAGACGGCGCGTCGGGACTCTGGGGCTGCTGCGCGCGGGACAATGAAGGCGCCAGAAGCAGCGCCACGAGCAGGCACGCGAATCTCATTGCATCCTCCTCCAACCGAGTCCTTCTTCGGCCCGTCGCTCCACGGGCGTTCCAGGACCATCTGGAACCCTGCGATCTGAGACTCTACCATCTAGAGTTAACTCTAGGTCAACCCGTGGCGGCGTCTGACCATCTCGGCGGAGCGCGATCCCTTACCTCGGCACGAAGGGGGCCGGTCATGAAAACAAGGATCCTCTACCTGGGGCTGTGTATCGTCGGTGCGGTCCTTCCGTACCTCTGGTTCATCCCGTTCCTGCGCGACAACGGTCTCGATATAGGACTCTTCTTCGACCAGCTTTTCTCCACCCAGATCGGTGGTTTCTTCGGGATGGACGTGATCGTCTCGTCGATCGTGCTCTGGGTGCTCGTGCTCACCGAGGGGCGCAGGCTCGGCGTGAAGCACCTGTGGGCTCCGATCGCCGCAAACCTGGCGGTCGGTGTGTCCCTGGGCCTCCCGCTGTACCTGTACATGCGAGAGACGCGACTCCGGAACGGATGACCAGATCTTTGTGGCCGAGGCGCCGCTCGCACCGGGCGAGTCCACGCTCGGGCTGGAGTTCATCCAGGGGTCGGGAGTAGCCCTCAATCGTCGGAGAGCAGTTCCTCGAGTGCGAGGCGGGTCTTGGGCAGCAGCTGGCTCTCGTCGAAGTACTTCGTCACCACGGTGAGCGCTTCGGCCGCGTTCGAAATGTTCAGATAACGAAGCAGGTACTGCACGTCGTCGAGGTCGCGGAACTCCTCGCCCAACCGCATGGCCGCGCACTTCATCGCCAGCAGGTATTCCGGTCGTGCGACAAAGACGCGGAGGTGCGATAGCTCGAGGAAGGCGTCGAACTCGCCGCGGGAGCTCAAGTACCCCTTCACGGCGTCGTTCAACCACGACTCGGAGAGGCCCGTGCGCGCCGCCACGCGCGCCGCCGCCTCGCGAATGAGCTTCGTGGGTTTGAAGAACGCGTCCACGTCGCGGGTCGCGGGGCGAGCGTCGAGCGCCAGGCACATGACGGCTCCGCCCACGACGTAAAGCTCGCCCTCGACCTCGACCCTCGCCAACTCCTCGTTGAGCAGCTTGAACAGGCGCTCGATGTCTGAGCGTGTGAGCTTTGCCTCGGGCACCTCGATCCTCCGCGTCACGCTTGCGATGTTTTGGATCTTGAGCTGATGAGCGTGAAAGCAGCAGCTCGTCCAGCCGTCCAAGACCCTACACGCGGGCGCCCACGCCGGCGTCGACGAACAGGTTTCGCCGTTTGAATGGTACCGGGGACGCCTTCAGGAGGTGGAGATGGAGGCTGCGAAGGGGGGCTGCGAAGTAAGGCGTGTCGAGCGGTTCGATCGCGTCCACCCATCCGGGCGGCGCCACACCCTTCATCGAAGCCGCCTGCTCCACCATCGCGACGACGTAGTTCTGCACGAAAGGGGAAAATTCGCCGACGTCGGCGTGCGCCACGGCGTCCGCGAACTCGATCGGGGCCAACTCGGCAATGAAGTCGTTCAGCTCCGCGAGGGCGAACCGAGCGTTCTCCGCCTCCCGCAATGACCGCAGGATGTCAGCGAAGCGAACCTTCGCCGACGGAATCGCCTTCGAGAGCACATACTCCGAAACGTTCTGACCCGCCGTCGCGGCCAATCGCTTCAGAGTCGCCTTCTGGAGCGGGGTCACGCGGATCTGAAGCTGCTCTGACTTTGACATGCCACAAGATGATGGCGGCGCCCCGTGTTGTCAATACATATGTCAATACATCCACCTGGGTCAGGAACGCCTTGCTTCGCGGACGCTGTCTCGTCCCATCGGCGGATCCCTCTCCGTGACTTTCGGTAGGCCTTGAACGCGCCTGAGCGGAGAACTGGTTCATCTCCTCGCGCGAGGCTACGATCTGCACCGTGCCCGGGACAGGTACGAGTCAATCGGAGCATGCGCCATGACACCGAAACGTTTCCTCCGCAGCGTGGCCGGAATCGCGGTCGGAATCGTGTTCCTCTCCGCCGTCGTGGAGGGAGTCGAGTTCGGTCTCGTCAGATTCGTTCTCGGTGAGCCGGCGGCTGATCCGCAAGCCTATTACGCGGTGCGCAACGCGGGCTGGTTCCTCGCTCTCAAGCTGGTCTACAACACGGCGGCCGCTGTCGGCGCCGGGTACCTGACTGCGCTCGTCGGGGGGTACCCGGAGGTCAAGCACGGACTGGCGCTCGCCGTGGTCCAGACCCTCGCCTTCGGGTGGGCGCTGACCCAGCCGGAGCTGAGCCGCTGGACGCCCGGCTGGGTGTGGGCCGCGCTCATCGTGCTGAGCTTCGCCGGCATCCTGTTCGGGGCGAAGATCCGGAGCCGCAGACGCCACTCGGCACACGTGAGTGCGGCTCCCACCGACGCGGGCGCGGCCCGGTAGGTCGCCGGTGCCGGATCGAATCGTCCGGTCACCCGCACGAGGTGTCGAACTTCCTCCCGACCGACGTGTATCCGTCGCCAGCGATAGAGGCCGCTGCGAACGAGCAATCTCGCTGGGCCTCCGCCGCGAAGTGCTGCCGCAAAAGGGGGACACCATTCCGCGCCGATCCGTGCCCGTCAGCATGGGCAGCCCGCGCTTCCACGCGGTGGAAGTGGACGGCCTCCAGATCACCCGGGCCTGGTTTCCCCCGCAGACGACGCTCCCACCGCACCATCACGATCGCACCGTCTTCGCCGTCCTTCTGGGCGGCTCCATCGACTCCGCGCTGACGCGTCGAACCTTCGAGTGCTCCACCGACAGCGTGTGGACGGAGCCGGCCGGCGAGCGCCATGGGAACCGGGTGCACGCGGGCGGGGCGGAGGTCCTTGTCGTCCAGCCCGACTCCGGTCGTGAAGAGCTGTTTCGTCCGTGCGCCGAGATGCTGAGCCGCGCCGACACCTTCCATCACGCCGGAATCGCGGGCATGGCGCGCGGGATCGTACGCGAGATGGAGTGCGCGGACGAGCTGATGGCGCTGGCGCTCGAGGCGTCGGCGTTGGAGATGCTGGTCACCGCGGCGCGGGCGGCGAAGGACGATCGGGGCACGAACGGGCCTCCCGCCTGGCTGGCCCGGGTGGAGCAGATCGTCCACGACCGCTTCCGGGAGCCGCTCCGGGTGGACGAGATCGCCCGTGAGGTGGGCGTCCACCCGGTCCACCTCGGGCGTGTGTTCCGGCAGCACAAGCGTCTGCCGCTCGCCCGCTACATCCGCGCCCTCCGCATCGAGTGGGCCGCCGAACAGCTGCGCTCCTCCGACGCGTCGCTGGCCGCGGTGGCGCTCCGCGCCGGATTCGCGGACCAGAGTCACTTCACGCGCGCCTTCAAGCGCCACATCGGAAGAACGCCGGGTCAGTTCCGAGCCCTCGCCGCAGACTGACGTTCAAAACGTCCAACGGGGTTGGAAGCGTGCAAGACAACCCCGCCGGCTGCCGCCATCCTGAGCGAGGAGTGCCCTCTCTCCGCGCGGGAAGCCCCCGCCCGACCTGGTAAACCGGTTCGGCCTCAAGGGCAGTCAGTCGATCGGCCCAGGTGCAGTGGTCGGGGGCTTTCGCTCTTCCGTTGCCCGACTCCAGGAATCCGCGGCCGGATGACGCGATCGTCCGCGGCCGGAATTGTTTCATAGCGACAAACCGGGTGGCATTCCTTCAAGACGCGACTCCGCGTCCTCCATATCCTGCCAGCAGAACGCGGCGTTCGAGCGGTCCGGACGTACCCGGCTCATGTGCCGGGCGTGGCGGGCCGATGCACACGGGTGCGGATCCCTTCCACCCCGCCCGCCCTCGTTCCCGGCCGGCTCGGCGATCGCCGCCTACCGCTGAAAGGAGCTTCCCATGCGAAACGTTTCTCGTACGATCGGACTTGTCTGTGCCGCGGCGCTCATCGCTTGCACGTCCGACTCGACTGACTCCGTCACCGGCCCTGCTTCCCTCGATGCTCCCCCGCTCGCGGCGAATGTGGGCGGAACGATCGTGGCCGCCGCAGACGTGGGGATCAACTTTACCGTGCCGCCCGAGGTGTTCGGCGGAGAGGTGGGCAATCTGCTCACCATCAACGCCCGCAAGCGCGAGGACGGGAGCGTGAGCGGTCATTACCTCTACAAGCAGACCTTCATGGGTGAGGTTTTCGTCTTCTCGGGGCCGGTCACCTGCATGAACGTGTACGATGACAACCGGGCCAAGGTCGGCGGGCTCATCGTCCAGAGCAACGACCCCGTGTTTACGCCCGGGTTCTTCATCTGGTGGCAGGTGATCGACAACGGCGAGGGTGACGGAAGCGTCGATCAGTCGACCATATCCGGATTCGGCGACGAAGCGGCCAACGAAGCGTTCTGCGACGACCCGGCTCCGCCCCGCTTCGGGCCGTGGGACGTGCAGCACGGCAACATCCAGGTCAGGGAGGGATAGGGAATCGAGGGGCGAGGACGAATCGCCTTTCGTCCTCGCGCACCTCTTCTCGGCTGCGCGGCGCGGCACCGCGCGAGTGACGACCGGCCCTTCTTACCGGCGTGCGCATGTCTCATTGGGAATCGCCCACGAGCCGACTTGACACTCCCCCTCTCGGTAACTACGATGTGGACATCGTGAACTACATCGTAGGCATCGGGGTGGGGGTCTCGATGCGCACTATCGGCGCGCGAAAACAAACTGCACAACAGAGCCAATGACGAAGCAGATCGGCTCGCTGGAACAGCTGCTCATGTTCGCCGTCGCCGGCCTCGGTGACGACGCCCACGGCCTCGCCATCCGCCAGGAGTTGGAGCGGACGACCGATCGGCGGGTCTCGCCCGGAGCGATCTACACCACCATGGACCGTCTCGAACGCCACGGTCTGGTGAGGTCCTGGATCGGGGAAGACCGGCCGGTGGGCGGTGGCCGCCGCCGGAAGTTCTACCGTCTGGAGCCGGAGGGCGCGCGCGCCCTCGCCGACAGCTACCGGTCGCTCCGCTCGCTGGCCGAGGAAGTCATGCCGACCCTGAAGCGGCTGGCGGTCGAGCGGCCGGGGGGCGGAGGGTCTCAGTGAACGGAGGCGCCGGGAAACAGAGGCTTCGAATGAGTCGGAAGCGCGGAGATTGAGGGATGAAGCGCCGATGACGACCGGGCCCAAGGCTCCCAAGCCCCCACGCCTGCCCCGCGCGCTGCTCCTTCTGATTCCCCGCGCCGACCAGCGCGAGCTGATCCGCGCCGATCTGGACGAGGAGTATCGCCGCGTCGCGGGCGAGCGGGGAAGGGTCGCCGCCGCACTGCGCCTCTGGTGGGGCGCGGCGGACTCGGTGGCGGATTGGTGGTTCGAGAACGTGTCCTGGAAATCCTTCCGCAGCCGGCTGGTGCCGGACGGCCTCCGGCGCACGGGGCTCCGGTCGGGCGGGTGGTGCGCCGATCTGCGCTTCTCGCTCCGCATGATCCGGCGCGAGCCGATCGTGTCGGCCGCCGTGCTGGCTACGGTGGTGATCGGCGTCGGCGCCACGACGGCGGTCGCCAGTCTCCTGCGCGGCGTGCTGGTGCGCCCGCTCCCGTTCCCCGATCCCGACCGGATCGTCCGCATCTCCCGCACGTCCGAGGGCGTTCCTGCCGAGTGGCCAGTGGTCGGCGTGCCGGACATGCTCGCGTGGCGAGAGCAAAGCTCGACGATGGCGGCGGTCGCGGGCTGGGGCGGCGGCGGGGCGACGCTGCCGTCGGAGGGCGGGCCGGAGCACGTGTCGGTGGCCAGCGTCACCGAGGGGCTCCCGACCGTGCTCGGCCTCCGGCCCGCGGCGGGGCGCTTCTTCGTTCCCGAGGAGTACTCGCCCGAAGCGTCTCGCGTCGTCCTCCTCTCGCACGGAATGTGGACGGCTCGCTTCGGCGGCGACCCGTCGATCGTCGGTCGGAACGTGATCCTGGACGGCGTCCCGCACCGGGTGGTGGGCGTCCTGCCCGACACCGATTTCGAGTACCCGGCGGACTACGACGTGTGGATCCCGCTCGCGCCGCCGCCCGACAGCTGGATGCTGACCGTGCGCGGCGCCAGCTGGCTCAACGCCGTCGGCCGCGTCCGGGGCGGCACCAGCGTCGTTGCGGCCGAGCGCGAGCTGTCGGCCATCCAGGCGCGACTGGTGGAGGCGTTTCCCCGCGACGCCGAGGGGCAGGACGGAGTGCACCTGGAGCCGCTCAAGGATGTCGTCGTCGCACCGGCTCGGGCGGCGATCCGGATCCTGTCGCTGGTGGTGGCCGGCGTACTGCTGCTCGCCTGTGCGAACGTCGGGGTGCTCCTCCTGTCGCGGGCAAATCGGCGCCGGAGCGAGTTCGCCCTCCGGTCCGTGTTGGGCGGCGGCCCGGTTCGGCAGCTCCGGCTTCTGCTGACGGAGACGGGCGTCCTGGCTGTGATCGGAGGGGTGGTCGGCATCCTGGTCGCCTCTCCGCTGGCCAAGGTCATCGCCGCACTATACCCGGGCGGACTGCCCCGGGCGGCGGAGATCCGCCTCGATCCGGTCGTCCTCGGCGTCTCCGTCCTCACCATCGGACTCGCGGCGCTGGCCGCCGGTGGCGTTCCGGCGCTCACGATACGGCGGCTGAATCCGGCCGGAGAGCTCGAGCGCCGGGGCGCCGTGTCCCCGGGGCGGCGGCAGCAGCGCTTCCGGAACGTGCTGGCGGTCGCCCAGATGGGCCTCTCGGCCGCACTGCTGATCGGAGCCGCTCTCTTCGTCCGCACGCTGCTCAACCTGCGGTCGGCGGACCCGGGGTTCGAGCCAGCGGGCGTGCTTTCCTTCCGTATCGCCCCCGCCGAGGCCCGCTACCCGAACGGCGAAGCGCTCGCATCCTTCTATCGCCGACTGCTGGACGAGCTGGAGCGGCTGCCGGGGGTCGAGCGGACCGGGGCGGTGAACTTCCTCCCGTTCACCGCCGGTGAGTGGGGCGGCGGCTTCGAGATCTCCGGCGAAGAGACGCAGCAGCAGGCCCGGGTCCGCATCAGCTGGCCGGGCTACTACGAGTCGCTCGGCGTTCCGATCGTCCGGGGGCGCGCCTTCGACTGGAGGGACGACGCGTCGGGCCCGCCGGTGGCGCTGCTCAACGAAGCCGCGGCGCGGTCCGCGTTTCCCGACCAGGATCCGCTCGGACAGCAGATCGAGTTTGAGGGAGCCGTGCGCGAGGTGGTCGGGATGGTGGGCGATGTCCGCCACACGGGGATCGCCGAGGAGCCCGCGCCGGAGGTGCACGTGCCGGGAGCCCAGTTCGCGAGGCATGCGGCCTCGGTCGTCCTCCGCGCTCGGGTGGAGCCCCTGTCGCTGCTGCCCGCCGCGCGCAGCGCGGTGGCGGATCTGGACCCCTCAATCGCGGTCACCGACGCCGCCTCGATGTCCGACCGTATCGAGGCCTCCTTCGCGCCGGAGCGCTTCCGGGCCACCCTCATCGCCGGTCTGGGTCTGCTGGCCGCACTCCTCGCCCTGATCGGCGTGTACGGCGTGATGTCCTACACGGTGGCACAGCGGCGCCGCGAGATCGGGATCCGGGTCGCCCTCGGCGAGCCCCTGGCGAGCGTGCGGCTCCGCGTCCTCCGCGCGGCCGGCTGGATGAGTGGGACAGGGGTGGTTGTAGGGGCGCTGATCGCGTGGGGCGCGTCGCGTGGGGTGCAGAGTCTGCTGTTCGAGGTCGAGGCGCAGGATGGGGCGGTGTTCACAATCGTGCCGGTGGCGTTGTTCGTGGCCGGCCTCGCCGCGGCCCTCGGCCCGGCGATCCGGGCGAGCCGGCAGGATCCGCTGGCCGTGATTCGCGAGGAGTAGCCGGCGCGAGCTGGTCAGGCAGGCCGTCGCCCGGGAGCAGGGGAGGGCACCCGGGCGACCCCTGTTGGAAGGGCTTCGTATCTCAGGCTAGTTCAGCGGGAAGCCCTATTGCCGCCTAGTTCAGCGGGCAGCCCTGCTCGTTGAAGTCGGCGAACTCGTCCTTCGTTCCCTCGATGTCCCCGCCGGCGATCGCCGCGTTGAAGGCCGCGATAACCTGCGCGGTGGAGAGGTCGTAGTTCACGTCGGGGTTCGCGGCGTTGAGCAGCGCCGCCACGGCGTGCCGCATCAGGGCGTTGACGTCGCCGCCCCGCAGCTCCAGCGCAGCCAGAAGAGTCAGGCTCGCCGGGTTCACGTTCTGCTCCGGCCGCGCGAGCGCGGACGGCAAGTTGAACACGCTAGAAAACAGGTCGGTCGGGGCGAAGCTCACCCACGAGTCGAAGTGCTGGGGTTGCTTCCAGTAGCCGGGCGTACACCCCTCGCCGCCGCCGGTCGGCACGTTGTAGAACTCGGCCAACACGCCGCTGAAGCCGTAGGTGGGATCGTCGGAGCCGCCGACCGCGCCGCTCGCTGAGTTGCTGTTCGTGATCGTCGTGTTGGTGAACGTCGGGTTCGTCATCCCGAAGGTGAGCTGCGTCACGTCGATGTGGTCCAGCACGAAGCCGGGGGCGGCCGAGGTCTCTGTCACCTGGACGATATCCGCCACGAAGGATTTCTCGTGCACGATCACGCAGTCTCCGTCCTGGAGCACGAGCCCGGACTGCACGAGATTGCCGTTGACCCGCACGTCGAAGGTGGCACTCGAGCCGTACTTGCACAGCTCGAACTCCTCGCCGTGTACCACACCGTCCGCGCCCGGCCCCAGGTTGAAAGTCGGGTCGGTGGGCTCGAACGGACTGCTGGTGGGCGAGGTCGTGTCGCTACAGGCTGCCAGCGTGCCGATCGCCGCGATCAGCCCGAGGGTTCGACGGGTGTCAAAACCGAAATGCCGGTTCATGCTGTTCATACTCGTTGACTCCACTTTCGTTGTTGTACAACCGGTGGATAAGGACTTACTCCCTTGCGGTCCATAATACGGGGTTGGGCGTGCGTTGCAATCACGCATCGTTTGTCGCATTCGAGTCCAGACGCTCTGCCCGCGCCGCGCGAGCCGATAGATCGCCGGCCCCGCGCCGCAAGTTGCCCGTGGGGAGCCACGCGCGACGGATCGCGGGGGCCTCCACCTCAATCGGGTACCTGCAATCCTCTAGCCACGTCGACGAAGCTCATGACCGCGATCGCCAGCTCGTTCACGGACATCGGAACGACCTCGCTGCTGCCCTGCACGGTCTTCTCCAACCCCTCGTCCCGGTAGGTGAGCACGTAGTGCAGCTGGTCGCAGCACTCGTCTCCGTAGTCGTCCCGTTCGACCTCCAGAAACCCGGCGTTCACGAACCGAATCGCCAGGCCCCGGACTTCGGCTCGGGACACCCGCGCCAGCCGCTCGCCCGGCTCCCAATCGCAGAAGCTCGCGCACTCCTCGCCCACGATGTCGCCGGACGCACCATCGATCCGGTAGCTGTACTCGCGGTACGCGATGCCTCCCGTCACCCGGAGCGAGATCTCGACGTCGCCGCTCGGACGGGTCGAGGTGGGCGAGGAGCAGCCGGCACCGGCGATGAGAGACAGCGCGACGAGCGCCGCGACAGAATCACGACCCCCGAACATGAGATCCTCCGTTTCCAGCGTGAATGCGGCATTCGTTCGGACGCGCCGAACGCTTCAGCCAAGAGATTCCTCTACTTAAGAACGCTTGGAGGCCCGGCGTCCGGACAGCTCGTGCGCGAGCGGACATGTACGAAACGCTCGGACCGGTACCGGACGTTCCGACGACTGCCCCGCACGCGCATCGTCAAACGGCGCGGCGCCGCGCACCCGCACCGTCAAACGGCGCGCGGCCGGTGCCCACGCTCCCGCTCCCACGTCACGACGTAGATCGCCGAGACGTTCCATTGTAAGCAGCGCCCACCCCCCGATGGATGCGGACCAACCTCAGTGAGGTGGGTTGTGGCAAACCGGAAGCTTCTCAGCGTCGTGGGGTTCTGCGCCCTTGGTCCCCTCGTTCCCCTCGCCGGATGCGAAGGCGGTCTGCTGGATCCTGCCCTGCACGTCGACGGCCTCACCTTCTTCGGCGACTCCCGGGTCGTGTTCGTGCGCCCCGACGATGTTCTGGATTCGTTCATCGAGGTCACGGTGAGCGTACGAAACAGTTCTACCCGACCGATTCAACGCACGCTGCTGGGCGGTTGCATCATCGAGAGGGTGGCGGCGTTTCGCGCCGTCGACGGCGACCTGACGCTGGCGTGGGACTCGGACCGCGCGGGGTCGTTTGGCTGCACCGACGACCTCGTCCTCGTCGACCTGCTGTCCGGCGAGCGATTGGATCCGCCGACCTGGCGCGTCGGGGTGAGTCGTTCGGCGATCCGCGATTCGCTCCCGGCCGGTCGCTACGCGATGGCCGTGTGGATCCGTCCGGGCGAAGAGCTGGAACGGCTCGGGGTCGGAGAGGTCGATTTGCCCTGAAGCCGGGACGCTGGCCGTGTCCTGGACGCCGGCCGACTATCGCCGGTACGAGCGGAGCCCCGCCACCGGCGCTGTCGCCCTCGCTGCGAGTGCACGCGAGATCCATATTGAGAACATAGCTGGGTACGTGGACCAAATCCCGTGCAGAGCGTTCTCTCGACAAGCAGCCAGTCGAATCGTCATGCAACCTCCGATGTCGAGCCTCGATTGCGCGGCGCGCGCGGCCCTTGTTTTTCTCATCGCCTCGCTCACCGGGTGCGGCAACGCGGCGCAGCAGAATGCCGTCTTCCGACTCCCGGCCTCGTA
>CAZJXR010000083.1:0-15422 GCA_964550085.1 uncultured Gemmatimonadota bacterium
GGGATCGCGGGTCTGGTCCTTTCGGTCGGCATGGCGGTCGACGCCAACGTGCTCATCTTCGAGCGCATCCGCGAGGAGGTCGCGGCGGGCAAGACGCCGAGGACCGCGGTCGATACCGGCTTCGCCCAGGCGCTCTCGGCGATCATCGACGCTAACCTGACCACCCTCATCACGGCCATCATCCTGTATCAGTTCGGCACCGGCCCGATCCGCGGGTTCGCGGTCACCCTGTCGATCGGAATCGTCGCTTCCTTCTTCACCGCCATCTACGTGACCCGGACCCTGTTCATGATCTACCTCGAGCGGCGCCCGGCGAGCGCGCCTCTGAGTGTCTAACCAGGTCCCAGTAATGGTGCGAGTCCCTCCAGACCCCTCCAGCGCGGGCGATTGGCTCAGACCGATAGCCGCCCGCCCGACTCGCCGATGAGACTGTTCTCGGACGCGCATTTCGACTTTCTCGGCGCCCGGCGTCGTGCGTACATCGCTTCCGCAATCCTGCTGGTGGTCGGAATCGTTTCGATCATCGTGCGCGGAGGATTGAGCTACGGGGTCGATTTCACGGGCGGAACTCTGTACCAGATCCGATTCGACGATCCAGTGACGGTCGCCGAGCTGCGCAGCACACTGGCCGACGCCGGACTGCCGAGCGCCGAGATCCAGCGCTTCGGCGGCACCGAAGAGTTTCTGATCCGAACGGCCGCGTTCGAGGAGGTCTCCGTGGTTTCGAACGCCCTCGAGGCCGATCCGGACATCGGCGATTTCACCTTGCTCTCGACCGAGGCGGTCACACCGAAGGTGGGTGAAGAGCTCCAGACCCGCGCCGCGGGGGCGATCCTGCTTTCCTTTCTCCTCACCCTCATCTATCTGGCGTTTCGGTTCGAGTGGCGCTTCGGCGTGGCCGCCATTATCGCCACCCTGCACGACATTCTGCTCACGTTCGGGTTCATCTCCCTGTTCAACGTCGAGATCACCCTCGCCACCGTGGCCGCCATCCTCACCATCGTCGGGTATTCTCTCAACGACACGATCGTCGTGTTCGACCGCATTCGGGAGAACCTGCGCAAGAAGCGGAAGGAGACGTACAAGGAGACGCTGAATCGGAGCATCAACGAGACGTTGCCCCGCACGGTGCTGACCAGCGGCACGACCCTGGTGACGCTGCTCGCCCTCTTCCTTCTGGGAGGCGAGGTGATCCGACCCTTCGCCCTGGTGCTGATACTGGGGATCGTCATCGGGACCTACTCGTCCATCTTCGTTGCATCGCCGGCCCTGCTCGAGATCGAGCGTCGCGCCCGCCGCCGCGAAGGCGCACGAGCCCGCTGACCGCGGTCGGTGGTGACGGCTCGGTGGTGGAGCCCCTGCCACCCCTGTTCGATTCGCACCTGCACCTGACCGCCGAGGCATTTGCCGGCGAGGTCGCGGCCGTGGTCGAAAGGGCGAAAGCGGCCGGCGTGATGGGCATGGTCTCGGTGGCCTCCGACATCGACGACGGGCGCGCGGCGACGGAGCTGGCCTCTGCGTATCCGCATGTATGGAGCACGATCGGCCTGCATCCGCACGAAGCGAGTCGGCTGACGCCCGACATGCTCACGACGGCGGAACGCCTGGCCGCCAACCCGAGGGTGGTGGCGATCGGAGAGACCGGCCTCGACTACTTCTACGAGAACTCCGATCGGCCATCCCAGCGTCGGAGCTTCACCGCCCACATGGAGCTCGCCGAGCGAGTGGGCAAGCCGGTCGTCGTTCACTCGCGCGCTGCGGATGCCGACACGGCAGCGATCATTCGCGAGTTCGCCGGTCGTGTCTCCGGCGTGCTGCACTGCTTCACCGGCGGCGACCCACTGTTGGCGGCCGGATTGGACGCCGGCTGGTATGTTTCGTTCTCCGGCATCGTGACCTTCCGGCGTTTCGATGGTGCAGCCCGGGTGCGGGCGGTCCCTGACGATCGGCTTCTGATCGAAACAGACAGTCCGTATCTGGCGCCCGTCCCTCGACGCGGCAAGCGGAACGAGCCGGCCAACCTTCCATTCACCTGCCGCGTAGTGGCCGAGCTGCGAGGAGCTGCGCCATCCGAGGTGGCGGGCCGCACGCGTGACAACGCACGCACGGTGTATGGTCTGACCGGAGACTGAAAACAGAATGCGCACCTTCTATCAACTGTTCGGCAAATCTCCGTTCGAGCTTCTGGTGGAGCACACTCGTCGCGTCCATCGTACGGTGAAGGTCATTCGCCCTCTGTTCGAGGCTTTCCTGTCCGGTCAGTGGGATGAGTGCGACACGCTGTACAGGAAGATTTCCAAGCGTGAACACAAGGCCGACCTGGAGAAGAACGCGATTCGGGACCACCTGCCCAAGTCGATATTCCTGCCCGTGGATCGGGGCGATATCCTCAAGTACCTAAAGGAACAGGACGCGATAGCCGACGCCGCCGAGGACGTCGCCGTTATCATCACGATCCGCCATACACCCTGTCCGGAAGCGCTCAAGTCGCCAGTTCTGAGCTTCGTCGACCAGGTCATCCATACGAGCGAACTGCTGGTTGAAGCCGGCTCCGAACTCACCCAGCTCGTGGAGAGCTCCTTCGGCGGTCCGGAGGTCGACAAAGTGTTGGCCATGGTCGCCGAGGTGAACCAGCAAGAGTGGGAGGCGGACAAACGGCAGTGGGATCTGTCGCGCGCTTTGATGACGCACGAGGCGGAACTCGATCCACTCTCGATGGTCATCTGGATGCGAATCATCGCCAAATTGGGCGAGATCGCGAACAGGGCAGAGAACACCGGGGACATGTTGCGCATGATGTTGGCGCGCGGGTGATCCTCCTCATTCGCGCTCTCACCGACTCTGCGGCGGCCTCCTCCGAGTTTAGCCGGTGAGTCCCATCACCATCGTCCTTATCGCCGCCGTCGTCGCAGCGTTCTACATGGCGTGGAACATCGGCGCCAACGACGTAGCCAACGCAATGGGCACCTCGGTTGGATCGGGAGCGCTGACCTTGATGGCGGCAGTTGTGCTGGCGGGCCTATTCGAGTTCGCCGGGGCCGCGCTGGTAGGAGTCCGGGTCACCGAAACGATTCGAAAAGGGATCGTCGAGGTAACGCTGTTCCAGCCGAGTGGCGCGCTGGGAGCCGAAGCGCCGCTGATCCTCGCCATCGGGATGGTGGCTGCGTTATTGGCGGCCGGCTTCTGGCTTCAGGTGGCCACCATGCTGGGGCTCCCGGTCTCCACCACGCACTCAATCGTCGGCGCCGTGATCGGTTTCGCGCTCGTGGCCCTCGGACCGGCGGCCGTCAACTGGGGCACGGTGGGCATGATCGTGGCGAGCTGGGTAGTGTCGCCGATGATGGGTGGGCTGATTGCGGCGGGCATGTTCATCCTGGTGAGCCACGGTATTCTCCAGCGGCCCGATCCCGTCCTCGCGACCCGGAAGCTGGGCCCGCACCTTGTCGCGCTCGTCACCTTTCTTCTCTTTCTGAGCTTCGTGTACAAGGCGCTCGCGAACGTGGTGCCTGATCCGGCATGGTGGCTCGTGGTGATGACGGCGGGGTTGTTGGCAGGGCTCGCATTCCTCTTCGCTCGCAGGTGGCTGGATCCGATCCGCGTCGAGGTGAAGCCGTTCGATTTCGTCGAGCGCGTGTTCGCACGACTGCAGATAGTGACCGCGGTGTACGTCGCCTTCGCTCACGGCGCCAACGACGTGGCCAACGCAATCGGCCCGCTGGCCGCCGTGGTCCAAATCCACGCGTTGGGCGCTCTGCCGAGCAAGGTGCAGGTACCGTTCTGGATTCTGGCTCTCGGCGGCGTTGGAATCGTGGTCGGCCTTGCGACGTGGGGCTTCAAAGTGATCGCGACCGTAGGCAAGAAGATCATGCGCCTCACTCCGACGCGCGGATTCAGCGCCGAGTTTGGAGCCGCGACTACTGTGCTCATCGCATCTCGTCTGGGCATGCCGATATCCACCACGCATACGCTTGTCGGGGCCGTCGTGGGTGTCGGCCTCGCCCGCGGGCTCGCCGCCCTCGACCTTCGCGTTCTTGGCCGCATCGTCAATTGCTGGCTTGCCACTCTCCCCTTTGCCGCAATCCTGTCCGCCCTCATCTTCATCATCATGCGTGCGAGCCTCACATGATCGGCAGCCCCGATGATCGAACCGGCGTGGGGGTCGAGCGGGAGCCGGGGACGGCGCGCGACACGACGCGTCGGATCCACATACTTCCCGATCAGGTGGCCAATCAGATCGCGGCCGGGGAGGTAGTGGAGCGACCCGCTTCGGTCGTCAAGGAGCTGATCGAGAACGCGCTCGATGCGGAAGCACGAAGGATCGAGATCAGCGTCCGCAACGGCGGCAAGACGGAGCTCCGGGTCGCCGACGACGGAACCGGCATGAGCCGCGCGGACGCCCTTCTGGCTCTCGACCGCCACGCCACCAGCAAGATTCGCCACGCCGAGGATCTGCAGAAGATCTCGTCGTTCGGCTTTCGCGGCGAGGCCCTCCCCTCCATCGCGGCGGTCAGCCGCCTCGAGCTGCTGACCGCTACCTCGGAAGGAGAGGCGACCCGGATTCGGGTCACGGCTGGGGCCGTGCACGGGGTCGAAGACGGGGCGCGCCGCCCGGGGACGACGGTGACGGTCCGTTCCCTCTTCCAGAACGTGCCGGCTCGGGCGAAGTTCCTTCGCTCGACGGCAGTCGAGACGCGCGCCATCAGTGAGACGGTTGTCGTGTTGGCACTGTCGAACCTGCACGTTCACTTCCGTCTCGAGTCCAACGGACGCGAACTGCTCGAGCTGCCGGCCACCGAGGATCTGGTCGATCGAGTGGCGGAAATCTGGGATGCCGAGCTCGCCAATTCGTTGATCGACCTCGATTACTCGGAGCGGGGGGGAGTGGGGGTGAGCGGTCTGATTGAGCGTCCCGACGCTGCCCGGCCCGGTGGCTGGCGGCGGTACCTGTTCGTAAACGGCCGCCCGTTCCGGGATGCCCGCCTCTCTCGCGCGGTGGACGAAGGGTACCGGACAACCGTCCCGTCTGAAGTTCGCCCGACCGCCTTCCTCTATTTCCAGCTGCCACCGGAATTCATCGATGTGAACGTCCATCCGGCGAAGACCGAGGTGCGTTTTCGAGACCAGCAGCTGGTCGAACGGACGGTCGTGGAGGGATTGATCCAGCGGCTGGGGCGGACTAGCAGCGCGGCGCCCCTCGATCGCGGCGGGAGTCGGCGGGAGGAGCGAAGCGGGACCCGGCCAGTGGAGCGCGGCGAGGGTCGGCGAGAGGAGCGCGGCGAGGGTCAGCGAGAGGAGCGCGGCGGCAATGAAGAGGGACATGCTGCCGGGCAGCTGGCGTTTTTCGTGCGCAGCGAGCCGGAGCCGGACGGCGAGTACGCCGGCGAGCCCCCGGCGGTCGAGCGCCCGGAGCTGTGGCAGTTGCACGCCACCTACTTGCTTGCCTCGACCCGCCAGGGGCTGCTGATCATCGACCAGCATTCGGCCCACGAGCGGGTGCTGTTCGAGGAGATCGTGCGCGCCTTCACGTCCGAGGAAGCCCCGTCGCAGCGGCTGCTGTTTCCGATCACCGCCCGTCTGTCGCCCAGCGAATACTCGGTGGTCGAAGAGTTGCAGGGACTGTTTCAGCGGGTGGGCTTCGACGTCGAGCCGTTCGGAGACCGAACCGTGATCGTGCGCTCGAGCCCGAACCTGCACGCCAAGTTCGATCCCGAGCGTTGCTTTCGGGACATGGTACAGGAGCTTACGCACGGGTCTCCGCTCGTCGACGCCGCCCGCACCCAGCACGAGCGGATCGCCAAGAGCCTCGCCTGCAAGGGAGCGATCAAGGCCGGTACCCCGCTCTCCAACGACGAGATGACGGAGCTTTTCGATCGGTTGTTCGCGACCGACCTCCCAGGCCACGACGTCCACGGCCGACCGACGGTCGTCAGCCTCACCATGGAGGAGCTGGGCAAGAGATTCGGCCGGAGCTGAATTGAGGCAGGCACGGGCAGTCGCAATCGTCGGCCCAACGGCCACCGGGAAGACCGCTCTCGCCATCGAAGTCGCCGGCCGCCTCGGTGGGGAGATCATCTCGGCCGACAGCCGGCAGGCATATCGCGGCATGATGATCGGCACCGCGGCCCCGGGCCCCCAGGAGCTCGATTCGGTGCCACACCACGGGATCGGCTTTCTCTCCCCCGGCGAGCGGTACAGCGCGGGCCGATTCGGCCGCCTGGTCCGATCCTGGATCGTGGCGATCGAAGGACGCGGCGCCGTACCGATCCTCGCCGGGGGCACCGGCTTTTTCGTGCGCGCCCTCTACCACCCCGTGTTCCGCGAGCCGCCACTCGACCCGCGGCGCCGCGCGGCGCTTCGTAGCTGGCTCCAGCAGTGTCCGATCGGGCAGGTGCGGACGATAGCGATGGCGCTCGATCCGCGGTTGGCGGACGAGCTGCCGGGGTTGGACCGGCAGCGATCGAGCCGGGCCATCGAGCTCGCCCTGCTGAGCGGCCGGCCGTTGACCTGGTGGCAACGTCATGGGGAGTCCGAGGCCGAACCCGTCGCGCTGCAGCTGTTCTCGCTCCGCTTGCCTGCCTCGGAGCACCGGGCCCGCATCCGGGCTCGGATCGAGGCGCAGTTGGCGGCCGGCTGGGAGGAGGAAGTACGGCGGTTGCTGGCGGCCGGGTGGCCGCTGGAGGCTCCAGGCCTGAGCGCCGTCGGTTACCGTGAGATCGGAGCTCTGGTGCGGGGAGAGATCGACCCACAGACAGCCGCGGCGGAGATCGAGCGCGCCACTTGGCGGTACGCCCGGCGGCAGCGGACCTGGTTTCGCCACCAGCTTCCCGAAACGGCGGAGTGGCTGGACGCGCGGCTGCCGACCCGTCAACTTGCAGACCGCATTACGGGCAGTCCGGCCGTCGTCGACCTCCGGGCACGGGTCGGAGCAGGTCCTCGTAGTTGACGGCAATCGAGGGGGTGAGGTGCACACGCAGCCGCCGACCCTGGAATGAAGATCGGAATCACCTGCTATCCGACCTACGGCGGATCGGGTGCAGTAGCCACCGAACTCGGTCTCGAGCTCGCGGACCGGGGTCACGAGATCCACTTCGTATCATACGCCCAGCCGTTCCGCCTCACCGGCTTCCACGAGGGCGTCTTCTTTCACGAAGTCGAGATGGAGCCCTACCCGCTGTTCGAGTATCCACCCTACTCGCTGGCGCTTGCCGTCTCGATGCACGCGGTGGCGCGACAGCACGAGCTCGATCTCTTCCACGTCCATTACGCCATCCCGCACGCGACCACCGGGTGGCTGGCGCGCGAGATGCTGCGGACCGAGGGCATCGACATCAAGCTGATCACGACCCTCCACGGCACCGACATCACCCTGGTCGGACGCGATCCCCAGTTCTGGTCGATCACCAAGTTCTCGATCGAGCAATCCGATGGTCTGACCGCGGTCTCGGAGTACCTGCGTGCGGAGACGTATGCTGCCTTCGGCTGCGATCCGTGCGAGATCCGGGTAATCCCCAACTTCATCAATCCGGACGTGTACGACCGGCAAAGGCATGATTGTCACCGGAGCTCTCTCGCTGCCGAGGGCGAGAAGATCGTCATGCACATCTCCAACTTCCGGAAGGTGAAGAGGGTCGAGGACGTGGTGCGCGTGTTCGCCGGCATCGCCGACCGGCTGCCGGCTCGACTCGTATTCATCGGCGACGGACCGGAGCGCCCCTGCGCGGCGCGGCTGGTCGAGTCGCTGGGCCTCGTCGACCGCGTACTCTTCCTCGGCAAGCTCGAGTCGGTGGCGGAGCTTCTTGGGTGCGCAGACCTGTTTCTGCTACCGAGCGAGCAGGAGTCCTTCGGACTGGTAGCGCTCGAAGCCGAGGCGTCCGGGGTGCCGGTGATCGGTACCTCCGGCAGTGGTCTGGCCGAGGCCGTGATCGATGGAGAGACCGGCTTTCTGTGTCCGGTGGGTGCGGTGGAACAGATGGCCGAAGCCGGCCGACGGCTGCTCTCCGACCCGGATCTGTGGCGGCGCACGTCGGATGCCGCCCGCGCTCTGGCCGTCGAGCGCTTCGCCGCCGATCGCATCGTTCCGCTGTACGAAGCGTACTACAAGGAAGTCGTCGCCAGACCCCGGGAGCCCGAGGCGGCGCAGGCGTGAGCCCGCTCGAGGCGATCGTCCTCGGAATCGTGCAGGGGCTGACCGAGTTTCTTCCCGTGTCGAGCAGCGGCCACCTCGTGCTCGGTCAGGCGTTACTGAAGGTACGCGTGTCGGGCATCGCGTTCGAAGTCGTCGTCCACCTTGCGACGACGGCTGCCGTGCTGTGGGTGTACCGCCGCCGGATCCTGGCCCTCATGCGGGGCGCCTTGGAGAGGGAACGCGAGAGTTGGACCTATTCGCTGCTGATCCTGGTCGCCTCGATTCCGGCCGGAGTGGCGGGCCTGCTGGGACGTGAGTTCTTCGAGTCGTTCTTCGAACGACCGGTCTCGGCAGCGGCCATGCTGGTGGTGACCGGCTTCCTCGTCTGGTCGGTCCGCTATACGGGGCCGAGGGCGATCGCGCCCCGGCCGGGGGTGGGGCAGGCGTTGTGGGTCGGTCTCGCCCAGGCCGTATCGATCCTGCCGGGAATCTCGCGCTCGGGTGCGACGGTAGCCGCCGGGACGTGGCGCGGCGTGGAACCAACCCGGATGGCCGAGTTCTCGTTTCTTTTGTCGGTGCCGGCGATTCTGGGCGCCGCTCTTCTGCAAGCGGGCACGGCCCGGGCGGAGATCGCCACCGTCGGGGGGACGGCGCTCGCGCTCGGCTTTGTCGCCGCGCTCGGGTCGGGCATCGGGGCGATCCATCTGTTCGTACGCATGCTGCGGCGTCGCGCCTTTCACCGCTTCGCGTTCTACTGTTGGACGATCGGTGGGGCGTACCTGGCCGCATCGGTGCTGTTTCCGCACTTGCGCTAGCGGTTTGCCTATGGGGACGGACCGGAGCGGGACTGCGATCGATTCATCGCTGGACGCGTTGATCGCCGCCGCGCTCGATGAGGACATCGGCGAGGCGGATTTTACAACCCAATGGACAGTGGATGCTCGGCAACGCGGGCATGCCGTGGTCGTGGCGCGGGAAGGAGGCGTGGTGGCCGGGGTGGACGTGGCCCGCCTCGCGTTCGGGCATCTCGACCCCGCCATCCAGGTGCGCCCGCAACGGGTGGATGGGGATCGCGTATCGGCAGGCGATACGGTTCTGTCCGTGGAGGGCGGACTGCGCTCGATCCTCACCGCGGAGCGAGTGGCGCTTAACTTCCTCGCCCATCTCTCGGGCGTCGCCACCCTGACTGCCGCGTTCGTGGACGCGGTCGCCGGGACACGGTGTCGGATCACCGATACACGAAAGACCACCCCCGGTCTGCGCCACTTCGAGAAGGCCGCCGTGCGAGCCGGCGGTGGCGTCAGCCATCGGGCACGACTGGACGCCATGGTGCTGATCAAGGAAAACCACATCCGCGCTGCCGGGGGCGTCGTGAAGGCGCTCGAGGCGGTTCGCGACCCGGCCCGCGACCGTGGCCTGACAGTCGAGATCGAAGTGACCTCGATCCGCGAGCTGGAGGAGGCGCTCGCATGTCGTCCCGACCGGGTGATGCTCGACAACCTGACGCTGGACGAACTACGGGAGGCGGTGCGGGCGGCAAGGGCCAGGGTTGGAGGCGAAGTGGTGCTCGAAGCCTCCGGCGGGGTTCGGCTCGACACGGTCCTGCAGATTGCCGACACCGGGGTGGATGAGGTATCCGTGGGGGCTCTGACCCACTCGGCGCCGGCGCTCGATCTTTCCCTCCTCGTCGAGTCGGCATGAGCCCGCGTCAGATTTCGCGTTGGGAAGGACTTACGACATCTCAACTACAGCGTCGCTGGAGGGGGCATCAGGTCTGCATCTACGGCCGCGTCGGCTCCACCAACACGGTCGCCGCGAGTCTGGCCGAGGGAGGCGTGCCGGCCGGCACGATTGTGCTGGCGCGGGAGCAGACCACGGGAAGGGGACGGGGCGACAACGTGTGGCATTCGCCGGCCGGGCGGGGTCTGTATCTGAGTATGGTGTTTCGGCCGGCGGGGGTGGAGAACCCGGCGCTGCTCTCCATTCTCGCCGGGCTCGGGGTGACGCGAGAGCTCGATGTGGCATTTCCTGGTCTGGCGCCGCGGCTCAAGTGGCCGAACGACATCATGGTCGGCCACGCCAAGCTGGGCGGTATCCTCTGCGAGGCGAGCTCGGAGGGTGACGCGATCCGTCACCTGGTGATCGGCATCGGCATCAACGTGAAGCGGTTCGAAGTGCCAAGAAAGCTGCGGGGCGGGGTGGCGTTCTTGACCGAGGCGGCGGGAGTCGAAGCGGAGCTGGTGTCCGTCGCGGACGCGGCGATCCGCGGCCTGGAATCCGAGACGGCGAATCCACCACCGGTGCTCGATTCGGCTCGGCTCGATCAGGTGGACCGCTACGACTGGCTCCGTGATCGACGGGTCCGGCTGCACCTGCCCCACTTCGAGGATGTGATCAGCGGCGTGGCGGTGGGCATCGCGCCGGATGGCGCGCTGTTGTTCCGTCCCGACCGTGGAGCTCTGCGTCGGGTGAAGGTGGGACATCTAGAGATCGACGCACCGGAGCAGGTTCGGGAGGCGGAGTCATGACGCAGCGCGAGTCCTGTTGAAGATCGAGCCATGATCCTCACCATCGACGTGGGAAACACGGAGACCGTGGTCGGGCTGTTCGATGGTCTCGAGGCGGTCGACTGCTGGCGCCTGGCGAGCACGCGCCACCGGACGGCCGACGAGCTGGCTTTCTTCCTCGCCCATCACATCGAGGCGGCGCCGACCCCGCCACGTCGCGCTATCCTGGCCTCCGTGGTTCCGGCGCTCGATCGCGTGTGGGCCGAAACCTGCCGCTCGCTCGAGATCGAGCTGAACCGGCTCGACCCGACTCTGCCGCTCCCCATTCGCCTCGAGGTCGACGAACCGGCGTCGGTAGGAGCCGACCGCATCGCCAACACGCTTGCCGCATCGCACCTGTACGGCCGGGACACGATCGTCGTCGACCTCGGAACGGCGACCACCTTCGATTGCATCGGGGCCGACGGGACGTTCCGAGGCGGTGTGATCGCCCCGGGTCCGGAAGCCGGGATCGAGTACCTGGTCGCCCGGGCCGCCAAGCTGCCCAAGGTCGAGCTGCGCCCACCGTCGCGAGCCATCGGACGCACGACGGAGCAGTGCCTCATTGCCGGCGTCTTCTTTTCGGTGGTCGACGCGATCGACGGCATTGTGGATCGGATCGCAGCGGAGTGGCAGGGGTCGGAGCCTTACGTGATTGCGACCGGCGGACTGGCTCCGGTGATCGCCCCCCATTGCCGCACCGTGCGGCACGTCGAACCCTTCCTCACCCTGATCGGCTTGGCCCTCGCCGACCGGCATCTGTCGAGCTCGTGACGGGTGCAGCGGGGGATCAGACTTGCTTCTCCTTCCACCGGCCCTGCCGGAACAGGACCATCCCGACCAGCGCCGAGAGCGAGTAGGCGATGGCGATGGTGGCGAACACGCCATCCGGACCAATCGCGCGGGACAGCAGCCACGCCATCGGCAGCTGGAAGAGCCAGAAGATGAAAAAGTTGATCCAGGTCGGCGTGACGGTGTCGCCGGCGCCGTTGAAGGCCTGGAGGACCACCATGCCCCAAGCGTAGAACACATACCCGTAACTGATGATGCGAAGGGCCCGCGTGCCCACCGCGCGCGTCTCCGGATCCGTGGTGAACACCGAGATGATGGGGTCAGCCAGGCCCACGAACAGCACCGTCACCACGGCCATGAACGCCATGTTCCACGCTCCCGTCACCCAGACGGCCCTCTCGGCGCGCTCGGGCTTTCGAGCGCCGAGGTTCTGTCCCACCAGCGTGGCCGCCGCGTTTGCCACCCCCCAGGCCGGGAGGATGACGAAGATTACGATGCGCACCGCGATTACGTAGCCGGCGAGCACCACGCTCCCGAAGGTGGCGAGGATGCGGATGAGCCCCACGTAGCTTGCCATGCCGACCAGCATCTGACCGACGCCTCCGGCCGACACGCGCAACAGGCGGCCGATCACGGCCAGGTCGATGCGGACGTCGTCGCGCGTGAGTCGAAGATGGATCCCGCGCGGCAGACCCCAGAGCTGATACACGACCCCGGTGCCGCGACCGATCGTAGTTGCCACCGCGGCCCCGGTCAGACCGAGTTCGGGGAAGGGACCGATGCCGAATATGAGCAGAGGGTCGAGAACGATGTTGATCGCGTTCGCCAACCATACGGAACGCATGGCCATCGCTGCGTCCCCGGCACCGCGATAGATGGCGTTGTTAAGGAACAGCAGCATGATGACGATCATGCCTCCGTACATGATCCGGGTGTAGGTGGTGCCTACCGCCACCGTCTCGGGACTCGCGCCCATCAGCCGCAGCAGATCCGGCGCCCACACGCAGCCGGCGATGCCGAACGCCACCGACATGGCGGTCGCGACGACCAGGGCCTGGACGGCTGTTCGCGCCGCCGCCCGCTGGTTCTTTTCGCCGATGCGGCGGGCCACCAGCGCGGTGGTCGACATGCTGAGGCCGACCGCAACGGCATAGATGATCTCGAGCACGGACTCGGTCAGCCCCACTGCGGCCAGCGACTCGGCGCCGAGGCGCGCGACGAAGAAGGCATCGACCACAGCGAATACGGATTCTCCCGCCATCTCGAGCACCATCGGGATCGAGAGGAGGAGCACCGCACGGTTGAGACTTCCGGTTGTGTAGTCCTGCTCCGAGCCTCTGAGCGACTCGATGACAGATGACCACATGCCGGGAGGCAGGTCCTCCGGCGGAGTGGCAGGCTGAGGCGGCGTGGACGGCGGCTGCGGGGTACTCAAGGGGTGTCCGTTCGGGGTGAGGGAAACGACACGCGTCGGTGACGCCGCCGCACGAACTCCCGATCGTGCGTTGCCAGGGGCGCCGGCGCAAGCGGGGGCAAGGAAAACGGGTCACCCGATCGGATGACCCGTTCAGTCGCGGCAAACGAGCGATCGGAGTGCCGCGGGTTCAAGCGACCCAGGACCGCGAGCGCGCCGCCCTTACCAGCCGTCCGCCACCACCGTTTCGGCGGCCCGGACCCTCAACCGCAGTCGTCTTGTGTTTTGTCTGCCGGCGGCCCCATCGAGCCGCTGGCCGTTTTACCTCACGCGCATTATTTCACGCGCCGGAGCTTACTCTTCACCTCGTCGGCCGTCTTGGGGCTGATCAACTTCAGCAGCAGGTACCCGATGAAGAGCATGACGGCGATCTTGATCGCCCACAGGACCAGCGGCGTCAGGAGCGAGAAGATGAGGCTCAGCGCGATGATGCCGGCAAAGCCGACCACCGCGAGGATAAATAGCGAACGAATCATTTCCGTTCCTCCGCTCTTGTTGCCGTTCGTGTCGGCGCCGGGTCGCCCCCGCACCTGAACCATCTCACCTTACGATCCCGGCGGCTCGTTTGTTTCCGCGGTTTCCGTCGGCCCGTTCCGCCACGTCGGCAGATGCCTTGTCAGACTGACAGCCCCGGCGCGCAGCGGACGGGGGGTCACGCGGCGCGCGACGGCGGCCATGCCGAGCAGACAACGCACTGGCGGATAGAGCGTTACGCTAGTTTTTCCGTCCGTCGGCGGTCTGGCATGCGACCTGCTCTGGCGGTCGCCCGAGCGGTCCCCTTGATAAACCGAACGGGGTCGTTATCTTTGGGACGCCTAGCACTCAAAAGGTGAGAGTGCTAACAGGGTGTGAATCAGTCCATAGTACGAGACGAAGGTCTCGCTCGAGAACCCAACCTGGTCAAGAAGGAGGACCGGATATGACAACCGCTTCCACCACCAAGATCCAGCCGCTTTCGGATCGCCTCGTCGTTAAGGCCCTGGAGGAGACCGAGGAGATGCGCGGCGGGCTCTACATCCCCGATACCGCGAAAGAGAAGCCGCAGCAGGGCAAGGTGCTGGCCGTCGGTCCCGGCCGCGTGACGGACGAGGGGAACAAGCTCCCGATGGAAATCAAAGAAGGCGACACGATTCTGTACGGAAAGTACTCGGGCACCGAAGTGACGGTCGACGGCGATGAAATCCTCATCATCCGTGAGAGTGACGTGCTGGCGATCATCAACTGACGACTCGCGCGAGATAGAAACGCCTTTCGCGCGAAGCGAAACCAAAAACACGAAGGAGTGAACGGAACATGGCCAAGGACCTGGAATTCGATACCACCGCGCGTCAGCGGCTCAAGGCCGGCGTCGACAAGCTGGCGCAGGCCGTGAAGGTGACGCTCGGTCCGAAGGGGCGGAACGTCGTCCTGGAGAAGAAGTTCGGCAGCCCGACCGTGACCAAGGACGGGGTGACCGTGGCCAAGGAAGTCGAGCTCAAGGACCCGATCGAGGACCTGGGCGCGAAGATGGTCAAAGAGGTAGCCACCAAGACGTCGGATGCCGCCGGCGACGGCACCACGACAGCCACCGTGTTGGCCCAAGCGATCTTCCGCGAAGGGCTCAAGAGCGTGACGGCGGGCGTCAACCCCATGGCGCTCAAGCGCGGCATCGAGGCGGCGGTGGAGAAGGTGGTCGAGGAACTGCGCGAGCTGTCGGTCGAGACCTCGGGCAAGAAGGAAATCGCCCAGGTGGCAGCGATTTCGGCCAACAATGACGCGGAGATCGGCGAGCTGATCGCCGATGCGATGGAGAAGGTCGGCAAGGACGGCGTGATCACGGTCGAGGAAGCCAAGGGTTTGGAGACCGAGCTGGAGACGGTCGATGGCATGCAGTTCGACCGCGGCTACCTGTCCCCTTACTTCGTCACCGATCCCGACAAGATGGAGGTCGTCCTCGACGATGCTCTCATTCTGATCCACGACAAGAAGATCTCGACGATGAAGGACCTGCTTCCGGTCCTCGAGAAGGTGGCCCAAATGGGCAAGCCGCTACTCATCATCGCTGAGGATGTCGAGGGCGAGGCGCTCGCTACGCTGGTGGTGAACAAGCTGCGCGGAACGCTCAAGGTTGCGGCCGTCAAGGCGCCCGGCTTCGGGGATCGGCGCAAGCAGATGTTGCAGGACGTCGCAGTCATGACCGGCGGTCAGGTGATCAGCGAGGAGCTCGGCTTCAAGCTCGAGAACGCCGTGGTGAGCGATCTCGGTCAGGCCAAGCGCATCGTGATCGACAAGGACAACACCACGATCGTCGATGGTGCCGGTGAGGAGGACAAGATCAAGGGCCGGATCAACGAGATCAAGGTAGCGATCGACAAGACCACCTCCGACTACGATCGCGAGAAGCTGCAGGAGCGGCTGGCGAAGCTGGCCGGCGGCGTTGCGGTAATCAATGTCGGGGCGGCGACCGAGACCGAGATGAAGGAGAAGAAGGCTCGGGTCGAGGATG
>CAZJXR010000084.1:0-13260 GCA_964550085.1 uncultured Gemmatimonadota bacterium
ACGAGCACCTCGCGGAGCTCAACACGACGGGCGAACGGTTGAGCGCCGAGCAGGACGCCGTCCGCAGCCTCGAGGAGGTGCTGGTGGAGCTCGCGGAGCCGGGGCGGGCCCGTCTTCGCCTCGAACCGGCCGAGGATGAGGAGCAGGACGAGCCGGCGGGGGAAGATGAGGAGGATGAGGACGTGTCGCGGGCGGCCGGGCGGAGCCGGATAGCGGCCGGCGGCGCCAAGGACCGCAAGTTCCTCGACGAGCTCGAGTTCCTCGAATCGCTTTCGGTCGAGGATGCCGAGGAGCTGGACTCGGTGTCGATTACCCTGGATGATGAGGAAGGGGAGGGGCGGGACTGACCGGACCGGGCGGGCGCCTAACTCGACAAATCCCTCACATGCCTCGCGATCCGCGCCTTTCTTCGCGCGGCCGCGTTTGGGTGCAGGATGTGACGCCGCGCTGCGCGGTCGAGCAGCGCGTACAGGTGCTCCATCGCTGCTTCTGCCTCCTCCGGCGCCCGAACGGACAGCAGCTTCTTCGTTCGGGTCCTGATCTCGGAGCGGACGGCGCGGTTGTCCCCTCTCCGTCGGCGAGCCTGTCGCAGTCTCTTCTTGGCGCTTCGTGTGGTTGGCACGCTGTTCCTGCCCCCTCTGTGTGGTGCGTCTTGGCAAACAGCCGCGAAGAATAGTCGGTCGGCGTGGTGATTTCAAGGCTGGGGTGAGTTGGAATCGGTCGGTGAGCTGCTCGTATACGTACCGATGCTGCTGCTCTCGGTCACTGTGCACGAGTACGCCCATGCGCGGGTGGCGTTATCTCAGGGTGACGACACGGCTCTCATGCTGGGCCGGGTGACGATGAACCCGCTCCGGCACATCGATCCGATCGGCACGGTGCTCGTTCCGCTCGGTCTGTGGGCAATGCGGGCCGGCTTTCTGTTCGGGTGGGCCCGACCTGTCCCGGTGAACTCGAGAAAGTTCGACAACTATCGCCGGGGCGACATTCTCGTCTCGCTGGCTGGCGTCGCCGCCAATTTCGCGCTCGCTGCTGTCTGCACCCTGGCCGTCGTTGCCCTCACGTGGGGAATGCGGGCGAGCGGAGACGCGCTCACCGCGCCGATCGGGGTTCTCATCGACATGGCGCGCTTCGGAATCTTCTTCAACCTCATCCTCGGCGTGTTCAACCTGGTGCCCGTGCCGCCTCTGGACGGCTCGCACGTGCTGTATCACCTGCTCCCTCCGCAACTCGGGGCTCGTTTCCGCGAGCTCGGACGCTACAGTTTCGTGTTTCTGGCAGCGATCCTGTTCGTTCCCGGCCTCCTGGATGCCATATTCTATCCGGTAAGCGTACTCATGCAGCTCGCAAACGGGGTAATCGACCTCCTTGTCTGAGACGATCGTTACGAGACCGCAGACGTCGAAGCCGGAGATGCTCGGTGCGCGGCCTCTCTTCCGGCCGGAGCCATTCCACGTCGAGCTCGAGCGCTTTCGGGGACCTCTCGACCTCCTCCTGCACCTGATCCGCTCTCAGGATATCGACATTTTCGACATCCCGATCGCACGCATCACGGAGCAGTTTCAGAGCGTTCTCAGCGAGGGGCTGGCGGAGATCGAGCTCGGGCGGGCAGGTGAGTTTCTCGAGATGGCCGCCACCCTGGTGCGGATCAAGGCGCAGCTGCTGCTGCCCCGGCCCGACCACATCGAATGGGACGAGGATCCGCGCGCCGAGCTGGTCCGGCGGCTACTCGAGTACGAGCACTTTCAGGAAGTCGCGCACGTTCTGGCGAGCGCGGAAGCGGCCCGCAGCCGGCACTTTTCCAAGGGGTACATAGAGCCGCGTCCACCGCCGGAGCTCGAGCAGGTCGCGCTCGAGTTGAGTCTCGAGGAGTTTCTCCGCATCGCGGCGGATATGCCGGAGGCGCCGGCCGAGGTGACCCACCGGGCTCCGGTTCGAAGCGTGACCGTGGCCGAAAAGATCTCGCTGATGCGTCGTCTGCTGCGGACTGCGCGCCGAATCGCATTCGAGAAGCTGTTCAGACCGTGGGGCACGCGGCCGCATGCGGTCGCTTCGCTGCTGGCGATCCTGGAGTCGGCGCGCCAGCAACTGGTTCGAATCGAGCAGTCGCGACCGTTCTCGACGATCTGGTTGCACGCGAAACAGGAGGGCGACGAAGAATGAGACCCGAGCAGATCGTGGAAGCGGCCCTGTTCGCCAGCCACACTCCGCTCACGGAGGCCGAGTTGTGCCGAGCCGATGAGGCTCTCGATCCGGCGAGCGTCCGCGCGGCGCTGGCGGCGCTTCGCGACGAATACGAGGAGCAGGAGCGCGCCTTCCAGCTCTACCAGATCGGTGGCGGCTTCCAGATTCTCACCCGTCCCGAGTTCGCGCCGTACCTCGAGCGCTTCGACTCGATCCCGCGCTCGCCGACGCTGTCGGTCGCCGCGCTCGAGACGCTGGCCATCATCGCCTACCGACAGCCGATCGGACGGGTGGAAGTGGAGGAGGTCCGAGGGGTGAGCTGCAGCACCGTGCTGCGGACGCTCCAGGAGTGGGAGCTGATCGAAGTGGTCGGCAGAGCCGAAGGGCTCGGCCGACCGCTTCTGTACGGAACGACGCGGCGCTTCCTGGACCATTTCGGACTCGACTCGCTCGATGCTCTGCCGGCGCCCGAGGAGCTGCCGGTTCGGCTCCAGACGGTGCCGATCGAAGCGGTCGAAGACGCGGAGGGACGAGCGCAGACGAACGGCTCCGACCCGGACCTGGACGGAGAGATGGACCGTGCGCGCGAGGGAGGAGACGGCGCGAGGGAGGAGGCCGACGCGGCGGTAAACGGTGCGGGCGGCTGACCCCGCTCCATGCGGCTGCAGAAGTTCCTGGCCCGCGCCGGAGTCGCCTCGCGGCGTGCGAGCGAGGACCTGATCGCCGCAGGTCGCGTCCGCGTCGACGGGGAGGTCGTGCAGCAACCCGGCGTGACCGTCGATCCACGCACCAGCGTGGTCGAGGTCGACGGGCGCCGCCTGCGGTTGCCGCCCGCTCGCTGGGTGATTCTGCACAAACCGCCCGGTACGTTGTGCAGCCGAAGCGATCCGTCGGGCCGCCCGACGATATACGACCTGCTCCCGACCGAACTCCAGCGGTTGTTTCACGTCGGACGCCTCGACTACATGAGCGAAGGGCTCCTACTGATGACGAACGACGGCGATGCCGCCAATCGACTCCTCCATCCATCGGCGCAGACGCCACGACGATACGAGGTCGCCCTCCGGGCTCCAGCGCCGGAGGGTCTGATGAGTCGATTGCTCGCCGGAGTGGAACTCGAGGACGGGCCGGCCGGGGTAGTGGAGGCGGCGCTCGTCCCGACCAACAAGGGCGGCGAGACGATCCTCACGCTCACCTTGCGCGAGGGCCGCAACCGCGAGATTCGCCGGCTGATGGATGCGGTCGGCGCGACGATCCTGTCGCTCAAGCGGGTGGAGCTCGGCCCGATCCGGCTGGGCGACCTGCCCCGCGGCCAGTGGCGGGAGCTGACGCGCGAGGAGCGAGAGTCCATCGGGGGCGAGGACGTCGCCGAGCCCGATTCGCGTCACCACCCCGTCCAATGAACTGAAGAAGCCACCGGGATGAACATCGACGGACGCGCGGTTCTCATACTCGGAGGGTCCGGCCTGGTCGGGATGGCTGTCGCCCGCGAGTTGATCCCCCGGCGCCCGGCCCGACTCGCGATCGCCAGCCTGCGCGAGGATGATGCGCGAGCGGCGGTGCGGGAGCTGGGGTGCGAGCTCGGCGGCGACGGCGTCGAGCTGGTGCCGGAGTGGGGCGACATCTTTCTTCGGACCAAGCGGACGGAAGCGTCGCGGAGCCAGCTCGTGCGCACCGGAGCCGGCCGACGCGAGATCCTCGAGGACCTGTTCGGAGAGCTGAGCCGGGAGGCGTTTGAGCGATCGGCCCTCGTGGCGCTGCTCGACCGGCAGCGGCCCGAGATCATCGTCGATGGCGTCAACACCGCGACCGCGATCGCCTACCAGGACGTGTTCGACGCGGCCGATCGGCTGCGCCGCCTCGCGGCCGCATCTGCCTCGGTGCCGAGCGACGACGTCGAGCAGCTGCTTGCCATGCTGTACCTGCCGCGACTGATCGACCATGTGCGGATGATGCTGGCCGGCATGCGACGGGTCGGCACCAAGGTCTACGTCAAGGTCGGAACATCGGGAACCGGCGGCATGGGGCTCAACATTCCGTTCACGCATTCGGAGGAACGGCCGTCGCGCATGCTGCTCGCCAAGGCGAGCGTTGCCGGCGCCCATTCACTCCTCCTGTACCTCATGGCTCGGACACCGGACGCACCGACCGTGAAGGAGGTCAAGCCGACGGCGGCGATTGCGTGGAAGCGAATCGCGTACGGTCCGATCATGTGGCAGGGGGCAGCCATCCCGCGCTATGACTCCACCCGGTCGCTCCCGCTCGATGAGGCGTTCAACGAGCCACCGCCCGAAGTGTTCGAGAAGATCGGAGCCGAGATCGAATCCGTGTTTCTCGACGCCGGCGAGAACGGACTGTTCAGCGCCGCGGAATTCGAGGCGATTTCCGCTCTCGGCATGATGGAGCTGGTGACGCCGGAAGAGATCGCCGCCGCGGTGGTGGCCGAGCTGGAAGGCCGGCCGACGGGCAAGGAGATCGTGGCCGCCCTCGACGCGAGCTCCTACGGTCCAACGTACCGGGGCGGCTTTCTGAGGGAGACGGCGCTCCAGCGCTTGGAGGCGTTGGAGGAGGTGCATGCGGTGCGGTCGGTGGCGTTCGAGATGCTCGGCCCGCCGCGGCTCAGCAAGCTGCTGTTCGAAGCCGAGATCCTGCGCCGACTGTACGCGGACGTGCGGACGGCCGCCGGCCTCGAACCGGAGACCGCGGCTCAGGGGGCGCACCGCCTGGTGATGGACGACCAGAGGCTGCGGTCGGACATTCTGTCGGTCGGGCTCCCCGTTCTGCTCCCCGACGGATCGAGCCTTCTGCGCGGTCCCGTCGTGCAGGTGCGACCGGAGGATGGCGAGGGGCCGGCCGATCCCCGCTTCCGAAACCGGGGCTGGGTGGATCTAACCCCGGACAGCTGGGTGAAATGGCGGGAGCGTTGCCGTGACTTCATCGAGAGGCAGATCGAGATTCTGCCCGCCGACCGGGGCTCGCGCGAGGACCTGGACGTCCGTAGTCTGAGCGGCTCGATCCGGCCGGGTGCACTGGCCGCTCACGTGCTCCGGGTCGAGGACGAGGGCGAACGGAGCAAGAGGTAGGCAGCTATGGCGAGCACGAGACCGAAGGCCGACCTGCTCGAATCGCCCGAGCGGCGGTTGTCCGAGCAGGAGCTCGGACGGATCGAAACCGAGATCGCCGAGGCGAGCCGGTTCCTCGACGACGTGCGCACCGCACTGGCCCAGCGCGTCATCGGCCAGACTGTGATGGTGGACCGCCTGCTGGTCGGCCTGTTGACCGGCGGCCACGTCCTGCTGGAAGGGGTTCCCGGTCTCGCCAAGACTCTCACCGTTCGTACTCTAGCCAGCGCCATCCATACCAGCTTCCGGCGCATCCAGTTCACCCCCGACCTGTTGCCGGCCGACCTGATCGGAACCCTGGTGTGGGACGAGCGCTCGGCTGAATTCGTGCCCAAGCGCGGGCCGCTGTTCGCCAACCTGGTGCTGGCCGACGAGGTCAATCGCGCACCGGCCAAGGTGCAGTCGGCCCTGCTCGAGGCGATGGAGGAGCGCCAGGTCACGATCGGGGACACGAGTCACCCGCTGCCGGTGCCGTTTCTGGTGCTCGCCACCCAGAATCCGATCGAGCACGAGGGCACGTATCCACTTCCGGAAGCGCAAGTTGACCGATTCATGTTAAAGGTACGTGTCACGTACCCTGAGCGCGACGAGGAGCGCGAGGTCCTCCGCCTCATGGCCGGGGGTCCGGTGCCGCCGATCGAGCCGGTCGCGCAGCCCGACCAGATCCTCGCCGCGCGTCGTCTGCTGTCGCACATCTACCTCGATCCGCGCGTCGAGGAGTACATCCTCGACGTCGTTCTCGCGACCCGTGACCCGGCCGCCGCCGGACTCCCGGAGCTGGCGGAATGGCTCCAGTACGGGGCATCCCCGCGCGCCACCATCTATCTGGCGCGAACGGCTCGGGCCGAGGCATTCCTGCGCGGCCGCGCGTTCGTTCTGCCCGACGACGTGCAGGAGATGGCCCGCGACGTGCTGCGTCACCGTCTGATTCTTACCTACCAGGCGGAGGCCGAGGACGTGACGCCGGAGCTGATCCTCGACCGGTTGCTCGCGGCGGTTCCTGTGCCCTAGCAGGTCGCTGAATAACCCCAGTGGGTCGCGCGCATGGGTCTTATCGAGCGGAGACAAGGAGCGAGGAGGAAGACGATGCAGGAGCATCTTCGACGACGAGCGACGCAGTATCCGCCGGTAACCCCCATGCGCCCTTCGGGTTACGGCGGCGCGGGGGCATCTCTGGTGTTGGCGCTCCTCGCCGATGCGCAGGGCATCGCCGTCGTCGCGCCGCCTAAGATCTGTCCCCGCGGCGCACGTAACGCGGCCCACTGGGGTTATTCAGCGACCTGCTAATGCGCGCCTGGCCTTTCCGATCGGCTGCGGTCCGGGCCTCGGAAGAGGCCGCCGCTTCCGAACGGGAGCGACGGGCCGAGGTCGCGCGACACGTGAATCGGATCGAGCTCAACGCGCGGCTGTTGATGGACAGCCACGCGCTCGGGTCCTGGGACTCGGTGTTCCGTGGCCACGGGATCGAGTTCGCAGAGGTCCGGGCGTATCAAGCCGGCGATCCATTTCAGTCGATCGACTGGAAGGTGACCGCCCGCATGGGTCGGCCGTACGTGAAGCGATTCGTCGAAGAGCGCGAGCTCACCGTGCTTCTGGCGGTCGACGTGTCCGGCTCGACGTCCTTCGGCACCCGCCGGCGTCAAAAGCGCGAGCTTGCGGCCGAGGTCGCCGGCGTGCTGGGACTGGCCGCGACCCGCAGCAACGACCGGCTCGGTCTCGTGCTGTTCACCGATGGGGTGGAGCTCTACGTCCCGCCTCGCCGCGGGAGAAACCGACTGCTGCGCTCGATCCACGACCTCCTCACCTTTCAGCCGACCCACACCGGGACAGAGATCAGCGCCGCGATCCACGCCGTGGGGCGCCTGCTTCGGGTCCGCTCGCTCGTGTTCATCATCTCCGATTTCATGGACACGGGATTCGAGCGACCGCTCCTCGGACTGGCGCGACGACACGACGTGGTCGCGGTCGACATCCGGGATCCGGCGGAGGACGAGTTGCCAGCCGGCGGGCTGCTCGAGGTGGTGGATCCGGAGACCGGGGAGCGCGGGATCGTCGATCTCGGCAACGCCGCCACGCGGACCGCGCTCGCGCGCCGGGCCGAGGAACAGCGACAGGAGGCCATCGCCCAGCTCAAACGGTGTGGAGTGGACCGCATCGGGCTCCGCACGGACCGCGCCTACGTGACCGAGCTGGCCGCCTTCTTCGCCGCGCGCGCGCGCAGCAGGCGACGGTGAGCGTCGATCGCGTTCGCCCGGTGTCCGGCGGTGCGCGCTCGCGCCTCCCCATCCGGACGCTCGTTGCCTTGCCCATGTTGGCGGGGTTGTGCCCATCGACGCTGCCCGGCCAGCAGGCCCGCGTCAGCACCGGGGTCGCGCCCGACACGGTTCGCGTCGGCCAACCGTTCGTGCTCGGGGTCAGCCTTCAGCTTCCCCCCGGCGCCGAGCCGCGCTTCCCCGGGACCTTGCCGATCGTCGAGGACATGGAACAGATCGGCGTGGTCGAGGTCAATCGGCAGGACGCGGGGGAGGGGCTGTGGCGCGGATACTATCGCCTCCGCGCTTGGACCGCGCGCCCGACGCCGTTGCCCGGCTTCGTGGTCGACTACGTGGCGCTCGAAGGCGAAGGTCGCGTCGCCGTCCGGCCTGGAACGGTGGAGGTCGCCTCGGTCCTCCCGGCGGACACGGCCGGGCTCGAGCTGCGACCCGCGCGGGCGATCATCGAAGGCCGGGCGTTTCCGTGGCTGTGGGTGTTGCTGTCGCTCCTCGTGATCGCGCTCGCCTACTGGAGCGCACGCCGCTCCAGCCGCACCGCGGTGGAGCGGATGGCGGTCCAACTGTCGCCGATGGAGACGGCGCTCGTCCGACTGCGCGCCCTGCGGGAGGAGTGGGAGGCCGGCCAGGTGGATGATGTCCTGTACTTCGACCGACTGGAGAGCATCCTGCGAGATTTTCTGGAAGCGGTGCGGGCCTGGCCGCGGGGCACGGTGCTGCGCGCGGCGGCCAACGGCCACCGGCCCCTGCGCGCGGCTCTCCGCTGCTCCGCGCTCGTCCGCTTCGGCCGACTCCAGACAAGTGCCCGCACGATCGCTTCGGCCACCCAGGCGTGCGCGCAGTGGATCCGCTCCGAGGCCGGGAACAGCGCCGGCGGCGGCTCCGTGAGCCGGAGTTCCGAAAGCCGGAGTCCAGAAAGGCTGAGTTCGGGGGGCGCGAGTACCGAGGGCGCGCGCGGCGCCACGGCCGGAGATGGCGGCGGATGACGGGCCTTACACTAGGGAACTGGCCCTTCCTGCTCCTCGTCCTTCTGCTTCCTCTCGGTTGGCTGTGGGCGCGGCACCGGCGGCGTGTGCTTCCCTACACTCGGGTAGGATGGCTTGCCAGCGTCCGCTCGGGCAGCCGGTGGCTGTGGTGGCTGTGGTCGCCCGTGTGGCGGTCGGTCGTTCTGCTGCTGATTCTGCTCGCGCTCGTACAGCCGAAGCGGGTGCTGGAGAGGATCGAGGCGGAGGAGGAAGGCATCGCCATCATGCTGGTGGTCGACATCTCGAGCTCGATGCTGGCCGAGGACTTTCGACCCGAGAACCGCATCGCGGTCGCGCGTCGCGAGGTCATCCGTTTCGTGGATGGCCGGCACACCGACCTGCTCGGCCTGGTTGCCTTCGCCGGCGAGGCGCTGACCCTGGTGCCCGGCACGCTCGATCACGCCGTAGTGGTGAGCGCGATCGAGGATTTGCGGGTCGGTCGACTGGACGACGGAACGGCGATCGGCGTGGCGGTCGCCACCGCGGCTCACCGGCTGCGCGGACTCGAAGCACCCTCCCGTGTGGTGGTGCTCCTCACCGATGGGGACAACAACCGCGGCAACATCACGCCGCAGCAGGCCGCGGCGGCGGCGGCGGCCCTCGGAATCAAGGTGTACACGATCGGAGTCGGTCGGGACGGGGTGGCGCCGGTGCCGATCGGCCGCACCGCGTTCGGCTACCAGTACGCGAACATGCCGGTTCGCGTCAACGAGGAGCTGCTCGGTTCGATCGCGGTCACCACCGGCGGCCAGTACTTTCGCGCCACCGACCCCGATGCGCTGTCACGCATCTATCGCCGCATCGACGAGCTGGAGAAGGCTCCGCTGAAGGAAGTGCGGACGGAAGAGCGGATCGCGCTGCGACGGGAGGTGCTGTTGCTCGCCGCGCTCGCCCTGCTGGCCGAGCTGCTGGGCTCGGCCACCCGGGCCCGGAGGGCGCTGGCCGCATGATCGACCTGCTTCCATCTCCGCTCGTCGCTCCCGTGCTGGGCGCGGTGGCCGCGATCCTCATCGTTCTCGCCCTGCGCGGAGTGGAGATGTCGCGCACGCGTCGCGACCGACGTCGACTGGCGGACCACGCGCTGCTGCGGAAGCTCGTGTCACCCCCGGGACGGACCGCGAGCGGGATTCGTACGTTCCTCCTGGTCGGCGGCTCGGCGGCGCTGGCCGCGGCACTGGCCGGAAGCGGGGCACGGCCGCCCGAGCGCGAGGAGGAGGATGACCGCGAGACGGTGTTCGTTCTCGATGCCTCCAACTCGATGCTGGTCACCGACGTCGCGGACTCACGGCTCGCTCTCGAGCGACGGCTGGCGACCGGACTGGCGGCGCGGGTCGGTGGACGGCAAGGCGTCGTCTACTTCGCGGGCCGCGGTTACGTGCTGTCGCCGCTCACCAAGGACGCGAGTGCCATCCTCATGTATATCGAGGCGGTGGATCCCTCCGTCGTGGGGCGGGGCGGCTCCGCGGTGGTGTCGGGCCTGCGGCAGGCGCTCAGTGTGCTCGAAGGAGGCGCCCAGAGTGCGCGCAAGGCCATCGTGCTCTTCTCAGATGGCGAGTCGACGGTCGACGAGCCGACCGAGGCCCTGCTCACTCGGGCCTCGCGCCTCGGCGTGCCGATTCACACGGTCGGGATCGGAACGGCGCGCGGTGGTCCGGTACCCTACCAGGGCGACGACCTGGAGCTGGCTCCACGGCCATCCGGCAGGGAACCGGCCCCGCTCCACCGCCGTGATGCCGAGGGGCGCATCGTGGTGAGCCACCTCGAGGAAGTCTCCTTGCGCGAGATCGCCGCCGCCACCGGCGGCCTGTACGTCCCGGGTGACCGCATCGGAATCGAACGGCTGGCGCAGTTGGTGGCCGGCGATGAGTCGGAGCCGGTATCGGGAGCCGGGACCGGCACGAACCTGCTGCTGCTGCTCGCCTTCGCGCTCCTGTGGGCGGAGGCTTTCGTGTGGAGGCGCGGGTAGGATGAGACTCTCCGCCGTCGGCCGACTCTCGGCCTGTCTCCTGGCAGCGGTGGCGGCCCTCCCGGCAGGGGAGGTCGGACCCGCTGAGGCGCAGGAGCAGACCGTTCCCGAACAGGCGGTAGACGCCGCGCGGCAGATCATGAAGTTCCGCGAGGCAGTGGCGAAGAAGGGCACGCCGCGCGACTGGTACAATCTCGGCACCTCGCTGCTGGCGGCCGGCGATCTGGAAGGCGCGCGCAGCGCCCTGCAACGCGCCGCGGAGGCGGGAGAGGAGCGCGTCCGCACGTCGGGGCAGTACAACCTCGGAGTCGCCGACGCCCAGGGTGGCCGCCAGCAATCGAAGCCGGCGCGGGAGCGACAGGGTTTTCTGCTCGCGGCGCGCGACGAGTTCCGAGACGTGCTGCGCCAGGCCCCCGACGATGCCGACGCGCGCTGGAACCTGGAGCTCGTCGAGCGCTGGCTGGAGCAGGAGCAGCAACGGAGCGGCGGTGGATCGGGCGGGGGCCGCGGCGCGTCGGGCGCCGAGGCCGGTGGCGGGGGGGGAGCGACGCCCGAGCTCACGGCCGCACAGGCCGACTCGTTGCTCCAGGCAGCGGGCCGCGCCGAGGAGGAGCTCCAGCGCGAGTCGCTGCGCCGTGGGCGTTACCGGGATCCGGTGGTGGAGAAGAACTGGTAGTGCCTCCCGGCAGCGATGGTAGGAAGGACTTGGAGTCTGGAGGGAGTCGGGTGCGTCGTCACGCGAGATGATGAGATACGACTCAGTGCTCCGGGTCGTCCGAGATCAGGGGCACGAATCGGGCTCCCTCCAGCGGCTCGTACTCGAACTCCTCGTCGACCGGTCGGATTCGGTAGATGGTCTGCAGCTCGGGCGTCCCGATGGGCGCCACCATGAATCCGCCTGCCGCGAGCTGGCCGCGAAGGGCGGGAGGAATCTCCGGCGCGGCCGCGGTGAGGATGATGCGGTCGAACGGTGCCTCCTCGGGCCAACCGGCGCTTCCGTCCCCGACTCGTAGACGTACACGATTGGCGTATCCCGCCTCCTTGAGTCGGACCGCGGCGATCCTGTGCAACTCGAGGATGCGCTCGATCGAGTACACCTCGCATCCGCAGGCCGCGAGCACCGCCGCCTGATACCCCGATCCCGTTCCGATTTCGAGCACCCGGACGCCCGGACCCGGCTCGGCGGCCGCGGTCATGAGGGCCACGATGTAGGGTTGCGAGATGGTCTGGCGGAATCCGATCGGGAGGGCGTGGTCCCCGTATGCGTCGGCGCGCTGCCGCTCAGGAACGAAAAGGTGGCGGGGGACGGCCCGCATGGCCGACAGGACGACGGGGTTGTGGATTCCGCGCTGGCGGATCTGGCGCTCGACCATCTTGCGCCGGAGCTCCTCGTAGGACTCGGGGAGTGACCTGGAGAACAGGCCTGCCATGAGAGTGTCCTCCGACCTGCTCGTCGAGAAACCGCACCCCCGCGTTGGCCTGACCAGCCTGCTCATCGAGGGATGCCTGTGGGCAAAGGAAGCAACTTCCGGGGCGGAATCAAGCGCGGCGCTAGTCGGGGAGCGGAAACAAGCTGAGCGTGGAAGCGCGATTGGCGGGGAATTGATTCCCGCTCTAGCTTGACCTCCACCGGGTGCGTGCAGGCCCGGCGGGACGCCGCATCGGGAGACGAATGAACACACCAATCGCCGCGCGGGTGAGGCTCACCCAGTATTCACACGGCGCCGGCTGAGCCTGCAAGCTGGGTCCGGCGGACCTGGAGACGGTGCTGAAGTACCTGCCGCCCGGGACCGATCCGAGGCTGTTGATCGGGCTCGGGGCTCGGGACGACGCGGCCGTGTATCGACTGACCGAGGACGTCGCCCTGGTGGCGACGATCGACTTCTTCACCCCCCTGGTGGACGACCCGGAGGACTTCGGGGCGATCGCGGCGGCGAACGCGCTCGCCGACCTGTACGCCATGCGCGCGACTCCGCTGTTTGCGCTCAGCGTCCTCGCCATTCCGGCCGGCGAGCTTCCGGAGGAGGTCGTGGGAGCCATTCTCCAGGGCGCCGCCGGGATCTGTGCCGAGGCCGGGATAACGATCGCGGGCGGCCATTCGATCGACGATGCGGAGCCCAAGTTCGGGCTCGCCGCCTTCGGTACCGCCCACCCGGACCGACTGTACCGGAAATCGGGCGCCCAACCCGGCGACCGCTTGGTGCTCGGCAAGGCGCTCGGCACTGGAGTGGTTACCACCGGGATCAAGCGGGACCTGGCGCCTCCCGACTCGATCGCGGCGGCCGTCGGCTCCATGCGCCAGCTGAATCGGGCCGCCATGGAGACGCTGGGCCGTTTCTCCGTGCACGCGGCCACCGACGTGAGCGGTTTCGGGCTCCTCGGTCACCTGCGCGAGGTGTGTGTGGCCTCCGGAGTCGGCGCGCGCGTGTACGCCTCGGCTCCCAAGCTGCTGCCCCACGCCTTCGAACTGGCGGCCGAAGGTTGCGTGCCGGGTGGCTCGGTACGGAACCGCTCGGCGGTGGAAGCCGAGACCCGCTGGATGGGAGATGTGGACGAGCCGCTCCGCATCCTGCTCACCGACGCCCAGACCTCCGGTGGCCTCCTCGTCGCCATCCCGGCCGACGAGGCCGACGCACTGGCGAAGGATCTGCGGGCCGCCGATTACGCAGCCGCGGTGATCGGCGATGTGATCG
>CAZJXR010000084.1:13360-14630 GCA_964550085.1 uncultured Gemmatimonadota bacterium
GGCGGGCAGATGTTCGCTCAGAACTGCGCCCAGTGCCACGGCACGAACCTGGAGGGAGTGGGCGGGCCGGCGCCCCCGCTGAAGGGGAAGACGTTTCTGGCGAGCTGGAAGGGCAAGGCGGTCAGCGCCCTGTACAACTTCGAGCACAAGAACATGCCGCATGAAGCCCCCGGCTCACTCTCTGCCCAGGACTACGTGGACATCACCGCCTACATTCTCCAGCAGAACGGCTTCGCGGCGGGCTCGAGGACGCTGACGGCCGGTGACACCATGCACATTGAGGTGCCATCCGGTTCCTGACCCCCCCTTAGTTACGCCGACCAGCGCACCCGTCACGGGAATCGGCTTGACGGTCCGCCGCCATGTCGGTGATGAGCAGGCCTTCGTGTTGGACCGCAAGAGCCAAGCTGGTGCTGTCGGCAGAGCACTGTCTGTAGCCCTGCTGGTCGTCAGCGCTGCCACCGAGCTTCGGTCGCAAGACCTGGAGCCGCGCCTGCTGTCGCCGGCACCGGTGGGCATGAATTTCGCCATCCTGTCCTACGTATACTCGAGCGGCAACGTGCTGTTGGATCAGGCCCTCCTCCTCGAAGGCACCAAAGCCCGCATCCACTCGGTCACCACCGTCTACGCGCGATCGCTTGATGTCTTCGGACTGTCGGGACGACTGACGGCCGTGGTGCCGTTCGTGAACGCCAAATGGAGCGGCGCGCTCGAGGGGAACGATACAAGTACGGTACGAACGGGCCTTGGCGATCCGCTCATCGGTTTCGGGGTGGGCGTGCTCGGCGCACCGGCGCTGCGGGCGAGGGAGATGGTCACATATCGGCCGGGCACGCTCGTCGGAGCCGGCGTGAGGATCTCGGTCCCTCTGGGTCAATACAACAGCAGCAAATTCTTCAACATCGGCACCAACCGCTGGGTGTTCAGTCCCGGGATCGGGGTCGCCCAATATGTGGGTCGTTGGGTGTTCGAGGGCTATGCCATCGCTTCGTTCAACACCACCAATTCGGATTTCTTCGGTGGCAACAGCGTCGGCCAGGATCCGCTGTTCGGGTTTCGGTTCCATGCGGAGTACTCCTTCCGACGCGGCTTCTGGGGAGCCGTGTCCTTCGGCCGGAGCTTCGGGGGCGCCACCACGGTGAACGGGATCGACCAGGACAACGCACAGAGCAACAACCGTGTGGCCGTCACGCTGGCCATTCCGTTTCGGAGGACGTGGTCCGTCAAGGCCGCCTACGTGTCGGGTATTTCCACCCGTTCAGGTGCCGAC
>CAZJXR010000084.1:14640-15184 GCA_964550085.1 uncultured Gemmatimonadota bacterium
CCCCTTCGGGATGGCCCTTCAATCGGCGGATCAGTCTTGCCGCTCCGTCACGCATCGAGCACACTGACGAGTATCTCCCCAACGAGCGAGGTACGAGTGAATCAAGGCTTCCTGCTTCGAGCTGTTTTCCGCGGCCTGCTCGGTCCAGGCTGTTTCGCGGTGGGCGTCGCCGCCTGCTCCTCCGCGCCCGCCGGGCAGCCGGCGACCGGCTCCCCTCCGACCGCGACACGGGACACGGTGCGCGACCTCCTGTACGGGATGCCGAACGGTGCCTGGGCGTCGACGTATGCTCCGTTGCCGTCCCAAATCGTGCTGATCAGGGGAGCCACGGTGATGACCGCCGCCGGCCAGGAGATCGAGCGAGGCGACGTGCTCATCGAGGACGGGAAGATCGCGGCGGTCGGAGCGCGGCTGGAGGCACCCGCTGGCGCCGAGATCGTGGACGCCGCCGGTGGTTTCGTCACCCCGGGCTTGATGGACACGCATTCGCATCTCGGCGTCTACCCGTCGCCGGGCGCGCGCGCGCAGTCGGACGGGAACGAGG
>CAZJXR010000085.1:0-15025 GCA_964550085.1 uncultured Gemmatimonadota bacterium
CCAACGACGATCGATCATCTCACCCTCACGACGTGCGGTATGGAGACGCATCGAGTATAGCGCCGACCCGGTCGGACTACGAGAGATGGCACAGTTGACACCCGTCCCCACTCCCGCCACGTTGCGCACTCGATGAGACTGAGTCTCAACCTCGATCGGGACGAACGTTGCGACACGCGTGAATCGATCCACCTTTCATCGCCTCGGCCGGGCGCTCCTCGGTTTGGCCGTGCTCGGGGGTTCGGGCATCCTGAGCCATCCTGCCGCGGCCCGCGCGCAACCGGCGGGAGGCGACCACTCGAGCGACCCGGCGGCCCGGCTGGTGACCCTCGGGGGATCGGTGACCGAGATCGTTTTCGCGCTCGGCGCCGGTGCGCGCGTGGCGGGAGTGGATGCGTCGAGCGTGTGGCCCCCCGAGGTCGAAGCGCTTCCCAACGTCGGCTACTTCCGAACGCTCGGCGCCGAGGGGGTCCTCTCCCTGGAGCCGGACCTGGTCGTGGCTGGCGAGGGTGCGGGCCCGCCGGAGGTACTCGAGCAGCTGAGGGCGGCGGGCGTAGAGGTGGTGATCATTCCGGATGGCGCCTCGCCCCCCGGAGCGGTCGAGAAGATCCGGCGGGTGGCGGCTGTGCTCGGCGCGGAGGCGCAGGGCGAGGCGCTGGCGGCACAGCTCGAGGACGATCTGACAGCGGCCGCGCACCTCCGGGCCCGGATCGCCGGGAAGCCGCCGCGGGCGCTGTTCCTGTGGGGCCAGGGAGGGCGGACGCTCCTCGCCGGCGGCCTCGACACGGGCGCCGACGCCATGATTCGCCTGGCGGGGGCGGAGAACGCAGCCGCTGACGTCACCGGTTACAAGCCGCTCACTCCGGAGGCGGTGGTGGCGGCGGCGCCGGACGTGGTGATCGTCCCGCGACGAACCCTGGATGGGGTCGGCGGGGCCGATGCCGTGTGGCAGACACCGGGCCTGGCCGGGACACCGGCAGCAAGAAACCAGCGCCTGGTTGTGGTGGACACCCTCGAGTTCCTCGGTTTCGGGCCGCGCACCGGCAAGGCGCTCCTCGAGCTCCTCGTGGCACTGCACCCGGAGCTGAGCGTGACCGGCGGTTGAGATCCGGCGTGTCGGCGCTCCGGCCCGACGCATCATCCCTGCGTCCCGGCGCGTCTACGCTCCGGCCCGACCTCCTCCCACCAGCGCCGTCGATCGCGGCCGGCACCCTCTCGCGGCGCCGAGTCGCCCTTGCCGGGCTGGCGGCGCTGCTGGTGGCCGTTTGTCTCTTGTCGCTCTCGGTTGGAGCCGTCGCAATCCAGCACCCCCGCGTGCTTTCCATCCTCGGCGCGCATCTCGGCTTCGACCTTCCGTGGCCGTTCGCGGCCCGGGACGAAATGGTCCTGCTGGCGGTCCGGCTCCCTCGCATCGTCCTCGCTGGACTGGTGGGAGCGGCCGTCGCCGTATCCGGAGCCGTGCTCCAGGGACTGTTCCGCAACCCGCTGGCCGATGCCGGCTTGATTGGGGTGTCGAGCGGCGCGGCGGTCGGTGCGGTGACCGTGATCGCCTTCGGTTCGGCCATCGCGGCGACGACGACGGCGACATCGGGGCCGCTCGTTCTCATGCTCGGAGCGTTTGCGGGCGGGCTGGTGACCGTCGTCGCCGTCTACCGCGTGGCCACGGTGGATGGCCGCACCTCGGTTGCCACCATGCTGCTGGCCGGAATCGCGGTGAACGCCCTTGCCGGTGCGGCGACGGGCCTGTTCGTGTACGCGAGCGACGACCAGCAGCTTCGCGACTTCATGTTCTGGATGCTGGGGAGCCTGACCGGTGCGACCTGGCGCGAGCTTCTGTGGGGCGGGCCCCTCCTCCTGTTCGGTATCGCGACCATGCCCCGCCTGGCGCGCGGCCTGAATGCGCTTCTTCTCGGTCAGGCCGAAGCGGAGCATCTCGGGATCGATGTGGCAAGGCTGAAGCGGGCCGTGGTGGGGCTCGCCGCCGTCACGGTCGGCATCGCGGTGGCTCTTTCCGGGATCATCGGCTTCGTGGGATTGGTGACCCCGCATCTTCTCCGGCTCGCGTTCGGCCCCGACCATCGGCTGTTGCTTCCGGGCTCGGCGCTGCTCGGCGCTGCTCTTCTCATACTGGCAGACCTCGGCGCGCGCACGGTCGTCGCCCCCGCGGAGCTTCCGGTGGGCATCGTCACCGCGTTCATCGGCGCCCCGTTCTTCTTCTGGCTGCTCGTGCGCGATCGGCGGCGGGGCGGCGCGGGAGGCCTGGTCTGATGCGGCTCCAGGGCCGGGATCTGTCTTACTCGATCGGCGGCGCCCACCTGGTCAGGGAAGCGAGCGTGGAGGTGCGGCCGGGGATGATCACGGTCGTCGTAGGTGCCAACGGGGCGGGCAAGTCCACCCTCCTTCGCCTTCTGGCCGGTGAGCTGGAGCCGAACGCCGGTGGCGTGTGGCTCGACGGTCGGCCGCTTCACGAATGGTCGCTGATCGAGCGGGGCCGGCGGCGGGCCGTTCTCCCGCAGCACTCGACCCTCGGATTCGGGTTCACGGTGTTCGACGTTGTCCTTTTGGGACGGACCCCGCACGTGCGCGGCTTCGAGGGGGCTCGCGACCATCGGATCGCGATGAAGGCGCTCTCCCGCGTGGGAGGCGAGCATCTCGCCGGGCGCAGGTATCCCACCCTCTCCGGTGGCGAGCGCCAGCGGGTTCACCTGGCGCGAGTCCTGGCCCAGGTCTGGGACGAGCCGCCGAACGGAGCGCGCTACCTGCTGCTGGACGAGCCGCTCACCAGCCTCGACCTGGCGCGCACGCACGATGTGATGGACCTGCTGGCGGACCTGGCGGCCGAAGGTATCGGCATCGTCGCGGTCCTGCACGACCTCAACCTGGCGGCGCGGTACGCCGACCAGATCCTCGTCGTCCACCGGGGCCGAACCCTGGCCTGCGGCGAGCCGGAAACCGTTCTCACGCCGGCCGTGATTCAGACGGCATTCTCGCTGCCGGCCGTCGTTACGGTGGACCCGGTGCACGGGGAACCGCTGATCTTGGCGGGCAACGGGAGGCCTCGGAAGAGAGGTCGAGGCGCTTCCGCGGCTGCGCGCCGAAACTCGGATTCGATGGAGGTGCCGCAATGAGCGAAACCAAGGCACGACAGCACGAAGCGACGGCGACGCTTGGGGGCCGGCCCGGGGACCTGGCGGTCGCGTGGTCGGAGCTCAGGGACCGAAAGCCGAAGATCCGCATCCGGGACGCAGCGATCGAGATCGGGGTCAGCGAGGCGGAGTTGCTCGTCACCCTCGGCAACGACCGGGTGCGGCGCATCGACTCCGACATGGAGCGCTGGCTGCCGCGCCTCGAGCCGCTCGGTGAGCTCATGGCGCTCACCCGCAACGAGGTCTTCGTGCACGAGAAGACCGGGGTGTACCGAAACGTCAGCGTGAAGGGGCACGCGGCCCAGGTCCTCGACCACGATATCGACCTTCGCCTCTTCCCGAGTCAGTTCCGCTACGGCTTCGCGGCCCGGACGGATGGCAGAGCCGGCGAGCTGAACAGCCTCCAGTTCTTCGACGCCCACGGAACCGCCGTGCACAAGGTGTACCTGCGCGAGGGAAGCGATGTCGACGCGTACGAGGCTCTGGTCGGGGATCTGCTGGTGGAGGATCAGAGCCTGCAGCTCGACGTCGAGCCACCCGCCTCAGCCCCGGTGGACCGGCCCGACGCCGATATCGAGGTGCCGGAGATCGAGGAGGCGTGGCGCGAGCTCCGCGACACGCACGACTTCTTTCACCTCCTGCGTCGGTTCGAGGTGGGGCGGACGCAGGCCTTCCGGCTGGTGTCGGAGGAGCTGGCGCGCCCGGCCTCCACCGCGAGCCTCCGCCGGGTGCTCGACAGCTCGGCCGCGGATGACATCCCGCTCATGGTGTTCGTGAACAGTCCCGGCGTGTTCCAGATCCACCATGGCCCGGTGGAGCGGGTGGTGGAGATGGAGCCGTGGCTCAACGTGATGGACCCCGGCTTCAACCTGCACGTGCGTGAGGACCTCATCGCCTCGTCGTGGGTGGTGCAAAAACCGGTCGACGTCGACCGGGTCACCTCCGTCGAGTTCTTCGACGCCGACGATCGGCTGTGCGCGCTCGTGTTCGGCGAGCGCCAGGAGGGCGAGGCGGAGAACGAGGCCTGGCGCGCCCTGGCGACCGGACTGCCCCGATCCGAGTAGCCGGGCCGTCGTTCAGCCTGACTCCCCTCGTCCGTCGGCGTTAAACAGGTGGGGACAAAACAATCCGGGGACGCCCGCGCGTCCCCGGATTCGTTGTCGAGCGGAGTAGCCCGTTGAGAGTCGTGGACGGTCAGTCCATGTCCTCTTCAGCCGCCTCGGCCTGCTTCTTGACCTCCTCCTCGTCCATCTTGACCAGTTGCTCGAACTTCTTCTTCTGCTCGTCGTCGAGCACGGCCTCGATCTGGCCCATCGTTTTCTTGTGGAGCGCCTGCAGCTTCTCGGAAGCCTCGTCGTTGTCCTGGTCGTCGTACATGGCTCGGATTTCCTCCCCTTCCTCCGCCGCCTGGACCAGGATCGGCTCGATCGCCGCCTGTTGATCCTCGGTGAGCGACAGCTCCTTCGTCATCATCGTCATTTGCGCGCCCAGGTCCACCTCCGTCACGTGCATCGGGGATGGAGCGCACGGGTTGTCTTGGGCGCGAAGAGCCGGCGCGCCGACCAGAGCAAGGGCAAAAACGAGCGCTCCGGCTCCGGACAGCCGGCGGGCGTGGTGGCGGTTCATACGTCCTCCTAACTGGGTGTGGTGAGTGAGTCCCAGAAAACTGGCGGGCACCCGTCCCGTCGGCAAGTTCGCGTCCTCCGGCCCGGAAACGGGATACGCGAAGAAGATCGTCGAGGTCGCCAGCGTGTACGCCGGCGACCTCGTCACCTACCTTCATGCCTGCCCCACTGTCGAGAGCCCGCTGCCACAGGAGGAGCCGAATGTCCGACGGCGATGCCGGATCCCGTGGACCCGACTTGAGCCAGGGCGTCCCTATCGACTCGCTGGCTGAGGGCGAGCCCCTGTTCGGGCACGTGGGTGACGCCCCGGTCTACCTGATCAGGGTGGGAGACGGAGTGCGCGCATTCGGAGCCAAGTGCACGCACTACGGGGGGCCACTCGCCGACGGATTGGTCCATGCCGGCAGCCTGCGCTGCCCCTTGCACCACGCCAGCTTCTCGCTCGAGGACGGAACCGTGCGAGGCGGACCCGCGTTCAACCCACTGCCGCGGTATGAGGCGGCCGTTCGGGATGGGAAGGCCGTTGTGGGCCAGCGGGTGGAGCGCGATCCGCTCGCCCCCGAGCGACCGGCCGAGACGCATCCCGGCTCGGTGGTGATCGTAGGCGCGGGTCCCGCCGGAACCACCGCGGCCGAGACGCTGCGCCGAGAAGGTTACCAGCGGGCCATCTACCTCATCGACCCCGATCCGGATGCGCCCTACGATCGACCCAACCTGTCGAAGGCCTATCTGGCCGGCGAGGCACCGGAGGAGTGGCTTCCGCTACGCTCGGCTGAGTTCTTCGCCGAGCACGGGATCGAGCGGCTCGTGTCGCGGGTGGTCGCACTCGATCCGGCAGAGAAGGAAGTCACCTTGGAGACGGCGACAGTCCTGGAGTACGGCGCGCTCCTGCTCGCTCCCGGCTCCATCGCGCGGACTCTGAGCCTCCCGGGGTCGGAGCTCCCGCACGTGCGGACCCTTCGGAGCCTGAACGACTGTCGACGGATCATCGAGGCAGCCGCGGACGCCCAACGGGCCGTCATCATCGGGGCATCGTTCATCGGCATGGAGGTCGCGTCGTCGCTCCGGACGCGAGGCCTGGAGGTGACCGTCGTGGCCCCGGATGACGTCCCGTTCCGACGGACTCTTGGCGTGGAGCTCGGCTCGTTTCTTCGCTCGCTGCACGAAGAGAACGGAGTCGAATTCCGCCTCGGACGGACGGTCGCCGAGCTGGGGGAGGCGGCGGTCGTGCTGGACGACGCATCCGAGCTGGCCAGCGACCTGGTGGTGGTCGGCATCGGAGTCGACCCGGACACGACCCTGGCCCGAAACGCCGGGCTTGACACCAACGGCGGGATCGTGGTGGATGAGTTCCTGCGCACGTCGGCGCCCGACGTCTACGCGGCCGGCGATGTCGCTCGCTACCCCGATCCGCGGACCGGACGGCGGGTCCGCATCGAGCACTGGGTGGTCGCCGGACGGCAGGGGCGAACCGCCGCCCGGAACATGGTGGGCCACCGGGAGGCGTTCACCGACGTCCCGTTCTTCTGGACGCGACATTTCGGTCGCTCGGTCGCCTACGTGGGCCATGCGGAGGAATGGGAGCGAACGAAACAGGACGGCGATTGTGGGTCCGGCGGGTGCGCCATCTTCTTCGAAAAGGAGGGGCGGCGCCTCGCCCTCGCCACCGTGGGCCGGAGCCTGGAGAGCCTTCGCGTCGAAGCCGAATGGGAGGACGAGGCAGGGTGAAGCGCTACGCTCGGTGCTCCGGATTCTCATAGTCGAACCGACAACCGGCTTTCCAGGCCTTGCGGTCGTTTCCATGGCTCGATATCCCACCCGCATCCTTCAGCAGCCGGGCGAGGTGCATCAAATTCCACGTCATGATAGTCGTGTTTCGTTGAGTGAAGTCGTTATCGAACCCGATCGGGCGGCCGTTCACTTCATCACCGTAGGACGGTCCCGGCCCCGCCTCGCCGATCCAGCCGCAATCCGCCTGCGGCGGGATCACAAAGCCCAGATGTTGCAGAGCGTAAAGGATCGACATGGCACAGTGCTTAATGCCGTCTTCGTTCCCGGTGATGACCGTGCCGGCGACCTTGCCATAAAAGATGCTCTGGCCCCTTTCGTTGAGCATGCCGGACATTCCGTAGAGCCGCTCGATAACGATGCGGCAGACCGAGCTTTCCTCGCCCAGCCATATCGGCGTGCCGAGGATCACGATGTCGGACTTCGTGACCTTCTCCCAGAGGGTCGGCCAGTCGTCCCGCTCCCAACCGTGTTCGGTCATGTCGGGATAGACTCCGTAAGGGATGTCATGGGATGCGGCGTGTATGTGCTCTACTGCGACACCGGTCTTTCGCATGATCTCTTCGGCCACCGACAGCAAGAGCCGAGTATGAGACTCTTCGGCTCGCCTCTTGAGCGTGCAATTGAGGATCAAGGCATGGAGATCGGAGAAATTCGTTTCGCTCTGTTCGCACAAGCGCGTCTGTCTTTCGTTTAGCGGCATTTCCATACTCTCTATTTGATGGCCCGGGATACCGGATTTGATGGCCCGGGATACCGGCAACGAACATGTTACGCAGCGTCTCTTGCGCCAAAAACGCATGAGCAACGGTTCCGTCGTGGTTCAGCTGACCCGGTCTGCCCGGAACCGACCTGCCGACAGGGCTCGCCCTAATGGATCGAAAGACTGCTAACATCGTCGTCGGCCTCGGCATCGGCGCTCTAGCCGTCGGTACGGATTTCGTTGGCGCCATGATGCTCGCCGTCCCGATCGAGCGCGAGTACGGCGTCGACATCACGACCACGCAGTGGGTGTTCAATGTCTACGCGCTGACCTTCGCCATGGGACTGGTGACGGGGGGTCGGCTGGCCGACACGTATGGCCGACGACGGTTACTGCGGATCGGCCTCGTCATTTTCATTGTGGCATCCCTCGCATGCGCGCTCGCGCCCTCGGTGAGTCTGCTGATCGGCGCCCGCGCGATCCAGGGGATCGGGACCGCGATCATATGGCCGTCGATCCTCGGCCTCGCATCCACCGTCGTCCAAGAGGACGAGCGCGGTTTCGCTATCGGGCTGATGATCGGGGCTATCGGGATCGGTAACGCCGTCGGGCCGATCGTCGCTGGTGTCGTCGGCAGTCTCGGCATGTGGCGCCTTTTCTTCGCCATCAACATGATGCTCGGAATCGCCACCATCGGGGCGACCTTCAAGCTGGTCCCACGCGACGCCGACCTGATCGGGCAGCAGCGGATCGATTACGCGGGCATCGCCACCCTGTCCCTGTCGCTTATTGCCCTGCTCTACGCGCTCGACGTCGGCGCCGACTGGGGGTGGGCGAGCGCGCGTATCATCGGCCTGTTCGCCGCATCGCTCCTGCTATTCGCCGTGTTTCCCTTCGTCGAGCGTAAGGCGCCGGACCCGCTGGTGCCACCGGCGATGATGCGAAACCGTCGTTTCAGCGCGGCGCTGCTGACCAACGCGCTGGTCGTCCCGGCCGTTTTCGTCTTTTTCCTCTACGTGCCGCAGTATCTGCAAAAGGTGCGCGGGTGGCCGATGCTCGACGCCTCCCTCGCAATTATCCCCACCGCCATCGCGACCGCCGTCGTGTCGCCGATCACCGGTCGTCTATTCGACCGGGTCGGACCGCGCTGGCTGCTCGTCTCCGGCTATGGCCTGGTCGCCGTGGCGCTCATCGGCCTGATGCTGGCCGACAGGGGTGGCGGCTACGGCGCTTTACTTCCGGTTGTTCTCGCCATGGGGATCGGCGCTTCGATTACGGTCAGCGCGGCCGGGCCGGCGGCTGTAGCAGCCGCCGATCGCTCTCGCGCCAGCCTCGCGGGAGGACTCTCCTTCATGGTCCACCTGGCTACCGGCGCCATGGGCGTGGCCGCGGCGACGGCCATCCTCTTCGGCACCGCCGCGGCTTCTCTCCGCGATGGCCTCGCCGCCATCGGTGTCAAGCTGTCGGCGGCCGATCAGATCGCGCTCGCCGGCTCGGCGCGCGGAACGGCGGAGGCGCGGCGAATCCTCGATCGGTTCCCGTCCGACGTCTCCGATCACATCACGACGCTCGTCCAGAACGGCTTCACGGCGGGTCTCAATTCCGCCTTGTGGTTCTGTCTCGCCTTTGCCGCCGTCGGTATCGCGGTGTCGTTTTTCGTCGGCGGGTCGCAGCGGTCCGAGCCGGGATCTGCGACCCCGGGTTGACCGTGGCGGCGTTCAGGGCCGGATGTCTCTCCTGATCGACCCGCTTGCTCATATGTAGCATATACTATATTACTATGTAGATATTGCACATATGGAGACAGACAAATGGGGCGCAAGAGGCGACTCAGCTTTACCGCGTTCAGCGTGCTTTACGCACTGATGAATGGGTACCGCTACGGGTTCGACATCATGGAGGCTACCGGGCTGGCCAGCGGAACCGTCTACCCCGTCCTTAGTCGGCTGGAGCGAGACGGCCTCGTTCGGTCCTCGTGGGAGGACGAAGCGCGCGCCGCGCAGGAGGGACGCCCAGCCCGCCGGTATTACGAAGTGTCCCGGGATGGCGCGGCGGCCCTCCGGGAAGCCGTTCTGATGCTGCGCGGGATCGCCGGTAGCCGACTGATTCTCCCGCACGCCCCCGCGCCATCATGAGCTCCGGACGTCGGGGCGCAGCGGCCGGCGCCTGGGCCCGGACTCTTGTCGGACTGGCCCGCCGACTCGTTCCGCGCGCGACACGCCGTCGCTGGCAGCGCGAGTGGACCGCTGAGCTTTGGCACCGGGAGTGCCGACTGGTGACGGACGGGGTCGGACCATTGCGGCAGTGGACAGGTCTCGTCGGCCCGGCACTCGGATCGTTCGTTCACGCCGGCTGGCTGCGCCTGCAAACCGTACGTTTCACCGGCCTGTCGCAGGATCTGTCTTTCGCCGTTCGCGCATACGGCCGAGCGCCGACATTCACGCTGGCAGCCGTTCTCACGCTCGGCCTCGGAATCGCGGCCAACGTGGCCGTCTTCACGGTGGCCAGCGGCGCTCTGTTCGCGCCCTATCCGTACGCCGAGCCGGAACGTCTGGCGATGATCGCCAGCCGGGACAGTACGCGGCCCGGAGAGGTCCTGCGCCTCAGCTATCCCGATGTGGTCGAGCTGGGCGGGAGTCCGGTGTTCGAATCGATCGCGGCGTACGACTGGGACCCCTTCAACATCCGCCTCGGGGACCGGACGGAGTGGGTGGAAGGCGGACGTGTCAGCTCGTCGGTTTTCGAGACGCTCGGACTGAAGGCGATCCGCGGCCGAGGATTCCGTCCCGCGGATGAAAACCCCGGGGCGCCGCCAGTCGCCATACTGGGTGAACGGCTGTGGCGTGGTTCGTTCGGCGGTGACGAAGTCGTGGGTCGGACGGTGTGGCTCGACGGTGAGCCCTTTCATGTTGTGGGAATCGCGCCATCGGCGCTCGACATCCCCGAAGGTGCCGATGTGTGGGTTCCGCTCCGTCCGACGGGCACTGCCGCCACGCGCCGGAGCTCCTGGCTGCGAGCCATCGGCCGTCTCGCCCCGGGCGTGACGTGGCCGCAGGCTCGAGCAGCTCTCGACGCACTCGGAGCGTCGGTGGCTGCCGAGTTCCCGGACACCTTCAAAGGCCGAACCTTCGATGCGATCGGGCTCCGAGACTACCGCACGGGCGGCGCGCGGCCGGCCTTTGTGGCTCTCCTGGTCGCCGTTGGCGTGCTCCTTCTCATCGTATGCGCCAACCTCACCAGCCTGATGCTGGCGCGAGCGAGTGACCGCAGCGAGGAGTTCGCGCTTCGTCGGGCGCTCGGGGCCAGCCGGGCGCGACTGTTTCGCCAGCTGATCACGGAGAGCTTCGTTCTGGCATCGCTGGGCGGAGCGCTGGGACTGCTGGTCGGGCTGTGGGCGGTGAGGGGCCTGAGCCGACTGGCACCCGATCTTCCAAACTGGTTCGATCCAGGGCTCGACCCGCGGGTGATCGCGCTCGCGACGATCCTCGTGCTGCTCAGCGCGCTCCTGTTCGGTCTCCCATCTGCCCTCCGCGGCGCCGGTCGAGAAATCGCCACCGCGGTACGACACCGAGGCACGAGCGCTGTGCGTTCCAGGGACGTCCTGCTGTTCGCCGAGGTCGCGCTGTCCACCGTACTGCTGCTCGCGGCAGCGGTGCTGATTCGGACCTGGGCTCAGCTCAACGCGGTGGATCCCGGATTCTCGACGGAGGGTCGGATTTCGGGCACCGTGCAGCTGCCCGACAGCCGGTATGCCGACGACCGGGACGTGCTCGGCTTTATCGATCGCGTCATCGAGGGTCTGGAGGACCGACCCGACGTGGTAGCCGCGGGCGCGGTCACCCGCATGCCCTTCCGGAGCGGAGTCAACTCGGTGATGTGGTGGGAGGAGGGACAGGGCGACGAGGCATTTCGGACCAATCCCCAGGCAGAACTCAACTCGGCCACGCCCGGCTATTTCGAAGCAATGGGTATCGAGCTCCGGCGTGGGCGTTGGTTCGGCGAGCAGGACCGGGCCGCTGGAACCGAAGTCGTCATCATAAACGAAAGTATGGTCCGCGAACACTTCGCTGACACCGACCCGATCGGTCGGCGCATCTCGTTCGTCTACCCGCCCCGTTTCATGGAGATCGTAGGGGTCGTTGAGGATGTGAAGCACGAGGGCCTGGACCGCGAGTGGCGGTATCAGATCTATGCCCCGTTTTCCGGGCGCCCCACCCAGCGCGTCACCATCGTGGCGTGGACCCGCAGCGGATCCGGCGCCGTCGGGGCCGGCATGCGACAGATCGTCCGCCAGCTCGATCCGGACGTCGCGGTATCCGCGCTCCAGCCGGTGGAAGAAGCGGTACGCGAGTCCTTGTGGCGGCTGCGACTGCTGGCGCAGCTGTTCTGGGCGTTCGGGATCTTCGCCCTCCTGCTGGCGTCGGTCGGCATCGGCGGACTCGTCGCCCAGCTCGTCGCTCAGCGGACCCGGGAGTTCGGGATTCGGATGGCGCTCGGAGCACGCCCGCGCCACATCCTCGCACTCGTCGGCAGACGAGTGGGATGGGTTCTGTTCACCGGTCTGGCAGCCGGAGGTGTGACGGCGCTGCTGGCAGGCCGATTCGCCGAGGGAGTTGTCCACGGTGTGGGGGCGAACGATCCGGCTACTTACGCGATCGTTCTTGCCGGCTTCGCGCTTCTGGGGCTTCTGTCGGCGTGGCTCCCGGCTCGCCGCGCGACATCCGTCGACGCGGTCCGGTCGCTCCGCGCGGAGTGAGCTGCAAGAGCCTAGGGTATCCCGAACCGTCCTAGTCGAGCCGCGTATGAGGAGGTGTCGAGGCGCGGATTCGGAGGGGCATCTCGGATACGGGGGTCATCTCTTCCGCGTGGGCGTCGGCCGCCCTCTCCACCCGGTGCCCGTAGGCTGACGCGGCCGGGTTGGCCGTGATGCCGTGGAGGTACACGCTGAGCAGCACGGTGAGCGTGAGCACGGTGAACATCTCCGCGATGTGCGGCAGGTTCGACTCCTCCCTGACGAGCAGGCCGAACAGGATTGACGCGATTCCGCGCGGCCCGAACCAGCCCAGAAAGACGACCGTCTTTAGACGAACCCCGGTGCCAAGGAGGCTGACGGCGACCGGGACCATGCGGATCACCGTGAGGCTGAGCAACGCGTAGGCGACCATGGGCCACGTCGCTCCGGCAAGCGCCGTCGGTACCATCAATCCGCCGAACACCAGGAAGATGAGGAGACTCAGCAGCTGCCCCTCGGCTTCCCCGAACTCGTACAGGCAGGTGCAGACGTCGCGCGCCGAATTGCCGATCACCAGACCTCCGACGAAAGCGGCGATGAAGCCGTTCCCACCCACCAGCTCGGCGAGACCGAAGGCCAGTAGCGCTAAGCCGAGGGCGCACAGCTGTTGGAACGCGTGATTCATCCATCCGCTCCGGATGGCGCGCTCGACTACCTTGCCGCCCCAGTATCCCACCACAGCACCCACCACGGGTCCGAGAGTGATCTGAAGGGCCGCGAACCGGAGCAGCTCCCGGGCAGTCGCCGGGTGCTCGGTGGCTCCGGCCAGCGAAAGGGCGATCAGCAGCAACGGGAGCGCGATGCCGTCGTTGAGACCGCTCTCCACGTTGAGTGTCTGTCGGATCCGGACCGGAACGCGGGAGCTGGTGAGGACGGCCTGGCCCAGAGCGGCGTCGGTCGGGGTGAGGATGATGGCGAGGATGAGGGCGCTCCAGATGCCCGCGGCGGGAAAGATCAGGGCCGCTACGACGGTTCCCAACAGTGCGGTGAGCGGCATCCCGACCACGAGCAGCCGCTCGGGAAGGCGGTGCTCGCGCCTCAGGCGCCGCAGATCGATGCGTGACGCGTCGGTGAAGAGGACGATGAGGAGGGTCAGCTCGGCCAGCACGTGGACGAAGCCGCTCTCGAGGCTGAAGTCGAGAAGACCGAGCCCGGCCGGGCTCACGGCAAAGCCGAAGGCGACGAACACCATCGGCGGTGTGATCGCCCAGGATTGCGCGCGTCCGGAGACGAGCCCGTACCCCACGATCGCCACCGCGATGAGGATGATATGGGTGGTATTCAACGGAATCCGATTGTTTCCGCGGCCGGACGTCTCTCCCATCCGCTGGAGATCGGAGGCAGCGATCCAAGCTAACGCCCCTACCTAGCGGGCGCCCAGCTTCTCGAGCATCGCGATCCCGTTGGTGTTCCCGGGGTTGAGCTCGATCGACTTCTCGTAGTACTGGATCGCGAGATCGTTCTGCCCGGCGTTCATGTAGCCCTCGGCCAGGCTGTCGTACACGTTCCAGGACTGCGGGTAGTCCTCGGCGTTGAGCTGGAAGACTCGGATCGCCTCCTGGATCTGTCCCTGCGACAACAGCCGGTAGCCGATCGCGTTCGTCTCCAGTTCGGTGAACGCATTCGGGTTCCGGCCCTTGTAGCCCTCGTAGGCGGCCACCGCTTCGTCGATCCCGCCCGCACCGAGGGCGGCGAGGAACTCCTGGGTAAGGGAAGGAAGCTGGATCTTTCGGACGATGCTCCGGGGCGCCACCTGCCCGCGTTGCGGGAAGGGGGTCAGGTAGTCGTTCACGTACAGAGCGTTGCCTCGGGGACTGCGTCCGATCCCGTTCGGTGAAGCGAACTGCGCCGAGCCCGCCTCACCGTCCACCGTCCCCGACTCACCCGTTCCCGCCAGCGTGCTCACCGCGCCCTCGAGTGTCACGGCGTAAATCCGGTTCGAGCGAAATCCCGTCACGTAGAACGTGCCGGACGCAAAAGCGACGTGACCGTTGCCGCCGCCGGGAACCAGGGCAAACTCTTCGACCTCGCCCTCGGGCGTGAGCTTGAGCATGCGTCCGTCGCTGAAGTTCACCACATACAACGTGCCTTGCGGCGGGCCGAAGGCGATGCCGTTCGGGCAGTTGAGCAGGTCGCTCTTCGCGAACTCCGTGACCTCTCCTTCCGGAGTGATCCTGGAGATCGAGTTCCCGTTGCAGTTGGTGACGAACGCGTTGTCGTCCGGGTCGATTGCGACGCCGACGGGTCCCTTCAGGCCATCGGCGAGCACCCGTACCTCCCCGTCTCGGCTCACCCGGGCGACGAAATTGCCGTAGAAATTGGACTGCACGAGGTTGCCCTTGGAGTCGATGGCGTTCCCCGAGGCACCGTACATGGCGGAGGTGAACAACGTGGTTTCCCCCCACGGGCTGACCTTCCACACCTTCTCGCCGAAATCGGCCACATAAACGTACCCCAGCCCGTCTACCGTCACGCCTCCGACCGCGCCGGCGATCGTGTCGGTCAGGGTCGTGACCTGGGCCGAGGCGCCCGGAGAGCTCTGCGCGACAGCGCCATCGCCCACCAGGGCTGCGGGGGCGGCAACGCCAAGGAGGCTTGCGAGGACGGTGTTGGCAAACATGGATGGTTTCATTGAGCCCTCCCTGTTAACAGGTGAAAGCGGCCCTGTGGGCTCCAGAGCCGTCCTGCCCGAGCAACACGCGGGGTGGATCAAGCGATGAAGGGATAGGTCGAAGGCGAGCCCCCCGGATTCCGACACTCTGTATGTCGAATTCTGTCGACTTCGGCCCACGCGTCACGTATTGTCTCTGAGGCTCGACCGGCCCACCGATGGACGAATCCAGCCAGGGGGGAGTTCGTGCGGACATCTGCTGGGCGAGGACCAGTTCACCTATGCCCGGTAAGCGGACGAGACCGCGGGGCGGGAGGGCTCCCGCTGCGTGCGGACGTCCGTTACGCCGTCCGGCTCGAG
>CAZJXR010000086.1:0-15004 GCA_964550085.1 uncultured Gemmatimonadota bacterium
AAAGATGAGGTTGATGTGGTGATTGTCGAAGGAGTGCTTCCAACCCTCGTCACCGCGATCCTCGAGCGACCACTCTAGATCGCCATAGCCGGTGACCATGAGGCCCTGCGCCTTGACGCTGTCTGGTAGTCCGACCAACGCCAGGGCCCCCAGTATTCCGACTCCGGCTGCCCGAGCCCACAAACGCATCTGCATAGCGTGCCTCCTTTCGGTTAGAACGACTCAACCGTCCGTTCATACCGTGGCCGATTGTCCCTCAACTGCCTCCTTTCTTGTCGGGCTTGGCCAGAACCCTTGTACTGCCTGGACGACCACCGGATCTGTGTCTAACTGCCAAACGGAAGTCGCGCGCGCGCCGTGAATCTGCTGTTACCAAGCTGTTGCAGCCTGGCACAAACCGTGACAGGTCTGCTATCGGGAGAGTTACGCGATTCGTTGTCGGGAAAAGCGGTCGCGTTGTGGGGAGTTTCCCTACACTGGAATGAGTCGAATGAGTCGGTCTCAAACGCGCCGCCTGGGACCTAAACTTACCCCACTTCCTATTCTTACTCCACATATCCAGCACGCTAGCGGTGGACGCTGTAATGTATTGCAGAAGTTGGCGTTACAACCGTCGGGCGGAAACCGGCCCCGCAGCTAACCTGTCGCCCGGTCAGGAGTTCCGCTATCCAGACACGGTTTTGGAGTTGAGTTCTTTACGGGGCACGCGACACGGGCTCTGCTGGCAGGCAGGATAGACGGCGGATCTCAGTTCTCGTCAGACATTCATCGGGCAGCTGGCTCCATGGCATTAGCCAAAGGAGATAGCGAGCGGGCTATCAACGAATACGAAGCGTGGAATCCTTATACCGTCCGATCTGTGCACTTCCATACCTCGGTCAAGCGTATGAGGTGGCCTCAAACATCGACGCTGCTATCACGGTCTACGAGGATTACGTTGCGACTCCATGGCTCGATCGAACTCAACTGGATTCGTACGTCCATGGTTCAGTTCTAGAACGTCTCGCGATCTTGCACGAAGAGCGGTCAGTTCTGCCTTCCGTCGTTTCTCACGCGCAACCCCCCCCACTGTCTTGTTAGCACTTCGAGTTGACGGGCCCTCGGGCGGCGCGGGCCCTGGAGCTCTGCGAGGCGTGTCGACCCCATCAATCGAGCCGGCGAGCGATGAGCCAATCCAGCCACCGATCCGGAAGCAGACGGAGGATGCGCAGCTTCATCGCGCTGCCTCGGATGACGAGGACACGCGTCGGCGGTCTCCGCGCCCGGAGCGCATCGACGACCGCGCGAGCGACGAGATCCGCGGCCAAGCCTCGCGCCCCCCTCTCCAGCGCTGCCTCACGAAAGCGCGTCAACGCGCCAGCATAATCGGAATCGGCGAAGGGGGTCGAATCGAGTTCCCGCACTCGATCCCAGATCGCCGTCCGTACGCTGCCCGGCTGGATCACGATCACCTCCACGCCCGCCCCGCGCAGCTCGCGTCGGAAGGCGTCCGAGATCGCTTCCAAAGCGAACTTCGATGCCGAATACGCGCCCAAGAAGGGCAAAGCGATGGTACCGGAGACAGAACTGATGTTTACCACGCGTCCGCCGCACCGTCGGAGAAGGGGGAGGAAGGCCTGCGTCACCGCCACCACGCCGACGGTGTTGACCTCGAGGACGTTCCGTAGTCGCGTCAGCGGCAAATGCTCCAGCGGACCGGCTTCGGGCACCCCGGCGTTGTTGATCAGACCGGCCAGGCGATGCTCGCCGAGATCCTTTTCGATCTTGGCCGCCGCCGCGCTGATAGCCACAGGGTCGGTCACGTCGAGGCGAACCGGTTCTGCTCCCGCCTGCTCGATCCGGGTCGCGTCCACCGCTCGACGCACACCAGCAAACACCCGGTAACCGGCGAGCAGCAGCCCTCGCACGGTGGCGTCCCCGATGCCACTCGAGGCTCCGGTTACCAGGGCGGCTTCTTTCATCGACAACCCTCGCACCCTCGACTCTTGATGCCCGACGGGTCAGGCCACTCGGAGCGATGTGCCCACGGCGGCGTAGCGGTCGAGAATCCTGGCCGCCACGCGCTCCGCGTTGGCCAGAATCGTGAGGCTCGTGTTCACCGCGAGGGATGAAGGAATGGCCGCTCCGTCACTGACATACAGCCCAGGATACTGAAAGACCGCTCCGGTCACATCGACGACTCCTCTCGAAGCATTCACGGCCATGCGGCACGAACCGACCTGGTGAGCTGTCGAAAAATGGATGTCGTCACGAGGCGAACCCTCGCCGTCAATAAAGTGGGGCTTTATCACCCGGCAGCCGTTGCGGGTGAGGATCGACTCCAGAAGTGCCTTCGTTCTTCCATAGTACGAGCGCAGTTCCCGGTCTAGCTCGAGGCTCAGCTTCGGCCGGCGCGGCAGGTTCTGCAGAAGCCCCGTAGGACGCGTCAACCCGAAGGCCACCAGCACGATCACGCGCCGTCGGTACTGCCTCATCAGGTCGACGTTCGCGCCGCCCCAAAACCAGGGATCGCGTCCATCGCCGTCCAACCGGAGCCGAGCCGCGGCCACCGCTTGCAGCGGGAGCGGCTTCGCGGCCGTGATCATGATGCCATGGGACTCGAGGAAGTGGTAGCTCACCACCCCCGGATGCGACCGTCCCGTGAACATATCTCCGTCCGGAAGGCCCTCGCGGAGCAGGCCGGCGATCTTCACGCCTCCGTTGAAGCCGATGTTCCGACCAACCTGGTCACTAAGTAACGGGAGGTGGGTGCGTGAACGCATCAGCAGCTCCGCGCTCCCCACCGTGCCGGCCGCGAGGACGACTAATCGAGCGCGAAACCGGTCCCCGTCTCTTCGTGTCTCGGTATCACGACAGCGGACTTCGTACCGAAATGGAATGCGGTGCAATGGACCCGAGGTCGATACACGCTTCGGATTCACCAGCGGGCGGATGTCGACCGCCTCCACGCCGGTTTCCATGGTGGCTCCGTGTTCGAAGGCCTGCGGCAGGTAGTTCATGAACAGCGCCTGCTTGAAGCCGTAGACACAGCCGGTGACGCACCGGCCGCTCTCAAGACAGGCGCCGACGGCGTACCGAGCCCGTTCACACGAGTAGTCGAGATCCCGCATCAGTTTGGAGAACACGAGACCCGTCTTCGGCACCCGATCCACCGGGATTTGCTCCACCTTGAGCATCTCCTCGGCAAGGTCGTAATACGGGTTCAGCGCGTCCCGGTCGAGACCGGCGGGCCACAGTTTTCGACCCGACTCATCCAACTGTTCGAAAACGAGAGAGGGGGCGCGGAGCGAGACCATCTCGTAAAACCCTGAACCGCCTCCCAGAGCCTCCGCGTATGTGAGCGACAGATTCTCTCCACTCAAACCATGCAGATACTTGAGCAGGTAGCGAGGATCCTGGGTTTGCCTGAACGACGCGGGACCGACCGCGGGTCCCTTCTCAATGACGTGAACTCGGTAGCCCGCCCGAGCCAACCGCAGCGCAGGCGCGGCGCCGCCAAATCCGCTTCCGATGACGAGAACGTCGATCTCCCTGACAGCCATGGCGCTTTCCCTTGCTGTCTAGTCGTAGTTGCCATCGCTGGTGATGGCTCGAGCCAGCAGCCGGCCGGGCTCCGGATAGGTGATCTCCGTCACCGGCCGCGGTCGGTAGCGAACCTGGAAGTCGATGAGCTCACAGCCGCCGGCATCGTCGAAGATGCTGGCGTAGACCGCCAACTGAGAGACCCAAATCGCGGCGCAGTAGAGGCGCCGGGTTACGAGATCCGATTGCAGGGCCGTCTGAACGACCTGGGTTCGGTGCGACGCATCGAGAAGCTGGAATGCCGCGGTTCCGAAGAAGCGTTCGGAGCGCCTGCACAGGTCCCCAACCAAAACCGCGCGACACCGGACCAGATTTGCGTACAGCTCATCGCGCTCGTAGAAGACTCTGACCAGGTCAGGCGACGCGATGTCCACACCCGGGATCACCGTGGCCACAAAAGCCCGCAGCACCTGCTCTTGCAGCCAGTCATCTCGCGCTGCCATGGTCGCGTGACGGTTCACCAGATGGTGCATCGGCGCGCACCCCCATGCGAGGCCGGCGGTGAGGATGCCAAGGAGACGCACAGCTTCGCGCCGGCTGACGGGCCGCGGGTGTTGCCGCCACATCCCGTCGGTCCCGGCCAGGAGGTGCCAACCGTTCGCCACGGGACGATCGACGGCGCGGCCGCGGCCGTTTCTGATCTCCGGGTTTCGCATATCCGACCTCGTTCGCTCGGGAGCTGTTGCTCCTTCTGCACGTAGGGTCGGAGGGCGGGATCAAGGCCGACCCAAGCGGCGATCAAGGCCCGATCAAGCGGAAGGCGGAGGAGGGCTCCGCGGAGTAAGGAAAAGCGAGCGCGACGTGCTAGGGGTCGGGGGATAGCGTGATGGCGACTCCGGCGTGATCGGAGGGCCACAGCCCGGATGGCGTCCGCCGTTCGGGGTCGGCGCCGATCAGCGAGAGCTCCACGGACCCTACCGTGGCAAGGCTCGCCTCGGTGTCGACGTCCCGGTAGAAGATGAGATCGAGCCGTCGACTTAACTGGGACGATGGGTTGCGCAAATCCGGCGCCTGGCAGCAGGTCGCCCCGTCGTTCGCGGAAGACCCGAGCCTCCACAGGTCCGCGAATCCGGCGCCGAGCACCTCGGCATAGGTGGGGGTCATCGCTCCATCGGGTGTGGAGCTGAAATCGCCGACGAGGAAGACGGGTAAGGTCGCGGTGTCCACGACCGCCAACAACTCGGCAGCTTGAGCGATCTGGATCTCGGGGGCGAGATCGCCGGATTCGAGATGGGTGGTGACGAAGCGGAAGGTTCTGCTGCCGATCGTGGCATCGACCGATGCCCAACCTCCGGTCAGGTCCACCGGAAGGCCGTTCTCACCGCCGACTCGCACCTGAAGTTTAGTTCGGTAGGTGGACCAACGAGGCCGTACAATCCGGACATCCTCCCGAGCGAGAACGACACCTCGATCGGTGAGGCGGATGTCATCGATACCGCCCCCGTCGTTCAGCATCGGTACCTCGACGTCCATTCCCACATACGCCGCCGCAGGCATGTAGTTGAGACCGCGTTGCGCGAGCGCCTCGAGGAGTATGGATTGGAAATCGAGCACGGTGTCGGCGGCGGCGTTTGCGTTTCCGTTCAGAAAGTCGCCCGGCGACTCGATCCGCAACAGGGTCATTTCCTGAACACCGATTAAATGTGGTGGATCGGCGGCGAGCTCGGCTGCCAGCGCCTCCGCACGCTCTGGGAATCGCGCCGCCGCGATGCTCCCGAACTCGGCTGCGATCCGTCGGGGAATGTCGTCAGGAGTACCACCGGCCAGCAGGTGAGTCAGATCGGTGCCGACGTAGAGATTGAGCGTGGCAACGCGAACGGCTTCCCTTTCGCTCGGGCTTTCCGTCTCGGAGTCGGGAGCGGGTCCGCACCCGCCGACGGCGGCCGACGCGAGAAGTCCGAGTCCGATCCAACGCTTCATCAAAGAGCTTGGCCTCGAGTTGGTGTGTTGGAGGCGCCGGATCGCTCGTCGCCCGCCCCAGATCGTACCGCATTGTGAGTAACGGTCTCGAGTCATACAACGGTCAAAGAGCGCCTTCAGGTCGCGTCCCGCACGGCGTCGAGAAGTCGTTGTCGCTGCCCGTCCGTCAGCATGTCGCGGGCGATCACTTGCCGGACGATCCGCGCCACGAACCCGTATCCCCGCGGCTCAGTCGCGAGCCAGCGCTCCCACTCGAGCTCGTCGAGGGCCTGTGTGATCTCGTCCGCTTTCAGACCGGTGGCCAGTTCGAGGCGGGCCGGCGTGACCCGTTCCTCGAGGACCGAAGCAGCGGCGAGCGTGCGCTGCGCCACAGGACTGAGGCGGCGATACCCGATCCGGATCGCTGCCACCACCGGATCGGGCAGCTCGCCGGGCAGCGTCTGGTCGAGCGTCTTCCGAGGTTCTGGCCAGCCCCGTTCACCCTCGCCGAGCTCGAGGCCGAGCCGCACCGCGTGCATGAGCTCGACCGCCAACAAGGGGATGCTCGCCGAATCCGCCTCAATTCGCCGGCTGATCCGTTCAACCTCGTCCTCCTTGAAGCTGGGAAGTATCTGCCTCGCCAGCGCTTCGATCTCGACCCGGCTCAGCGGTTTCAAGCCGATGACGGCACCGTCGATCTCTCGGCCCACACGAGCGCGCAGCGCATCGAGGTGCTGCGAGGACCCATGACGAGTGGTCGACAGGAGCCAGCCGAACGGGTGCTGGTCGAGATCGCGAATCGTCGCCTCCAGGGCCAGCGCCGTTTCCTGGTCCAGGTTCTCGGCGTCGTCCGCGAAAAGGAGAAGCGGCTGCTCCTCCGACGCGGCCCGCGCGATGTCGCTCAGTGCGCGACCGATCGGGGCGGACTCCACCCCCGCGGTCTCGTCGCCGAACCGCTCCCTCCACTCCGTGTCGCACGCCGCGGCTGCCGCCAGGGCCGCGGGAGAGGCGACGCCGACTCCCGGCGCCTCAACGAGTCCGCCCCGCAGGAACCCCAGCACCCCGCTCCACGCCGTCTGGCGATCGGCGGCCACGGCCCGAATACCCGCCACCGTGGTGCCCTCGAGTCGCGCCCGGGCGACGATCTCTTCGGCAAGCCGCGTTCTGCCCATCCCCGGGTCACCCTCGATCATCAGCACGGCCGGCTGCCCTACCGCGGTCGCCTTTCGCCACACCGTGAGCGCTCGTTCGAGCTCGTCCTCCCGTCCGATGAGAGGCGTTGTACGCCTTCCGTGCGGCGCCTCGACCATTGCGGGCGGAAGCTGCCACGTGCGCTCGCGCCGAACCCGATCCGCCAGTCGGGTCGTTGCGAGATCCGGCTCCACGCCAAGCGACTCGGCGAGCTGTTGCTGGAACGAGTCATAGGCAGCGAGTGCACCGGCCCGCTCGCCGCTGAGCGCAATCGCCTGGATCAGGGCCCGGGCGGCCGCGTCTGAGAGCGGATCGAGGCGGGTGGCCCGATCGGCTGCTGTTCGAGCTTCGTCGAGCCGTCCCCGCGCGAGCGCACGCTCCGCGTGGCGAACGTGCGCCTCGACCGAGCGGTCCCGCCACAAAGTTCTTTCCGCCGTCAGCCAATCCTCGAATCGGGAGCAGCCCCGCACCGAGAACCCCTCCATGAACTCGCCGGAGGCCAGATCGGCCGCTCCTTCCCAATCGCCGGAGGCGAGTCGGCTCTCCAGTTCGGCCACGTCCAGGGTCACGGCACCGGCATTCAGCGCGATCTGGTCTGCCTCGGATCGGATCGCCCCGTCCCACGCGTAGCGCCGCACCACCCGCAGCGCCTCGTTCAAGGAGTGTCGGGCGGCGGAATCCGGGCTCTCGCCCCACAGGAGACCAATCAGGTGTTCGCGCGAACGCCGTTGATCCGGCGAGCGAGCCAAATAGACGATGAGCGCGAGATTCTTGCGCCACGTGAGTGGGCGGGGTGCCGGCTCCCCGTCGAGCGAGAGCTGGACGTTTCCGAGCGTGCGGACGGAGATCACGACGCCCCATCGCAGGCGAGGTCGCGGATCTCGCGTGCCTCGGCCACCAGCGGCTCGATTGTCGGCTCGGAATCCGCCCAGTAGCGAAGCACATCACGGGCCAGCGGGCATGCCCGGGTCGTGGAACCGATACTCAGCGCCAGGCGTGCCCGCCTCAGCCTGGCCACCGCGGTGAACGCCCAATCGACGTCGGCAGCCTGCAACCGCGCCCCCGGCGTTCCCTCCACGTCGAGGTTCTCGTACCATCGCCACGCGGCATCGGCCGCCGACGCGCGCCGCTCACCAGCGAGCCACTCGCCCCGTAGCATGTGCACGGCCGTGCGCAGGAAGGGTCGCGATTCGATGGCGGTCGAGTCGTAAGCGAGCGTGGTGGCCGAGAGCTGGAGTGCCGTAACCGCATCGCCGGCCGCGGCTTCGGCCGCGCCGGCTGCCACAACCGCCAACACAGCCGCGGGTGCCGCTTCCAGTGTGTTACCCAGGGAGTTCGCCCACCGCTGCGCCGCGGCCGCGTCTCCGTCCCGAGCGGCGACGAGGGCCAGCGCCCACGCGCTGCGGGCGCGCACGTCGGAGGTGGTACTCGAGTCGCGTGCCAGGAGCTCGAGCGCCGTCCGTCCTTCGATCTCGATTTCAGCCGGGATCCATCCAGCGCCGAGCGCATGGGGCATGACGCGCCACTCGGCCGCCACCAGTCTCCCCTCATCACTTCCTGCCGTGGCCGCGGCCGAATCAAAGCGCGCGATCGCGGCCCGGGGTCGGCCGAGCGCCATGAACGCTACCCCCTGCGCGAGATAGCCGCTGATCCGGGCGCCGCGATCCTGACCCGCCGCTGTCACCAGGCGCCGGCCAAACTCGAGCTGCGTCCGGGGAAGGTCGAAGCTCATCGGGAATCTGGCCACCAGGGCGATCTGCGCGAGGTTCCCGGGGACCGGAGCCAGCAATGCCTCCCTGGACTGCGCGGCTTGCACGGGCGCGAAGCGCTCGAGGTATGCTTGCTGGAGCAGCCGAGGTCGCAGCGCGTCGCCGCTGATCGCAGTGTAGTGGTCCAGTGTGCGCCGCGCTGCCTCGGGGAGGCCGAGCCGGATCTGGAGCCATGCCAGGTGGTCGTAGGCCGGTCCGAGGCTGGAGTCCTGCCGCGTCGCCCGCTCAAGGACGACGAGGGCGCTGTCGAGGCCGATCCCAAACAACGGTCCGCGGTGAAACAGCTCATCGCCGTACAGGAGAAGAGGATACGCCGCGTTCGGATAGTCGGCGATCAGGCGCTCGTACAGCGCGAACTGGACCGCTCCGCGCTCCGCTACAGCCGCCTCCAGCATGCGACGGTCGACCTCGCCGAGTGCGTCCGCGCGGTGCGCATGCAGCTCATCGAGATCGACCTTTACGGCACTTCCGACGGCCCAACGCTGGGCGTCGGCGAGCCGCCAGGCGGCGAGGACCAGGGTGGAGTCGTGCTCCAGGGCGTTGGAGAAGTAGCCGAGCGCCCCCTCCATCGCATTGCGATTGAATTCGTATTCGCCGCGCAGGAATGCGCGTACGGCCTCCGGGTTGTGACCGGATAGCGCCGCGTAGCCGCCCGAGGCCAACGAACGGGCGGAACCCAGTCCCTGTAACAGCGCCACCGCGGTCCCCTCAGCGAGCGCGTGCGGGGCCGGGCCTGCCGCTCCCAACAGCGTCGGCGGTGACGGGAGCTGCGTGCCCTCCCGGTCGTACAGTCGCAAAGTGACGGCGAGCGAGTCGTCACCCGCCGGTGTGACGAGGCACTCCGCCACGACCGCCGCGTTGAGCGCCCGGGCGGCGTCGGCGATGTCGTGCTCCGGGCGAGCGCGCCACCACGAGGCCGAGCGATCGTACGAAGCGAGTCGCGGGGTGGGGAGATCGCGGAGCATGCTGGAGGCGAGACGCCCGATGTTCTCGAGCGTTTCCGGGCTCACGTCGTCGCCGGCCAACTCGGGAGCACACGGGAGGAGAGCCAGATCGTCGTGCGTACTTCGTGAACCGCTGCGCCCGCGGAAGAGCAACGCCACGCCGGCCCCGACCACCAGCACGACTGCGACCGCCGCCGTCCACCGTCGCGGGGGCTTGGGGGCCGGCTCCACAAGCGCGGAACGGAACAGGTCGGCGCTCGGCCAGCGGCGCGACGCTTCCGGATCGAGCGCGCGGCGCACGGCGCTCGCCATCGGGCGCGGCAACGGCAAGGCAACCTTTCGGGGTTCGGCGCCGGGTTCCCACCTCTTCGCCGTGATCGCCTCGTAGAACAGCATAGCCGCCGCGTACACGTCGCTGGCGGGACCGGCCTCGCCACGACTCTGTTCCGGAGCCATGTAGGCCGGCGTTCCGATGCGCTCCCCCGGATAGGTGAGCGCGTCTTCGGTACGCTGGCGCGCGGCCGCGATGCCGAAGTCTCCCAGCAGGGCACGGTGGCCACTGAGGAAGACGTTGCTCGGCTTTACGTCGCGATGGACAACGCCCTTGGCGTGCGCTGCCTCCAGGGCGGCGAGAATATCACGGACGATCGACACCGCCTGTTGGCGAGGCAGGGGGCCACGGTGGAGCCGGTTCTCGAGCGTCTCGCCGTCGACGAGGTCCATCACGTAATAGAAGAGGCCGTCCGATTCTCCGGCTTCGTGCACCGGCACCACGTTCGGATGGACGAGACGCGCGATGAGACGTGCCTCGCGGACGAAACGCTCTGCGCCGCGGGCCGTCGCCAGCGCGGGATCCAGGACTTTGATGGCGACATCGCGTTGCAGCGTTCGGTCATAGGCGCGGAACACGATCGCCATCCCGCCACGCCCCAGCTGGTCGAGCACGGCATAGCGCGCTTGGAGTGCCTGGCGCACGCGCGCAAGGAGCGAGGGGGTCATCGGCATTCCTCGCCGGCACCCGCTGTGGGCCGCGTTCGCCGGCGTGGGTGGCTTCCCGCCATGGCCAGTCGCACCATCAGCCTCACCGAGATCCTGTACAAATACCTGCACAGGGACAGTTCATGGCCCTTGTAGCCAATATACGCGTTCAGCTTTCCGAACGACCTCCGAACGCTCCGGACCCACCCCGCGACGCCCCGTCACCGACCTGACCCCGAAAGGACGCCAAGGTCGGGTGACAAGCCGTTCTCGTGGCGCACTCGCCGTCCTCTGGCTTTTTGCAAGGGTTTCGTGCATTTAGCCGCGGTCACCGCGCGTCTTCTCGCCGTCAAACCAGACAGGTAGAAACGACCGCGGAGCGCGGCCGGTGGTGCCGTACGCAGGGTGTCGGCGTGCGCCGGTGGCCGCCCTCTGGCACAAATGGTTCAACGTGAGAGGCCCAGCGGAGTCGGGGCGGAGTGTGCCAGGAGCAGATCGGGTCCAGCCCTCCCCGACGGATTCACCCACACACGGCCTTCAAAAGGCCGGGAGGAACCCATGCTGGAACTCTTCAAGGCGATGTGGACCGACGAGTCGGGGCAGGATCTGGCCGAGTACGGTCTCCTCGTCGCGCTGATCGCGATCGTCGCCGTGATCGGTGTTACGGCGTTCGGTAACGAGATCGGCACCTTCTTCACCAACCTCTCCGGCTCGATCGGCATTCCGTAGGGCCCGCGTGCCTTCGGCACGCATGTACCGACCGGATGCGGGGAGATGGGGCCCGTGTGCCCCTCTCCCCAACCCGCTCCTGAACACTCCAAGCCCACAGTCTCCCCGACCGGGCGACTGGGAGGGAGGATGAGGTGGAACAGCAGCCCTATACAGTGGCGAAGAAAAACGAAAAACAGACAGGCTCGAAACCGTTCAAATACTTGGCCCTGGTTGCCGTCGCTCTCGTGTGGAGCTGCTCGGACCAGGCGGCCGACCCGACCTCCTCGCTCGAGGGGCCGATATCCCCAACGTTGGTGCAGCGCGACCTGCAGATGGTTATGGAGGTGCAGGAGCGCCACACTCCCGAGCTTATGAAGGCGAACGGAGTCGTCGGAACCGCGGTTAGCATTGGTACCGACGGCGAACCTGTGGTCACGGTTCTCGCTAAAGGCGCGGATCTCGGCCCGGTGCCCAAGGTGCTCGAGGGGGTTCCGGTCGAGGTGTTCGTTACCGGCGAGTTCAAGGCTGGACCGCCGTTCACGGCGCAGCCCAGATGTGAGCAGCCTCCCTGCGGCAACCCGGGTGGCGGCGGCGGTGGCGGGGGCGAGGTGGACCTCACGGCCCGCTTCGACCGACCCGTCCCGATCGGGGTGTCTACCGGGCATCCCGCCGTCACCGCGGGCACGATCGGCGCCCGCGTCACGGACAGCCAGGGGAACGTGTACGCGCTCAGCAACAACCACGTGTACGCCGTCGAGAACAACGCCACCAGGGGCGACGCGGTCATTCAGCCCGGCACGTTCGACGGAGGCTTGAGCCCGGCGGATGACATCGGCACCCTGGAAAGGTGGCAGAGTGTCGTTTTCGGCGGTGCGTGCATCAACGTGATCGATGCCGCGCTCGCGTTGACGACGACGGCGGAGCTCGGGAATTCCACCCCGGCGGGGGTTGGCTATGGCACGCCCCGGTCGACGACCATCCTCCCGGCGCTCAACATGAAGGTGAAGAAGGTGGGCCGCACGACCGGATTCACCAAGGGCACTATCCAGGCGATCAACGCGGTTGTGAACGTCGGCTACTCGGAGGGTAAGGTCGCCTGCTTTCTCGGCCAGATCATTACCACGAGCATGAGCGCCGGTGGGGACTCCGGGTCACTGGTCGTGCTCGACGGGAAGGGTCAGTCCAGAGACGACGACCGCAAGCCGGTCGGGCTGCTGTTCGCGGGTTCTCCCTTCGCGACGGTGATCAACCCGATCGACCCCGTGCTCATCACCCTCGGGGTCACGATCGACGGCGACTGACTCGATGCCGCTCCGAAGCCGCATCGCCGTGTTGCATGTCGGTGCGTAGCACTTTGGGCGGGTGGCGCACGGGCCGGGGAGCGAAACCAACGCTCCCCGGCCTTTGTGTTGCGGCTTGCATCGTCACCGCGGGAGGTGCAACCTCATAAGCCTCCAATTCGAAGATCGGTGCCTGCCGCGCGCAGCGATCGGAGTGGCGTTCTTCTTGGCGATCGTCATCGGCCGACTGTACCAGCGACTAGTATCAGTGACGGCAAGGTAGCGCATCAACTTCTTGCGGTCTGTTCGCAGGTCACGTGGAGCTCCCACCATCGCCGGGCCCGGTCGGCAGACCACGGCTCTGTGATATTGACTGCTCGGAGCGCGAGCTCGAGCTCCTCGACGGCCTGGTAGCGGTCGCCCGCACTGCTCCTCAAGCAGCGCACAACCACCTCGTCCAGTGCAGCCGGCACCGGCACCTCGGTCAGCTCGGACGGCTTACGCGGCTCGGTCGTCAGAAGTTTTTTGAGCAACACGACCGGCTCCGGATCGGTGAATGGAGGTTGCCCCGTCAGGAGCCAGTAGGCGACTGCGCCCAGGCTGTAGATATCGGAGCGTGGGTCGAGGTCCCGGTCGGTCATGTAGGCCTCGGGGGCCATGTAACGCGGCGTTCCCACCACCGTTCCCACCTCCGTCAGCACTCCGTCCTCAAGAGGCGTGGTGCGATCCGCGGGAGCGGATACCTGCTTTGCGATCCCGAAATCCAAAACCTTGACGAAGTCGTGAATACCGCCCCTCTCCGTCAGGTAGATGTTCGACGGCTTCAGGTCCCGATGGATGATCCCGCGGCCATGTGCCTCTTTGAGCGAACCACACACTTGCAGCAGCAGGTGAATCGCGCGGGCTGCATCGACCGGCCCGAACCGCTCGACCAGCTCCTCGAGGTTCATCCCTTCGAGGTATTCCATTGCATAGTAGAACGAGTTGTCGGCAGTGTGACCGAAGTCGAAGATCGTGATCGTGTTCGGGTGCGATAGACCCGAGGAGAGGTGGACTTCACGCTCGAATCGATCCAGCGCATGCGCCACTCCTGTCGACTCTCGCAGCACCTTCACCGCTGCCGGACGGCACAGCATGGCGTGCTCCGCCTTGAAGACCTTGCCCATGCCACCGCGGCCGATCTCACGCTCCACGAGATAACTCCCGAACCGTTGTGCTTCATGTGCGGTCTTCCGCAGGACGTACAGAGTACGCGTGACGACGACGGCCGCGGCCGCCAGGATGAGGATGCCGACCTCGATCCCGAGGAGCTGATTCCAGAACGCCGCCGTTCCTCCATTGGTGGCCCAGTATTCCTGGATCTCGCCTGCCCACAGGTACCACGCGACATGGACGCCAAAGACGGCCACCAGCGCGGTCATGCCAAGCCAGACCTGGTAGCGTGTGCGCCACGGTAGTACGGCCGCTGGTACGAACAAGCCGAGCGAAATGGCCAGAGCGGGAGGGTAGTCGGGTGATACCACACCGCCGTTGACCATGACGAGAACGATGTTGAAGGCGATGACGACGAACGCGGTCCGTTGCAGCCGGATGGGGCCCGGACGACCAACGTACAGCAAGCCCAATCCGATCGCGAAGGAAAGAATGTGCCCGAGATCCAGCGCCCACTCCCATTCCTCGTAGAAGCTAGGCACGATGGGAGGACTAGTGAGCAGCAGGCGTGCGATTCCGATCAGAACGACACTGATCACCAGACCGAGGAAGAAGACGAGGCGACAGCGGTCGCGCATGAGAGCTTCCAGCTCTCCCGCGAAGCCGGCCGTGGCCCCGGTCATGAGGACACGGCGCGCCCTCTGCGATCGCGGTCCGTCGTTCATGGTCTTGCTACTCGCGCGGTCCCGCACGTGAACTCAATCGCGTTATCCGGCGGCGACCACCGAACAAGGGTTACCGAATAACTGCCGGCGGTGGCACCTCCCGGTACCCACCGGGCCTCCCAAAGCGCTTCGTCGCCGTTGTCGCGGAGCAGGCGGACCTCCACTTCAGGATCGCCGTCCCAGGCAATGAGCATCGACTCGGCCCCCTTTCGTTCGAAGCGAAGAATCGGGCCGCGCGCAAGATCGATCGCGCCGGGCGGAAGGTCCTTCCATCGCACGATCACCGTATCCCGTGCACAGGCAGTGCGATCGAGCTGTGGCTTGGCCAGGGCGCTTCGCCCCGGTGGGGGGAGGATCGACTTGGGCTTGCCCGGGCGCGCTTCGATTCCCTGGATCGTCGCTCCTCCGCCCGCTGCGACCTGTTCCACCAGTCGCTCGATTCGGGCTGTTGCTACTCCGGCCATGGCGGGCCCGTACAGAGTCGCGCCGGCTTCGTAGTGCTGGGCGCCGTACTCCTCTGCGGTGGCGATGTACTGAAGGTACCCGTTGGTGAGACTGACCACCGCCGCACCGTCGACGTTCAGATCCAATGCTTGCGCGCGCTCAAGCATCGCTTGCCGCATACGCAGGCCGGCCATCGCCGTCACTTCGGCTGAGATCCCGGCCAGCAGCAGATCATCAACCCTGACCACGGTCAGCTGCATGGCTTCGGGAAGCCCCTCGGCACCGACTACCCAGCCGGCGATCGTTCGGCTCGGATAAATGCGCTTCGG
>CAZJXR010000087.1:0-14996 GCA_964550085.1 uncultured Gemmatimonadota bacterium
TGCTCGAGGCGTTCGCCGGCATGCCGGACTGTCGGCTCACCGTATGCGGACCGGTCGAAGGCGAGCGGGACTTCTGCGACGCGTACCGACGGGAACTGTTCGAGACCCCGAACATCCACACGGTGGGGTGGACGGATGTGGCCGGGGCGACGTTCACCGAGCTGGCCACCGACTGCATGGCCCTCATCTACCCGTCCTGCTCGGAGGGACAGGCGGGAAGCGTGATTACCTGCATGCTTCAGGGGTTGATCCCGATCGTGAGCTACCAGTCGGGAGTCGACGTGGAGCCGGACCGCGGGGTGGTCCTCGTCGACGCGAGCGTGGAGACGATCGGCGCCGCGGTCCGCGCGCTTCGTGATGAATCGCCGTCGACTCTCGAGAGCATGAGCCGAAATGCGTGGGAGTTCGCCCGACAACAGCACACGCGCGAGACGTTCGGCGAGAGATACGACTCGATCGTCGAGGACCTCCTGGAGACGTATGCTCTGTAGTGCGTAACCCCATCACTGCCGCAGCGAAGCGACTCAGGACCGCAGGGAGACGGGCAGTTCGCGCGCTCGCGTACCGTCGCTACGCCACCGCGCGCGCCTACTACCGGCGCGAGTTGCGACGGACCAAAGGGCGTGCGGCGAAGCAGCTGCTCGTGTACACGATGGGGAAAGTCGGCTCCACCGCCCTGACCGCGTCGCTCAAGGCCGCTCGGCCGGAAATGGGGGTGTTTCATATCCATGCGCTGACCCGCCGGGAACTTCAATTCGCCGAGAAGGTCTTCCGGGCCAACTGGCGGTCGCGGTCGGGGAACCCCCATGCCCTGTGGCAGAGTGAGTACCTGCTCGAGGTGGGCGCGGCGCCCGGCGATGGAAAGTGGAACGTCGTCACCATCATTCGCGACCCGGTCGCCCGAAACCTATCCGCCTGTTTCGAGATCATGGACACGCAGCTCGGGTTCGGCTATCGAGACCGCGCGAAGCGAGTGAGCAGCGAGGAATTGCTGGCTCAGATAGACGGCCTGTTCTGGTCCGAATACCCGGACCATGACGTTCCGCTCGAATGGCTCGACAAACAGGTCGGCAGGGTGCTCGGGATCGACGTGTACGCGTCCGATTTCCCGCGGGAGCGCGGGTACGAGATCTACGAGGGTGGCTCGGCGCGGCTCTTGCTCGTCAAGCTCAGCAAACTCAACGCCTGCATCGGCACGGCGATGGAATCGTTTCTCGGCCTCGCCGACTTCCAGATCCAGGAGCGCAACGTCGGCGCGGAGAAATACTACTCGGAGACCTACAGGGCATTCCTGGACGCTGTGCGGATTCCCGACTCGTACCTCGACAGAATGTACAGTTCGAGATACTCGCGTCACTTCTACACTGCGGCGGAGCTCGAGGCGTTTCGCGCGCGGTGGTGCGCGCCGCTCGGCCACCGGGCCGTGCAATGAGGGGTCGGTTGACCGGTCCCGCGCTCCGGGCGGCGATCGCGGCCGCACCCCTTGGCCTCCTCGTCACGGCCTGTGCCGACGATCGGAACCCGACCGGTCCGGCGGGCGATGGCCTGCAGGTCGTCGGGCGCCTGACGCTGCGTACCGCCGGCGCGTCCGGTCCGCTGATCCGGCACGCGCGGAACGCCCGGTATTTCGAAGACGGTTCGGGCCGACCGGTGTACCTGACGGGGTCACACACCTGGAACAACTTCCAGGACCTCCGGGTGGCGGGGCGGGCCGGGAGGCGGTTCGATTTCGGGCGCTACCTGGGCACGCTGGCGGCGGCCGGCCACAACTTCGTGCGGCTGTGGACGTGGGAATCCACCGCGACCCAGAGGTGGCGAGTGGATCTGCTGCCGTACCGGCGCACCGGGCCCGGAGTCGGCGTCGACGGTCGCCTCCGGTACGACCTGGAGACCTTCAATGAGGCGTACTTCGAACGACTCCGATCACGCGTGCGGAGAGCCGCGGCCGACGGGTTCTACGTATCGGTGATGCTGTTTCAGACGTTCTCCGTCTGGAGTCGCGACGAGCGCGGCGTCGCCTGGGAGGGCCATCCGTTCCACGCCGCCAACAACGTGAACGGCGTGGACGGCGACCGGAACGGCGATGGGCGCGGTGAAGAGGTCCACACCCTGAGCGATCCGGCCATCACCCGCCTTCAGGAGGCGTACGTACGCCGGGTGGTAGAGGCCGTGCACGACTTCGACAACGTCCTGTTCGAAATCAGCAACGAAGGGCTGGGCGGATCGCTCGAGTGGCAGAACCATATGGCGCGCTTCGTCCGCGACTACGAGACACAGCTCGGCGTCCAGCACCCGGTCGGGATCACCGGTGGAGGCAGGTCGGGCGATCGGCTCGATCTCGACGACATGCTGGCCAGCGACGCGGACTGGACCTCGCCCGACGCTCGGGATGGGTATCGCGACAATCCGCCGGCGGCCGCCGGCGCCAAGGTGATGATCCTGGACACCGATCACCTGTGGGGCGTCGGCGGTGACCGAAAGTGGGTGTGGAAGAGCTTCCTGCGGGGCCACAACCCGATCTTCTTGGACATCTACGACTCGGCAATCTACGACCCGAACTGGGGCTGGGGCTGGATGTCGGCCGTGCAGCTCGAGGAGGTGCGCCGGGCGATGGGCCTGACCGCCGCCCTTGCCCGGCGGGTCGACATGGCGGGCCTCGCCCCCGCCTCCCGTCTCGCCTCCACCGGGTACTGCATGGCCGGCGGAGTCGGCGTCGAGGCGCGCTACCTGGTGTACCTGCCGCGCGGGGGATCGGTCACGGTCGATCTGTCAGCGACCGCCGGCCACCTCGAGGTCACGTGGATCGATCCGCGCGAGGGATCGCTGTTCCGGGGTGCGGCGATTCGAGGCGGTGCGAGCCGGAGCTTCTCGACACCGTTCGAAGGCGATGCCGTTCTGTACGTGTCCAGACAGGGGCTCTCCGATGAACGCTAGCCTCGGCTCCTCGGCCCGGCCCACGCGCTGATGCCGACACACATCCTCGGGATCTCCGCCTTCTTCCACGACTCGGCCGCCGCCCTCATCCGCGACGGCGAGATCGTCGCTGCCGCGCAGGAGGAGCGGTTCACGCGCAAGAAGCACGACCACCGGTTCCCGGCGCGAGCCGTCGCGTATTGCATGGAAGAGGCGGGGATCGAGCCAGCCCAGCTCGACTACGCGGTCTTCTACGAGAAGCCGTTGACCAAGTTCGAGCGGCTGCTCGAGACGTACCTCGCCGTGGCGCCGGCCGGCTTCGCCTCGTTCCGCCGCGCGTTCCCGCTGTGGGTGAAGCACAAGCTCCACCTGCCGCGCGTCATCCGGAGCGAGCTCGGCTCCGACTTCGACGGCTCGGTGTGCTTCGCGGAACACCACGAGTCCCACGCGGCCAGCGCCTTCTTCCCGTCTCCGTACGAAGAGGCGGCGATCCTCACCCTCGACGCGGTCGGCGAGTGGGCGACGAGCTCGATCGGACATGGACAGGGGAACCGGCTGAGCCTGAGCCACGAGATGCGCTTCCCGCACTCGCTCGGCATGCTGTACTCGGCCTTCACCGACTACACCGGCTTCAAGGTGAACTCGGGCGAGTACAAGGTGATGGGGCTGGCCCCGTACGGGACGCCGCGCTTCGCCGATCTGATCCTGCGCGAGGTGGTCGACATCGCGGAGGATGGCTCGGTGCGGCTCGACATGTCCTACTTCGACTACTGTCGCGGCGTCACCATGACGTCGGAGAAGCTGCACCGGCTGCTGGGCGGTCCGCCCCGAGAGCCGGAGAGCACCATCACCCAGCGCGAGATCGACCTCGCCGCCTCGATTCAGGCCGTCACCGAGGAGGTGGTGCTGCGCGCCGCCCGGCACGCGCACGAAATCACGGGTGCCCGGCGGCTCGTGATGGCCGGGGGCGTCGCCCTCAACTGCGTGGCGAACGGGCGCCTGCTGCGCGAGGGTCCGTTCGAGGACATTTGGGTGCAGCCGGCGGCGGGCGATGCGGGCGGTGCCCTGGGGGCGGCCCTCCTCGTCTGGCACCACCTGCTGGGCAACCCGCGCCGGCCGAACGGCCGCGATGCCCAGCGCGGGTCGCTGCTCGGGCCGTCGTTCGCGCCCGACGAGACGGCGCTCCAGCTCGACGCGCTCGGCGCCCGCTATGAGCGGGTGGCGGACGAATCCGACCTGCTGGACCGGGTGGCGGGCCTGCTCGAAGAGGCGCGGGTGGTGGGGTGGTTCCAGGGCCAGATGGAGTACGGTCCTCGGGCCCTCGGCTCCCGAAGCATCATCGGCGATGCGCGCTCGCCCGACATGCAGCGGGTGATGAACGTGAAGATCAAGTTCCGCGAGTCGTTCCGTCCGTTCGCGCCGTGCGTGCTGCGCGAGCATGCCTCGGAGGTGTTCGAGGTGCGGGACGAGGAGGACTGGCCGTACATGCTGTTCGTGGCTCCGGTCCGTGAGCCGCTGCGCACCCCATTGGATTCGGCCGATCTGGAGCGCATGCGCGATCCCGACCTGCGGGTGCGGGTGTCCGTCCCGCGCTCCACCCTTCCGGCCATCACCCACGTGGACTACTCGGCCCGCGTGCAGACGGTCGACGAGGAGCGTCACGGACGGTTCTACCGGCTCATGCGTCGCTTCCACGAGCGGACCGGCTGTCCGGTGATCGTGAACACGAGCTTCAACATCCGTGGCGAGCCGATCGTGTGCACGCCGGAGGACGCGTACCGCTGCTTCATGGCCACCGACATGGATTGCCTGGTGGTGGGAGACTACATCATGCTCAAGGACGCCCAACCGACGCATCGGAGCAGCGAAGCCGAGGCGTACAAGGCCGGCTTCTCGCTCGATTGACTATGCTCGGCTCCGTCATCCCGGCTCGGCCGGACCGCGACTGGCTGCGGGCGTTCGCCATCGCCTCGGCCGTCGCGGCCGCCGCGGCGCTGGCCGTCGCCGCGGTGTGGGGAGGCGTGCATTCCGGCCTCGCCATTCTCGTCGCCGCCCTGGTCGGCTTCGCCGTGGCGTCGATCGGCTGGAGACGGCCCCGGCTCGCTCTCGGGCCGTACCGGTGGTGGAACCGCGCCGCCCGGGCGTACGCGCGTCATGCCCGATTCGCGCTCTCCGCTGTGTGCTACTTCATCGTCGTCACGGCGGCCTCCCGCCTCGGAAGTTCGGTACGCATGGCGAAGAGTGGGGCGGACGGGTGGGTAGCGCGCGACACGCTTCCGAACGAGGCGTACGCGAGTCAGGATGCCTCGCCGGCAAGCGCCGGGTCGCCCGGAGGCATGCGGGAGATGCTCCGCTGGTCGTTCCGCAGCGGACGCTGGTGGGTCGCGTTCCTGGTACCGTTCATGCTGATCCTGGAAGCGCTCGAATCCGCAGGCGAGGATCCGATGCCATCCAGGATCTACACACTGTATTGATGGGGACCGCAAACCCGTACAAGCGCTTCGAGAATCTCGCCGGCCGGATCGCCCGCGCGGCGCTGGCCGCGGCCGCCGCGCTGGTGGCGGGGGTCGTGCTGCTGCCGTTGCTCGTCCTCGGCCTGCCGTTCTGGGGTCTCTCGGTGGCCACCCGTTTGATCCACCGCCGGATCGTGAGCCGGAAGCCGGTCGCCACCCCGTGGCAGCAGCTGGTGGAGTTCGAGCCCACGGTGGGGTGGAAGCCGAAGCCGGGGCTGCGAGTCCACGCCGGCGAGGATCAGCCCTTCCAGCTCACCACTGGCCCCGACGGCTGGCGCGGCGCGGTCAGCCTCGAGGACGCCGACGTCGTCGTGTTCGGCGACTCGTTCGCCTTCGGCTACGGCGTCGACGACGCCGACTTCTTCCCCCGGGCCGTACGCGGACTGACGGTGAAGACGGTGGGCACTAACGGCTACAACATGGTGCAGGAGCTGCTGTGGATGGAACGACTGGCGGACGAGCTGCGCGGCAAGCTGGTCGTGTGGCTCGTCTACTACGGCAACGACCTGTACGACAACCTCCAGCCATGCGTCGAGCGCTACCGCCAGCCGTTCGTTCGGCAGGGACGCGGGGGCGGGTGGGAGATCGTGACCGAGCACGTGACGCCGGAGCCGTGGCCGAACCCGGCGTGGCCGGCCTGGTCGCGGCGGCTGGCCGAAATCTGCAGCCGGAGCTTCCTGTCCACGCGCGCATTCGGCGCCTGCGAGTTCCTTATCCGACGCGGGGGTGAGGCCTGCGAGAAGGTGGGCGCGCGCCTCATCGTCCTGGGCAACCCCGACGTCGATCAGATCGACCCGGATCGCCACGGCTGGCTGGCCAGCCTGTCCAGCGATCCAAGCTCGTTCGAGCCGGAGCGGCCGGACCGCGAGCTGGCCGCGATCTGCGCGCGGCTGGGCGTCCGGTTCGAGCCCCTCAGCCGCCATTTGAGCGTGGCCGACCACTTTCCCGACGACTGCCACTGGACACCGGGCGGCCACCGAAGGGTGGCGCGGGTGATCGCCGATCTGTTTCACGCCGAGTGGAACGAGGCGGCTTCGGTGAACCGTTCGCCAGGACGGATGGCGAGCCGGCCGGCGCTGGCCCGCGCGGCCGCCGGCGAGGCGCGCTGATGGACAGACCGGGACCGCAGCATCCGCCGGTCAGCGTGGTGACTCCCGTCTATAACGGCGAGGAGTTCATTGCCGAATGCATCGAGAGCGTGCTCGAGCAGACGTACGAGCAGTGGGAGTACGTGATCGTCAACAACTGCAGCACCGACCGGACGCGGGAGATCGCCGAGGGCTACGCGCGGCAGGACCCTCGGATCCGAATTCACGACAACGACGCCTTCCTGTCGGCGTTCGACAATCTGAACCACGCGATGCGGCAGATTGCGTCCGGGAGTCGCTACTGCAAGGTGATCCACGCCGACGACGCCCTGTTTCCCGACTGCATTCGCCGCATGGTCGAGCTGGCGGAACGCCACCCGAACGTGGGCATCGTCGGCTCCTTCGTGCAGAAGGGCGACGAGGTGACGGGGAAGTGGGTGCCGCCCGAGGGTAACGTGATTCGCGGGGCGGAGATCTGTCGCCTCTCGCTGCTCGGCACCGTTCCGTACCTGTTCGGATCGCCCTCGTCGCTCCTCATCCGGTCCGATCTCGTGCGCGGCCGCGATCCGTTTTACCCGAAGGGCGAGCACGCGCTCATCGACCAGATGGTCTGCTATGAGCTGTTGCGGGATGCGGACTTCGGCTACGTGCCGGAGGTCCTCTCGTTCACGCGCCTGCACGATGATTCGCTTACCGCCCGCAAGGGTCGCGTGAACACTTCGTTCGCCGGCAAGCTCGAGATCCTCGCCCGCTACGGGCCGGTGTACCTTTCGTCCGCGGAGCATGCGGGTCGTCACCACTTCTGGGTCGATCGGTACTACAACTTCCTGGGCGGAAAAGCGCTCCAGCGGCCGGGGAGGGCCTTCTGGTCATACCATCGAAACGCATTTCGCGATCTGGGCTTACGCTTCGAACGGGGACGGCTGGTGCGCGCCGCCCTGTCGACCGTGGCGGGTCGCCTCGCGTCGAGGAAACGGGCGTGGTCCGCTCGGCTGGCCGAGGAGGAGCGGTGAGCACGGAATCCGCGCTCGAGCGGAGCGAGAGAGTGCCCGAGGGTGCCGGAACAGCGTGCGCGGCGGCCGCCACAGTTCGCGCCGGTGCCGCTTCTCTCGCCGACGAGTGGCCGACGGAAACCGGCCCGTCCGCGCGCGAGCCGGTTCCCGTCCTGCGGCTGGCGATCGTCGGCTGCGGGGCCGTGACCGAGAAGCGGTACCTGCCCGCCGCCGCGAGCCTCCCGGATGCCACCGTCACCCACCTGGTCGATCTCGATGTGGCGCGCGCGCGGGCGCTCGCGGAGGCGTTCTCCGTGCCGGAGGTGACGCAGGATTATCGCCAGGCGCTCGGCGACATCGACGCGCTGGTCGTCGCCACCCCGCCGGGCTCGCATGCCGAGGTCGCCATCGAGTGCCTCGCCCGTGAGGTGCACGTCCTGTGCGAGAAGCCGATGGCTCCGGACCTGCCTTCGGCCGAGGCGATGGCGGCCGCCGCGGAGAGGAGCGGAGCCATCCTGTCGGTCGGCATGGTGCGACGTCTGGGTCGGAGCGTTCGCCTCCTGCGCCGCTTCGTGCGGCTGGGACTGGTGGGCGAAATCGAGCACGTCGAGGCCGAGGAGGGCGGCGAGTTCAACTGGCCCCTCCAATCGGCCAACATGTTCGTGGATGCCGCCCAGGGCGGGGTGCTGCGGGACACCGGGACCCACCTGCTCGATCTCGTGCAGTGGATCGCCGGCGGGCAGGCGACCGACCTCCACGACTACGCCGATGACAGCTGGGGCGGGCCGGAGGCAAACGCCGCCGTCGATTTCGCCGTGCAGGCGAACGAGGCCACGCGGCCGATTCCGGCCCGGGTCGAGGTGAGCTTCACGCGGGCGCTCGACAACCGGCTGCGCGTCCACGGGTCGAAGGGATGGATCGAGGCACCGACACTGGGTGGTCACCAGGTACGGTATCGCGGGACGGGAGACCCGGAGTTGGTCACTCTCAGCGGCGAGTCGGAGCGCGGCAGGTCGCGGGTGGAAGACTTCGTCCTCCAGCTCGAAGGCTTCCTCGAGGCGATCCGCGGCGGTGGGCCGCCACCGGTTTCGGCCGCCGAGGCGGTGGCAACCGTGCGACTGATCGACGCCTGTCACCGACGCCGTACGATTCGGCCGCGAAGCTGGGAAGTTGCTCCTTCGACCAGCGGTGAGAAGACCGATGAGTAAGTACCGGGTCGCGATCACCGGCGCGACCGGCTTCGTCGGATGCCGGCTCGCGGAACGGCTGGTGTTGGAGGGCGGGTACGAGGTGGTCGGGGTCGTCCGCCGATTCTCCGGTCCCGGACTGGCGCGTCTGGCGCGCCTTCCGGTGCGGCTCGAGCGAGCCGACCTGCTCGACGTCGACGAACTGTCGCGAGCCGTGGAGGGATGCGATGTCGTTGTTCACTGCGCCTACGGAGCGAGCGGAGATGTGGCGGCGCGTCGGCGCGCGACGGTCGACGGGACCCGGGTCGTGCTCGAGGCGGCGACCGCTGCGGGGGCGGCTCGCTTCATCCACCTGAGCAGCTCCGTGGTGCACGGCAGCCCACTGCCCGATCGCACAGTCGACGAGACGGCGCCGCTCGTCCGCGGCGAGACCCCCTACGAGCGTGCCAAGTTCGAGGCAGAGAACGAAGTCTGGCGCCACCACCGGGAGACCGGGTTGCCGGTCGTCGTGTTTCGCCCCGCCAATATCTACGGACCGTACGGACGGCGCTGGACGGGCAAGATCGTCGAGGAGATCCTGGCGGGCGCGACGCTGATCGACGGCGGTGCGGGGATCGCGAGCTTCGTGTACATCGACAACCTGATCGACGCCATTCTCCTCTCGGTGCGTGGCACGGCCGGCGACGGACAAGCATTCCTGATGATCGACGACGAGGCACTGACGTGGCGCGATGTCTACGAAGGGTACGCACGCCTGCTGGGGACCCATCCGCCTCTGCGGACGGCTTCCCAGCGCGAGGTGGCGGCCCTCCGCAGAAGGCTGGAGCCCGGACCGCTGCGCGCCTCCGTGCTGCTGCCGCTCTCGATGCTCCCGCGCGTGGTACGGGCGGGGGTGAGCGCCCCTGCCGTTCGGCGGCAGCTGAAGCGGGTGCCGTGGCTCCGGACACTCAAGGCGCTGCTTCCGGACTCCGTCGCTCGGGGCCTCACCGGGGATGAAACCGAGCCGGCCGCGTCCGGCGGTAACGGTCAGGCGACCAGCGGCAAGCGGGCCGGACCCCAGCTACCGGACAAGAGCATGATGCGGGTGCTCGTCGGTCGCACTCGCTACTCGAGCCGCAAGGTGCGAGAGGTGCTCGGGTATCGGCAGCGCACGAGCTTCGAGGAGGCGCTGCGCCGGACCGGAGATTGGCTGCGCTACCAGCGCGTCATTTCGTGATCGCCACGGAATCCAACCGTGCCGACCCGACGGGTCCGCACTCGACCAGCGCGAATCGGACGAGCGTTAACACTCCGGCAGCGGACTCGACGGCAGCCAGCGGTACGGGCGCGGATCCGACCTTTCTGGTGATCGGAGCCCAGAAGTGCGGCACGACGTGGCTGGCCCGGATGGTGGCCCAGCATCCGGACGTGCACACCCCCCGGCGCAAGGAGCTGCACTTCTTCGAGGACGCCTCGGTCTACGGTCGCGGGATCGAATGGTACCGGTCTCAGTTCGCCGGTTACTCCGGGGAAACCGCGGTGGGCGAGTTCACCCCCAACTACCTGTCGGCGGTCATCGGCGAGGAGGGGCGCGAAGAAGACGCGGCTCGACTCGTCCACCGTCACTTTCCGGACCTCCAGCTCGTCGCGATGCTGCGCCACCCGGTGGAGCGCGCCGTGTCGGCGTTCTTCCACCACATTCGGAAGGGCCGGCTCCACCCCAGGGATCGGCTGCGAGAAGTGGGTGATCGCTTCGGGATCGTCGACATCGGCTTCTACGCCCGTCACTTGTCGCGGTGGCTCGATCTGTTCGATCCCGACCGGCTCCTCGTCATCGTGTACGAAGACGCGGTGCAGCACGAGCGGGCCGCGACCGTCGCCCGGGTCTTTCGCCACATCGGGGTATCTGACGCGTTCCGGCCGATCGGGCTCGACGGACAGCACAACGTCCGTCCCCGTAACCTGGAGCTGTACCTGAGTCACTATTTCCCGCGCCTCACGCGCCGGCTTTTCTCGATCGCCCCGCCACTCCGGCGGCTCGATTTCCCGGCCATCACGGTGAGCGAAGGCGAGAGAGAGTGGCTGGCCGATATCTACCGGGATGACATCGCGGAGCTCGAGCTGATCATCGGCCGGCGTCTCGATAGCTGGCGAGGCGGTCGGTGGCCGGGCCACGAGGCGGGCGTCGGCGGCGGCGGCGACCGTGCCCGCTGACCGCTCCCTTCGAGTGACGATGCTGCCGTTCCAGGGCCTGGCCAACCCGTATCTGACCCTGCTCGCCGGCGCGCTCGAGGAGGCCGGAGTCGATGTGTCGCTGGCCCCGCTGCGAGGCTCCCTCCCGCTCCTGCGCCTGGTGCGGCAGTACGGCCGACCGGATGTGATCCATCTGCACTGGCATCACCGGCTGTTCGTCCCGAAGAGCGGCTCGCCCGCCGGCGCGCTGTCCCGCACGGCGCTCTCTCTCCAGCAGCTGGCGCTGACGCGGGTGAGCGGGACCCGGCTCGTGTGGACGGTTCACAACATCGTCAACCACGAACGCCGGCACGCCGGGCTCGAGCTGCGGGCCTGCCGGCTGCTGGCGAGGCTGGTCGACCGCATCGTGGTGCACTGCGAGGAGGCGGCGATCCGGGTGGCCGAGGCGTACCGGATCCCCCGTACCCGGATCGAGGTCGTGCCACACGGACACTACCGCGACTGGTACAGCGGAGCCGGAACCAGGGAAAACGCCCGCCGGCAGCTCGGCCTGCCGGCCGATGCGCTCGTCCTGCTCCATTTCGGACAGATCCGGGCGTACAAAGGGGTGCACCGTCTGCTGGAGGACTTCGGTCGACTCCGCGGCGATGCGCTGCGGTTGCTCGTCGTCGGCGAGCCGCGCTCCGACGTGACCCGGCGCCAGCTAGCGGCCTTGGCCGAGGCGGATCGGCGGGTCGCCACCCGGCTCGAGTTCGTGCCGGATGATGAGCTGGCGACGTATCTGCGGGCGTGCGATGCGGCGGTGCTGCCGTACGCCGACTCCCTCACCTCGGGGGCCGCCGTGCTGGCGGCGTCGTTCGGGCGACCAGTGGTCGGACCGCGGCTCGGGTGTTTGGCCGACTTTCCGAGCGAGGCCGCCATCCTCTACGACCCGAACGAGTCGGAAGGACTGCTGGTGGCTCTCCAGCAGGCGGTGACGGCGCCACTCGGCGACATGGGTGAGAGCGCTCAGCGCTGGATCGAGCAGTACCGCTGGTCGGGGGTCGCGGCCCGGCTGATCGAGGTGTACGAGTCCGTTCTGGGTCGCCGCCCCGAAGCCGTGGCTCCGGTCGTCGGCTGATGGTCTCTTCGCTTGTCGGCTGATGGTCTCTCCGCCGGACGCGAACGGAGCTCCGGAGCCGAAGCGGGCGCTGTTCGTGACCTTCCGCTTCCCGCCGCACGGCGGCGGGGGCGTGCAGCGCGTTGCCTATTTCACCCGCTACCTGCCCGAGAACGGGTGGCAGCCGCACGTGCTCACCGGCCCGCTCGAGGGCGCCCGGCAGCTGCTGGACCCCTCGCTGTCGTCGCTCATCCCGAGCGGGACGGAGGTGACGCGGACCCGGACGCTGCCCACGCGGCGCGCCATGCGTCTGCTCGGAAAGGTTCGCCTCGCCGGCCTGGCTCGCACGCTGACCCCCTCCTTTCCGAACATGGAAGGAGGGTGGATCCTGCCGGCCGTGACGGCGGGAGAGCGGCTCCTCGGCGAGCAGCGCTTCGACCTCATCTTCTCGTCGGCCTACCCGGTCGCCTCGCACGTGGTGGCCTACCGGCTCCACAAGCGGAGCGGGCTCCCGTGGGTGGCCGACTACCGCGATGAATGGTCGCTCCGTCACGTGCTGCGCTGGCCGACGTCGGTGCACCGGGCGCTGGGCAGGCGGCTGGATCGTCTCCTGGTCGGAAGCGCGAGCCGAGTGGTCACCACCAGTCCCGCGCACACGGCACGCTTCGCGGCGGAGTTCGGCGGCCCGGAAGACAAATTCACCACCGTCACCAACGGATACGATGCGGCCGACTTCGCCGATTCCGGCCACGTACAGACCCGGCCGGACGAGTTTACTCTCGTCCACGTCGGCAGCGTGTTCTCGTGGCGCGGAGCCGACGGCCTCCTGGAGGCGCTCAGGACACTGGTGGAGTCGGGTGACGTCGAGCGCCTGCGGGTGATGTTCGTGGGACGAACGGGGGAGATCGGGTTCCCGGATCTGGTCGAGCGTGGGATCCTCCAGGCCACGGGTTACGTGGAGCACCGGCAGGCAGTCAGATACATGCAGAGCGCCGATGTACTCGTCCTCATCAACACGGAGGAGAGCAACATCCCCGGAAAGTCGTTCGAGTATCTGGCCGCCGGGCGACCCGTGCTGGCCCTGGTTCGGGAGGGCGCCACCGCCGATCTGATCCGGCACACCGGAGCCGGCGTGGTTGCTGAACCGGACGACGTGCCGGCCATTCGCGCCGCCCTGATGCGTCTCTACGATCGGTGGCGCGGGGGGCAGCTGCGGTCGAGCGTCGACCGGACCGTTATTCAGCGCTTCGAACGGCGCAGCACGGCACGGCAGCTGGCCCGGGTATTCGATCGCCTGACCGGGAACGCCGGGAAGGAAGATCCCGCCCGGGAGCCGGCGGCTGTATGATGCGGAAAAGGAGCAGAAGTCGCGCCGCCGGTCCTTCGGTGTACGCCGGCCGGTGAGTGGGAGGAGGCTCGAGACAGGGAGGCTTGTGATGAGCGTGCGTTCTTGGATTCTCGCCGGCATGGCCGCGGTAGCGGTGGCGGCGACCGCGACACCGGCGGCCGCGCAGTCCGGGTCGGATCTGGTGCTTCGACCGGGCGACGCCCTCCGCATCACCGTGTGGCCCAACGCCGAGCTCGGGGGCGACTTTCCGGTCGAGGAGACGGGCTTCGTCTACCTTCCCTTCCTCGGGGAAGTGCGGGCGACCGGGATCCCGGTCGAAGAGCTGCGGACCGAGCTGCGGACCGGTTACAGCCAGGCGATGCAGAATCCTGTCGTGTCGATCACGCCGCTGTTTCGGGTCGGGGTGGTCGGCGCCGTCCGCAACCAGGGGATCTTCCCGATCACGCCGACCGACAACGTGCTGGATGTGATCCAGCTCGCCGGCGGGTTCGACCCCAACGCGAACACCGAGAAGGTGCGCATCGTGCGGGAGGGGGAGGTCGTGAACCTCGACGCGTACGCCGCCCTGAACACCGGAGACATGCTCCCGATCGAGGTGCTCCGACTCCGCTCCGGGGACCAGATCGTGGTGCCGGCGAAATCGGGCTTCAACGCCGCGATCGTGTTCGGGATCATCAACTCGCTGCTCGCCACCGCGCTGCTCATCGACCGGCTGTGTTGCCGTAACTGATGATGCCATCCGTCACCGTCGTCTCCGGCCTGCCGCGCTCGGGAACCTCCATGATGATGAAGATGCTGGAGGCGGGCGGGGTCGACGTGCTGACCGATCAGGTCCGCCAGGCGGATGCGGATAATCCGACCGGCTACTACGAGCTCGAACGCGTGAAGCGCTTGAAGGAGGGCGACGTGGAGTGGGTGGCCGAAGCGCGCGGGAAGGCGGTAAAGATCATATCGGAGCTCCTCCAGTACCTGCCGGCCGAGCACACGTACCGCATCGTGTTCATGCGCCGCCCGATCGGCGAGATCCTGGCCTCGCAGCGCCGGATGCTGGAGAACCTGGGCGGTCCGGCCGGCGGCGCGAGTGACGAACGGCTGGCGGAGCTCTTCCGCCTTCACCTCGAGCAGACGATCGGGTGGCTGGGCGAGCAGCCGAACATGGCGGTGCTCTACACCCAATACGCGCACGTCGTGTCAGCCCCCGGCCGCGAAGCGGGACGGATCCGGCAGTTCCTCGACGTGCGGCTCGACGCACAGGCGGCGGCGGCCGTGGTCGATCCGACCCTGTACCGCCACCGAGGAGTCGAGCTGGGCGCGGAACGACCGGCCTGAGGACGACGGTCACGACATCCATGTGGTGCGTAATCCCGACCGCCGGCCGCGGCACGCGGCTCGGCGCCCTCACCGAGCGCCGACCCAAAGCGCTGGTCGAGGTGGCCGGACGCCCGATTCTGGCTCGACTGCTCGACCGGCTTCCCCCGAGCACGTCGGACATCTGCCTGGTCGTCGATGCGCAGCGGTCTGTCGGTCGGGACCGCTTCGGCGACCGCTGGAAGGGGCGCTCGATCCGTTACGCCGTCCAGGACGCGCCCCTCGGGGTCGGTGACGCGGTCTGCCGCGCCCGCGACACGGTCAGCGGCGCGTTCCTGGCCGTGATGGGCGACTCGTACTTCGACCGCCCGCTGGG
>CAZJXR010000088.1:0-14810 GCA_964550085.1 uncultured Gemmatimonadota bacterium
TCGCCCATCTGGGCGTGGCGTGCGAGAGCCGCGCCGAGTTGGACCGGCTGTGCGAGCTGGCGGAAAGCGAGGGCGCCCTCCGCGAACCGGCGCGCGATACCAACGGCCCGGCCGGCTATCTGGCCATGCTGACTGATCCGGACGGGCACACCCTGGAGCTGTCGTACGGGCAGGAGACCGGGCAGGCTCTGCGGCCGGAGTAGGGAGGGCCGGCGCGTCGACCCGTCGAGAGAAAGGCGCGCCGGCTATACCGGCGTACGGCGGATCGGGCGCGGTTCGTCAGCGCTCGAGGTACACCACGCCGCCCGGGAGTCCGCCCGAAACCACGTCGAGGTCGCCGTCGGCGTCCACGTCGGCGAAGTGGGGAGTCGACATCATCGGGAGCGGTAGGGTAAACTCCAGATCGAGGACGAAGCGGATGTCGCCCGCCGCACTCTCGTTCCGAAACAGCATCGCTCCGCCCGCTTCGCTGCCGAGCACGAGGTCCGGATCTCCGTCGCCGTCTACGTCCGCCAGGGTCGGGTAGCTCCGCCGTCCGACGTCGATCTCCTCGAACCGGTCGCTCACCAGGGTGAACTCCGGTTCCGACCGGGTGCCGGTGTTCAGGTAGAAGTTCACCTCGCCCGATGATTCCCCCACCAACAGGTCGAGGTCACCGTCGCCATCCACGTCGCCGAGGGCGGGCGTCGCGTTGCTGCCGCGGGTGAGCTCGACGAACGGCGTGTCGGAGGCGACGAACCGGGCATCGCGGGTCGAGCCTTCGTTTCGAACCAGGAGGATCCCGTTGTTCCATGTGCCGAGCAGCATGTCGAGATCGCCGTCGGCGTCCAGGTCCCCGAGCGCCGGCGCATAGTGGTAGTAGTCTCCGAGCGCCAAGGTGTCGGCCAGCCGAAACTCCGGCGCGGTGGCGGTTCCGGTGTTCTCGAACCGGTACATGCGTGCCGCCTTCAGGTATTGCGGGTCGATCTTGTTGCCGAGGAGCAGGTCGAGGTCGCCGTCGGCGTCCAGGTCGGCGAGAGCGGGCACGCTCTCGCTCCCGACGTCGACGGTCGGCAGGTAGCGTGACGAACGGCGCGTGGGCAGCCCGTCGACGTTCTCGTAGTAGATGAAGTTGTTCGCCGCATCGCGGGTCGGATTGTACGCACCGCCCAGGATGCCGATAAACAGATCCAGGTCTCCGTCCGCGTCGATGTCGGCCAGAAACGGAGCGTTGTAGCCGCTGGTCGAGAGGGTGTCGTTCGTCCGCAGCGGCTCCGGCTCACCACGCAGCGAGGGGCTCTGGCACGTGCCCCGGTTCTGGATCAGCAGCAGGCCCGGCTCGAAGAAGTCCCCCCACAACAGGTCGAGGTCGCCGTCCCCGTCCATGTCACCGAACGCCATGCTGTTGGCGCCGTGGAGGCTCCCGAGCTGCGCCACGATCTCGATATCCTCGAAGCGATCGGTCACGAAGCGAAAGGTCGGCACGCCCTCGGCGTCCCGGCCCGCCTGCTCGTACCGGGTCACGGTGCCCTCCACCCGTCCGATGAACAGGTCGAGCACCCCGTCGCAGTCGTAGTCGACGATGGACGGGATGTTCTGCCGGTCGGAGAAGACCGGTCTGCCAGTCGGGTCGCGGATCGAGTCGGCCGCCAGCACGAAGTTCGCCCGCTCCGGCGTCCCCGCGTTGCGGTAGTAGCGGATGTAACTGTACGGTTGCTCGGCCAGCATGTCGTAGTCTTCGTCGCCGTCGAGGTCGATGAACCGGCTCCACTCCCCGATGTCCAATCCCTGGTAGGCGTCCGTCCGCCACTCGTAGGCGGCCGCCCGCGGGGAGCCCGTGTTCTCGAAGTAGATCAGCTCGTTGGAGCGCTCCTGGATGAAAAGGTCGAGGTCGCCGTCCGCGTCGATGTCGATGAACTGCGGGCGAGGCACGTCGAGGCCACCGAAGAACGCAAAGCGGTAGGGGGTTCCCTCTTCGTCGCGCACCACGAACGGATCGATGTGCCGGGAGTACCCATTGCTCGACACGGCGCCGGAGGGTGCGGCATCGCTGGCCCCCGGCGCGCTGCCGCTGCTGGAAGCGCAGCCGGCGGTCCCGGAGGCGCAGGCGGCGGCGAGCGCGAGGAGGGGGCGTGTGTAGTGGCGGGCGGCGGGAAGCCGCGTGCGCCCTGACCTCACCCGACCGACTCTCAGGGTGCGGCGCTCAGACCGGTCGGGTTGTGGCCGACCTCGATCACCTTGACGATGGACAGCTCTTCCGTGTCGATGACCACCACCGAGCCGACCGGGTTGGCATCGTGACCGGCGCCGGCGTGCTCTTCCATGCCGTGCGTGTCGCGGGTGTTGTTGTTGGAGACGAACAGGAAGCGCCCGTCCCGCGACAGGGCGCTTCCGTGCGGCTGCGCCAACCCCGGGCCGCCGATGTCTGCCTCGTCGAGTCCGAGCTCGAGGTCCACCACCGATACGGTGTTCGATTCCTTGTTCGGCACGTACACCACAGCGGACTCGTCCCCGAACACCGGATGCCACGGCCGTTTCCCGACCTCGATCGACTGCCGATGCTCGGGATGGGCCGGGTCCTCGAGCCCGAACACCAGCAGCAGGCCGGTGAGCTCCCCGGTGCCGACCAGCGTGCTCCCGTCGGGCGCCACCGCGAACTGGACGATGGTGTGTGTGGGCCCTTCGACGGACTGCACCTCGACCGATTCGGACTCGGTGTCCATGACCGCGATCTGATTCACGGCCAGGCTGGCCGCGTACACGTGCTTCCCGTCCGGTGAGACGGCGATCGCGTGCCGGCGGGGGAAGAGGACGTCGATCTCGTCGATCGACATGTCGGAGGGCCGGATCACGCCGATCGATGGGGGCGGATTCACGGCGCTCATCGAGCGGCCGACGAACAGCAGGTCCTCGGTCGGGTGGAGCGCCAGCATTCCGGGCGTCTCGAACTCCGCCTCGCCGACCAGCTGGTTGTCGACCGTGAACTTGAGCACCCGCCCCGCCCCGATCAACGACAGGTACCAGTGCGAGCCGTCTTTCTCGACCGCCACGTGGTGCGGTTTCGCGTTGGACGAGAAGCCGAGCGCCGCCAGGTCGATCGTGTCGAGGATCTCCTGGCTGCTCATGTCGATGATGGTCACGGTCGCGTCGGCCTGGTTGCACACGTACAGGCGTTGGGGCGAGGCGCCGTTGGCGCCTTCGGTCGCCCGCGGCGCGGCAGTATCGGTTGCGGGCTCCGGCACGCTCCCGCTCTGCCCCCGCCCGGAAGTCGCGGTGGTCAGCAGAGCAACCAGGAGCGCCGCCGTCGCGGCGGGAGCCGTGCCCGGCGACGGAAGGAAGCGCCTCGCCCCCGCGACGAGGCCGTGGGGGCGAGATCTATCGGTGCATCGCATACACGACCTTCTCAATTTGCTGTTGGAGCCGCTCCATTCACGAAGCAGCCCTTACGGTACCAGCCCCTCGTCCCTCTTCTTGACCACGAACAGACCCTCGCTGCCGCTGGTCACCACGATCACGCCGCTCTCGAAGAAGGGATAGTTGCTCCACGAGCCGCCGAAGCCGGGGTCGTTGGTGCCCCATGGCACGGTGTCGAAATAGCCGATCTCGACCGGGTTGGCCACATCCGTGATGTCCACCACCCGCAGGCCCGCCTGGTAGTTCGACTGATACATGGTGTTGCCGCGGATGTACAGGTTGTGATCGGTGGCCCTGGTGGCGCCGTAGAACTCGTTCAGCAGCACCGGATCGTCCAGGTCCGCCACGTCCCAGATGAGGGTACGGGTGCCGGAAAACTCGTTGCGCAGTTCATCGAGCTCGTCGTCCATGAAAAAGAACTTGTGATCCTCCGTGAGCCACCCCTGGTGCGTGTAGCCGACGCTCGGGTACGCCGCACGCGCGATCGCGATCGGGCTGTCCTTGTCGCTCACATCGGCGATGCTGAGCGCGGTCTCGTTGGCTCCGAAGCAGATCTCGCGACCCCGGTAGTCCGCATCGGGCCCGCGGTAGGTGACGCACTGCGCATCGTGGGTGTAGCCGGTGCTGGCGCGCCCCGTCTGCGGGTCCGCGAAGCAACCGGCAAAGATGGGCCGGGTCGGCTCGCGGATGTCGATCATGTGCAGGCCGCCTCCGCACGTCTCGCCGCCGGAGCTGGCGCCGACCGCGAACGCGAAGCCCGCCTCCTCGTTGATGACGATGTTGTGGGCACTGGCGATCTGGTCGTAGTGGGCGTCCTCGGTGAAGGTAACCGGCGGGCTGTTCGCCTCGCGCAGTCGGGTGAGGTCGAACACCTGCATCCCGTGCTCCTCGGCCCCGTCCGCGACGATGAACGCGTGGTCCTGGAACACCTTGATGTCACGCCAGGTGCTACCGGGCGAGGTGTCCGTCTTCGGCAGCTCCCCGACGAACACCGGATTGCTCGGGTCGCTTATGTCGACGAACGCGGTTCCGTCCACGCGTCCCACCAGCGCGTACTCCTTCCCGGTGACCGGATCGGTCCAGCCCCAGATGTCGTTCACCCGCACGCCGCGCCCGCCGCCCATGCGGTCGACCGGCAGGAAGGAGAGCAGGTCGACCTGCGTGCAGTCGAACATCGAGGCCGTGCCCTCGCGGCATTCCACATCGTTGCCCACGATCGGATCCAGCGTCTCGCCCGCGCTCCACACGGTCTCCGCCGCGATCCAGGCACCGTCCGCTCCCCGCTCGTAGATGGCGACCTTGCCCATGCCGTAGTCGGCTCCGGTGAGGCCGACGGCGGCCAGGTTGTCGCCCAGCGCCAGCGTGCTGCCGAACCCATCTCTGCGCCCGGCTTCGATCGGCGCGAGCTTGATCGCCTCGAGCCACTCGCCACCCTCCGGGTCGAAGCGCAACACGTACACGGAGCCGCGGAAGTCGTGATCGCCCGGCGCCCCGATCCACACCTCGTTCCCACCCGCGAAGGCCATCGACTGACCGAAGCGGTCGCGCGAATCGCCGTCGAAGGCAGCTACCCGGCCGACCTCGGTCCATTCGCCGCTCTCCTCATCGCGCTCGAAGAGGAAGCCGGCACCGGTCTGGAGGTCGTGCAGGTAGGCGCTGATCAGCGCGTGCCCACCGACCAGGATGATGTCGGAGCCGAAGCGGTGATCCTGCTCCTCTCCCCCGGCGACCAGCTTCTTCTTCTCCGTCCATCCACCCGTCGCATCGCGCCCGAACACGTACACGGTGCCGATCGCCTCGTTGTGCCGGCTGGCGCCGATCATCGCCGTCTCGCCGTCGAGCGCGAGCACCGAGCCGAACCGGTCCTGTTCGGCGCCGTCGCTGGCGGTGAGCTTTGCGCGCTCGGTCCAGCTGCCATCGGCCCCGCGGGTGAACGCGTACACGGCGCCCGCATTCTCCGTCTGGCGCCAGGCGCCGACCAGCGCCACATCCCCGTCGAGGGCCACGCTGCCGCCGAAATCATCGCCGGGCTGGACGTCGGAGCCGACCAGCACTCCGACTTCTCGCCACTCTCCGGCATCTCCGCGCTGGAACACGAACACTCCACCCCGCCCTTCGGCGTGTTCGGCGGCCCCGACCAGCATGGTATTGCCGTCGACGGCGATCGCCGACCCGAACTCGTCGCCGGGCGAGCGCGAGGATGCCGTGACGGTGGCGGCCTCCATCCACACGCCGCCCGCTTTGCGGTACACGTACACGACACCGGGTCCGCGCGAATTCCCCGGCTCGCCGACCAGGACGTCGGTCCCGTCCACCGCCAGCGAACGGCCGAAGCCGGACATCGCCGGCTCGGCGAGGCGGTGGCTCTGCGCGTGGGCAGGTGCGGCGAAGGCGCCGATCGCCAGGGCGGCGACGAGCGTCGGACAGATGCGATAGCTCATTGCTTCTCTCTCGGATCTGTGATCGAAACGGGCGGGGTCAATGGTTACAAACACCTCACCCCGGCGAGCGCTTACCGGTCCGCGGGCGAGCATCAGGGGTCCGCGGGCGAGCATCAGGGGTCCGCGGGCGGGCATCAGGGGTCCGCGGGCGCGCGACGCGCGAGCGATCGCGACAGGTCCACGGGTGAGCGACGCGGGCAGCCACGGCCCTCGCGTTCAGTGCCACCCGATTGACTGACAAACGCCGGCCGGACAGCTTGCGGATGCCCGATCGTTTGGACACCCGCCGCCCGGGGACGGTTGCAGGTCGCCTCTTGGCACGGCCGCGATCAGCGTGGAGGTCAATGAAAGAGATCATCTCGCTCCGGGTGAACGGAGCCGAGGTCGAGGTCGGCGTACCCACGCATTTCACGCTGCTCGAGACCCTCCGGTACGGACTGGGGCTGACCGGATCGAAGCAGGGGTGTGACAAAGGCGACTGCGGAGCCTGCACCGTGCTGCTCGATGGCGAGGCGTTCCTTTCCTGCATCATGCCGGTCTACGAGGCGATCGGACGCGACGTGCGCACCGTGGAGGGATTGGCCCCCGATGCCGAGCCTCACCCTCTCCAGGACGCTTTCGATCTGTGCGGGGCGGCGCAGTGCGGCTTCTGCACGCCGGGCATCCTGTGCAGTGCGTACGGACTGCTGGAGAAGGACGACGACCCGAGTCGGGAGGAGATCGCGCGCGCCCTGTCCGGCAACCTGTGCCGCTGCACCGGCTACACGAAGATCTTCGAGGCGGTCGAGTTGGCCGCCCAGGCGCTACGGGAGAATCGATCGGCGCAGGAAGTGTTCGAGGCGAAGTACGCCGGAGCGACCGGCTGAGTCAGACAGGCGCTCGAGTCGGCGGGCTGCCGGCGCACAGGCCAAGCTGGCGAGCGCATCGAGAGCGCATGAAAACGCAGGCAAGGAGGGAGGCTTCGATGGGCCAGCCCGTGGTACACTGGGAGCTGTGGTCGCAGGACCCCGAGAAGTTGGCCGCGTTCTACGCCGACGTGTTCGACTGGGACATCCGGAACATCGCCGAGCTCAACTACCATCTGGTGCAGACCGGCGGCGAGGGCGGCATCAACGGCGGGATCATGAAGCCGCAGCAGGGTCCGTGGCCGGCCAACCTGACGTTCTACATCGATGTGGATGACCTCGCCGCCTTCCGAAAGAGGATCAAGAGCGCGGGCGGCAAGGTGATCGTCGAGGAGCAGGCGGTGCCGGGCGTGGGTCGTTTCTCCCTGTTCGAGGACCCCGACGGTCGCGTGCTCGGGATGTGGAAGCAGGAGGCGCAGCACGCCGCCGGGTGAAAGCGCGTGTCAGGCGGAGAGCTCCGCCCAATCGGCGCGGTTTCGGGCCAGCTCGTTTAGCAGCTCCTCGAGCGCCGGCAGCGGAAGCGGCCGCGCGAACCGAAAGCCCTGCACGTAACGAATCCCCAGCCTCCGGAGCACCGTTTCCTCGCCGGCCGTCTCGACGCCCTCGGCCACCAGCCGGAGCGACAACCGCTCGCAAAGGCCGGCCAGCGATTCGACGACCAGTCCGAGGGCGGGCCGGGTGTCCAGCCCGTCGATGACTCCGCGGTCCAGCTTTACGACGTCGATCGGGAGCTCGGTCAGGTGGAGCATGGGCACACGGTCGTCGCCGACATCGTCGAGGGCGATCGCGATCCCGGCCTCGCGGAGGCGACGCAGCTTCTCGACCGACGCGGCGAGGTCGGGGCGGAGCACCGGCTCGGTGAGCTCGACCCCCAGGCGGTCGAGGGGCATGGCCGTGGCGCCAAGGACGTCGAGCAGATCGTCCGCGCTCCCATCGCTGAGGTCGCAGCCGGCCAGATTCAGCCACAGGCGTCCCTCGAATGTGTCGCCGACGGCGCGCCACGCGGCCTCGATCTCCCGCATCGCGACCTCGAGCCACTGGCTGGATTGGCCCAGCCACAGAAGCGCTTCGATGAGCTTGACGGCCTGAATCTCCTCGCGGTCCGGCCGCAGCCACCGCAGCAGCGCCTCGACTCCCGACACCTCGCTCGTCTGCATGTCGAATTGCGGCTGGAAGAAGCACCGCAGTTCCCCATCCGCCACTGCGGTTTCCAGCTCGCGCACGAGGTTGCGCCGCAGGCTCCGCTGGAACAGCTCGCACGCGCTCCTGCCCCGCTCCTTGGCCGCCAGCAGCGCCAGGTCCGCCTCGACCAGCAGCTCCTGAAGCGGCGTCGGCTCGGTGGTGATGGCGAAGCCGGCGCTGGCCGGCAGGGTCAGACGGTGGCCCTTCACATCGACGGGCTGCTCGAGTCGCAGACGGAGGCGCTCGATCACCTCTCTCGCTTCGACCTCCGGAACGGCAAGCTGGAAAAGCAGGATCACGAACTCGTCCCCGCCGAGACGGACGACCATGTCCTTGTCGACCCGCACGCACGCCCGACAGGCGTCCGCGAACGCGACCAGCGCCGCGTCTCCGACGTGGTGCCCGTACTTGTCGTTGATCGTCTTGAAGTCATCCATGTCGAGGTGGATGAGGGCGAAGCCGCCCTGCTCCGCGCTCGCCAGCCTGGTCGGCGCCTGTGCAAACAGGGCGTACCGGTTCCCGATTCCGGTGAGAACGTCGCGCTCGGCGACATTGCGGAGCTGATCCTCGAGCCTCCAGCGCCGCTGCAGGATGCGGAACCAGAGGAAGAAGGCGAGCAGGATGGCGACCGTGCAACCGATTCGGGCCCGCCGCTCCCTGGTCACCGACTTCGTCGCCGCGGATTCGAGGAGCGTGACCGTCAGCCCGAGAACGCGGTCGGCCTGCGCCGCCAGGCTGATGGAGAACGGCTCGACCTGATCGAACACCTCTTCGGCGCGGTCGAAGGTGCGATCTCCCGATAGGCCAAGCAGATACGGCATGTCGGCCTCGATCTGCCGGACGGCCGGATTCGTCTTGAGCGCGCCGACCAGGTCGGCGAAATCGGGGCCCGCCTCCGCCGCCACGTCGACTTCGAGGTACTCCTCGAACGGGGTGTACTCGGCCGCCCCGTCGCCATGCGACTGCGCGATGTGGCGCAGCATGGCGAGCGAGTAGTGAAAGTCCTCGACCAGCGAGGTGTCGACCGGAACTCTGCCCTCCTCCCGCCACAGCCGAGCCATCGCCCCGGCGAGGTAGTCACGGGGCACGAGGGAGGCCTCCTGGACCCAGGTGGCGACCTGGAGGACCGACGTCCACTCGCCCAGGTTGTCGGTCGGCACCACGCGCTTGAAGTCGTACAGGAATTCATCCCCCCACGACACCAGCTCGGCGGGCGAACGGGCGTCGTCGAAGGTATGGAGCGCGGCGGTGACAGCCGTCGACATGTCGGTGTGGATCGGGCGCCAGGCCTCCGATGGCTGGCGATTGCCCAGCCCGCGGTCGGCCGCCAGCAGACTCTCCCGGAACGCCTGCCGCGTCGTTTCCACCTCGGACGCGAGGCCGCCCGCATAGCGGTGCATGGTGAGCGTGGTGAGAAAGCGGGTGGCGACCACGGACACGTCCCGCTCGATGCGGAGCAGCTCCAGCCCCTCGCGCATGGAGGCGAGCTGCCTCTGGTTGTTATGCTCGTGCGAGACGACCACCCCGGCGAGCACTGCACCGCTGGTGGCGAGCAGCGCCAGAACGACGGCCAACCACATGGAGCGGGGCGATGACTCGATCGGGTCGGAGCCGTACGGGGAGCCGCGGCGAGGCGACATTCCCCTCCCGTTGGATCCGGGATTCTGCGCGTGTCGCGACATTCTGCAATACAGAAGGCAGGTCGGGCTTCCGGCCGGCGGCCACCCGGGTTCGCATCTTCGGCGCGCACCTTCACATCCGAGGGAGCTCCCGCTCCGGCCCGACGGTGCGTTGCGCGCGCGATGAGGGTCCTCGAAGGGCAAGGCGTGCGCCATCACGCAGGATCTCCCGCTGCGCCAGATTCAAACCCATGCGCTCAGGCGTGGTCGGCCACCGGGAGAGCGGGCGAGCGCCGCGCCCCGAGCCTCCGCTGTCCGAGGCCCGAGGCGGCCCGGGTGCCATGTCGATCGCGGTGGTACCGGTGGTCGCTCGCCGCTCCGCCGGGGTGGGCGTCGCGGGCCGCCTGAGGCTGTAGGCGACCCCACGTCCTCCGGGCGGCTATACCTTGACAAACGTGGCCGAATCGCCTACTAATTGCGATCGGCTGCAACAGCGCAGCCCGAAGCGATGAGTAGATATGGGGGCGGCCTGTATCACTTCAGGCGGCCCCTTTTGACATCGTGGCCGGTCGGCCACGGCCCGGCGCGGGGGAGGATCCGCGCAAACGGTAGGCTCGGTAGGTGCGGATTATCCGAACTCCCGATGCCACACAACGATGGAGTTGGATAATGCGCGGTACAGTCAAGTGGTTCAACGATCAGAAGGGCTTCGGATTCATTACGCCCGAAGGCGGTGGGAAGGACTGTTTCGTCCACCACACGGCCATTCAGGGGAATGGGTTCAAGTCCCTGAACGAGGGTGACATCGTGGAGTTCGAGGTGACCGAGGGCACGAAAGGCCCGGCGGCCGCGAACGTGAGACGGGTCTCCTAGTTCCACGGTCGTCCACTGAGACGAAAGGGGTCGTCCCAGGCGGGGCGACCCCTTTTCTTTTCCTCTGCCTGAGGGCGAGGCGCCAAGACACCTGCCGGCGTGAACGAAACTCCTTCTCGCGCTAGATTATCCGCATGCTGCCCGAAGAGCTGATCGCGCTTCAGAGAGCGCAGGCCGACGACCCGGACGAGCTCGAGACGCTGGCCGATGGGGCGTACCGCGTCCTCGGCAAGCGGAACCGCAAGAAGGAAGGGCTCCGCAAGTCGACCGGCGCCGAGGTGTACACGGACGACATCGTCCTGCCCGGGATGCTGCACGGGAAGATCCTGCGCAGCACCGAGCCGCACGCCCGCATCGTGTCGATCGACGTGTCGAAGGCTCTGGCGCTCGAGGGCGTGTACGACGTGATCACCGGCGCCGATTTGCCGACACCGTACGGGATCATTCCGTGGACGCGCGACGAGCATGCGCTCGCCCTCGACAAGGTGCGTTTCGTGGGCGATGCGGTGGCGGCGGTGGCGGCGATCGACGAGGACACGGCCAACCGGGCGCTCGACCTGATCGAGGTCGAGTACGAGCCCCTCCCCTACTACCTCGACCCCGAGCAGGTGCTCTCCGACGAGGGGGCGCGCGTCCCGATTCACGAGCCGCGGAAGCCGGGCCAGAACGGGAACATCACCAAGCGGGTGCAGCTCGAGTTCGGCCCTGTGGATGAGAAGATGGCAGCGGCCGACGTGGTGGTCGACGGCGAGTACTACTTCCACGGCACCGCGCACGCCCCGATCGAGATGCATTGCGCGATCGGCAACCTGGACAAGGACGGTCTACTCACCGTGTGGTCCTCCACCCAGGTGCCCCACTACCTCCAGCGCGAGCTGGCGCGGGTGCTCGAGTACGACGTGGCCAGGGTGCGGGTCATCCAGCCGGCGGTGGGGGGCGCCTTCGGCGGCAAGTCCGAGCCGTTCGACCTCGAGTTTGCGGTGGCGCTGATGGCCGAGCGCACCGGGCGGCCGGTCAAGATCCTCTACACGCGCGAGGAGGAGTTCTACTCCCACCGCGGCCGCCACCCGATGAAGATGTGGTACCGGTTGGGGGCGTCGACGGAGGGGCGGCTGCTGGCGGTGGACGCCAAGACGATCCTCGACGGGGGTGCTTACGCCTCCTTCGGTCTGGTCACCACCTACTACAGCGGGCAGCTCCTGACCGCGCCGTACGAGATCGAGTCGTACCGCTTCGACTCGACCCGCGTGTACACGAACAAGCCGCCCTGCGGCCCGAAGCGGGGACATGGCTCCGTGCAGCCGCGCTTCGCGTTCGAGATCTCGATCGACAAGCTGGCCGAAGCGTGCCGCATGGACCCGATCGAGTTCCGACGCGTCAATTTCATGGGCACCGGCCGCACGGTGAACGACTTCCGGGTGCAGTCGAACGGCTTCCTGGAGTGCCTGGAGAAGATCGAGACGGCGAGCGAGTGGAAGAAGCGCTTCCGGAAGATGCCGTACGGCCAAGGGCTCGGGATGGCCGGCTCGTGCTACATCAGTGGCACCAACTACCCGATCTACCCGAACCCGATGCCGCAAGCGGCGGTAAACGTGCAGATCGAGCGCTCGGGACGGGTGACCGTCCTGCACGGCGCGTCGGAGATCGGACAGGGCTCCGACTCGACCATGGCCTACATCGCGGCCGAGGAGCTGGGCGTGCCGCTCGACTACGTGCGCGTCTTCTCGGCCGACACCGACCTCACCCCGGTCGACCTCGGCGCCTACTCCTCGCGCGAGACCGTGATGGTGGGGAACGCGTGCGTGGAGGCGTGCCGGAAGCTGTCGGCCATGATCCGGAGCTCGGTGGCCAGGGAGTGGGAGGTGGCGCCCGAGCAGATCCGCTTGGCGGGAGGGTGGGCGTTCGACATCCTGCGCCCCCAGAACGACGCGTGGCGGATGCCGATCGCCGAGGCATTCCAGCTCGCGGAGGCGGAGCACGGTTCCCTGGCCGCCGTCGGCTCCTACAACACCCCGAAGGAGGGGGTGCACGGCGACTACCGCGGCGGCACCATCGGCGCCTCGCCCGCCTACTCCTTCACCGCCCACGTGGCCGAGGTGGACGTGGACACCGACACCGGCTTCGTGACCGTGCAGAAGATCTGGGTCGCACACGACTGCGGACGCGCCCTCAACCCGGTGCTGGTCGAGGGGCAGATCGAGGGCTCGGCCTACATGGGCTTCGGCGAGGCGCTCATGGAGGACCAGGCGATGAAGCGCGGGCCGGCCGAGGGCGGGCTCCACAACGCCCCCTCGCTCCTCGACTACCGCATTCCCACCTCAATGGACTGCCCCGACTTCGAGGCCCTCATCGTGGAGGCCCACGACCCCGAGGGTCCGTACGGGGCGAAGGAGGCCGGCGAGGGTCCGCTCCACCCGAGCCTGCCGGCGATCGCCAACGCCATCTACGACGCGATCGGCATCCGCATCGACTCCCTGCCGTTCACGCCCGAGCGGGTGTGGAAGGCGATCCGGGAGAGGGAAGCGGCAGAGGGTGGGGAGGTGGAGGTCGGAGTGGCGTAGCGCTCGGAAGTCGCGTCAATCCAGCAGCTCGACAACCTCCACATTGCGCCGCTTCAGCGCCCGCTACGATGCTGCTCACGACCGGGTGCCTGCTGACCTACACCATGCTCGGGGGCTTCTTGGCCGTGAGCCTCACGGACATGATTCCGGCCGAACTGGGGCATCCAGCGCCGTTTTCGCTTCAAATTGCGCGCCCGACCATATTGCCTTTCGGCAAGTGCCGTGCGACGGAACCACTATTCGGAGTGACACATGGCAAGAGTAACCGGCATCGGTGGCGTGTTCTTCAAGTCCAGCGGCGACAGCCAGGCGCTGGCCCAATGGTATGAGGAAAACCTCGGGATGGCGCGCGAGGCCTTCGGATCCGCCGTGCTCAAGTGGTCCGAGGACACCGCTGAAGACAGGGGCCTCACGGTCTGGCACGTCGCGGAGAAGGACAGCGACTGGTTCGCGCCCAGCGACTCGAGCTTCATGATCAACTATCGGGTCGACGATCTGGCGGGGATGCTGGAGCAGCTGGCCGCCAACGGCATCGAGATCCTGAAGGGACCCGAGTCGCACGAGAACGGGAAGTTCGCGTGGGTTATGGATCCCGACGGCAACAAGGTCGAGTTGTGGGAGCCCATGATCTGGGACGAGAAGAACAAGGGCGCCTAGACACAGGGATCCGTCGGTTGTCCGGGTCACTCGCGTCCGAGGATCCAGGCGGCCGACACGGCGCTCCTCTTGAGACGGAGATCGACATGACGGACGATCGCGACCGGGCATCGGGCTTCCTCGGTCGCTTCCTCGGGAGCTGGCGGCTGGCGCTCGGAGAGCTGGCCATCGTCGCCCTCGGCGTGTTGATCGCTCTTTGGGCAGACCAGGCCATGCGGGCGCGCCAGGATGCCGCCCGGGCGATCAGCTACCTCGAGCGCCTGCAGACCGATATCAGCGCGGACATCCGGGCCCTGCGATTCAGCGCCGATCAGGCGCGGAACCGACTGGCGATCACCCGGCAGGTGGATGCCTGGCTCAACGACCCGGACGCCGCTCCCGATCCCGACTCACTGGTCATGAGCGTGCACTTCGCCGGCGTCCTCTTCCCGCCCACGATCTCTACGTTCACGATCGACGAGCTGAAGTCCACGGGGGACCTCCGTCTCTTGAAGAACCAGGCGCTGAAGCGGCAGATCGCCGACTACTACAATCAGATCGGGCTGCAGATCGACCAGTGGGGTGCCTGGGGTGACGAAGGGATCACGGAGACCTACTTCCGCGAGCTGGCGTTCATCATCGACCCCGAGCTCAGGCTGCGCGCCGGCACGTTCGACCCCGCGCTGATGCGGCGGTTCTTGAGCGCTTTCGCTGAGGACGCGCCCTCCAGCTACGCCGAGGTCCAGGGGGCGGCACCGGAGATCGGAGCCACGCGCGCCGATGCCGATCGGATGCTCGCCCGGATGCGGACGCGTCCGAATTTCGAAGGGTATCTCCGCGACAGCATGTACTGGGCTCAGCTGTCAGCCCTGCTGTTGGACGGTGTCATCCTGTCCGCCGAAGAGCTGGAGGCGACGATCGCGAAGGAGCTCGAAGCTCTCAGGCGGTAGACGACTCCCGCGCTCCTGGTAACCGTGGTGGTGTCACTCGTGACCCGGCCGCCGGAGGAGATGGAAGGCTGATGGAGTCGAGTGGATTGGTGCCGGCCTCAGGACCAAACGGGGCGCCGCCGCGACGCCGGGACGTTACAATTCCCGTCTCTTGACTGGTTGCCGGCGCACGCGAACGCCGCGTGATCCACGATGTCTGCAGGAGTCAGCCATCATGAATTGGGAAGCCATTACGGCAATCGCCGAGCTC
>CAZJXR010000089.1:0-14766 GCA_964550085.1 uncultured Gemmatimonadota bacterium
GGAGTGGAACGGCGGCCCGACCGCGGCGATCCGAACGCCCTGAGGACTCCCCGCCGGAGGGGTGGGAAGGGCTGCGAGGACGAGCGGACCTTCCCGCCCGTGGCACGACTCGCAGCTCGATTCGGCATGGCAGTTTGCGCACGTGTCGATCGATGCGAGGGCGATCGCACCGTGCGTATCGATCCAATTCGCGCTGTCATGGCTGGGCGGCCGCGGCCACCGGGGCGCCTCTGTGGCCACCAGCGCCGCCACCCGACTGTCGTCGGACAGGTCCTGGATCGGTTCGACGCGGTCCGCATTGATATGGCATCGCGTGCAGCTCTCTCGTGCATGGCACACGGCGCAGCGGGAGATCTGCTCGGTCGCGAGCTCGCCGTGCTGCATGATGTAGCCCGGGTCGGCGTGATCGGCCGGCTGCGGGAACGCAGCGATCTGGCGCTCGGAAAGCGAGGACGCTTCGGCGAGCGGAAAGTGACATTGCCCGCACGGCACCCCGACGGCCCGATGTCCGTCCGCGTTCGGCGCGTGACAGAGCAGACACTTGGCCACCACCGCGTACTGGATGTCCATCGCCTCGGTAGCGCCGGGGGTCTGGTGGCAGCTCTTGCACTCCAGCTGCGGGTGGTCGTTGTGGGCGAACTTCAGGTTGTTGGGCCGGAAAGTCGGGGGCGTCCACTCGATCCGGGGCCGAATCGTTCCGTCGTGGCAGACGCCGCACCGCTGGGGAGTGACCGAGTAGATGGTTGCGGTATCCCCGGTGCCGATTCCCTCGTGGCAGCCGAGACAGCTCGGGAACAATCCGGCGTGCCTCGCGTGCGGAAACGGCTGCGACCGGGGAAGCGATAGAAGCCTCCCGCCGGCGAGCAAGCCGACGATCAGCAACCACAGGGCGGGCTTCTTCATCGATACGCTCCACCGAGGTTCGGCGCGCTCCGGGTGCTCGGTTCGTGCCCGAAGCGATACGACACGCTGATGTCAAACCGGGGCTGGGTCCAGTCCTCGTCCTGTGGCCGATTGTCGTGGGTCACGCGGTACACGCCGCCACTCCCGGTGAGTGCAAAATCGCCCACAGCGTAAGCTCCTTCGACGGCTCCTCCGGTCACGAATTGCGTTCCGATTCGGAACTCGCTGAACGTCTGGGTCGACGAGCCGCGGATCCCGAGGAAGGTACCGGGTCCGAAGTTGCGTCCGAACTTGAGGTCGCCCCCATAACGGACGGCGCCGAATCCGGTCTCGGCGCGATACCCGAAATTCCCGAACCAGGCGGCGTGGCTCCAGCCGACACTGCCGAACGCACGCCAGCCGTTGTCCTTTATGTTGGCAAAGCTCGCGTTGACGTGCGTGTCCTCATAGCCCCGATACGCGCCTCCGACCTCGAGGCGCAACCCGACGTTCGGGATTCGCCACGCGAGCGAGGCGAGACCCTCATTGAATCCGACCGGCGAGAACGCACCCCAGATGGACCATAGCTCGAAGAAGGGAAGGTAGTGTCTGACCTGGAACGTGACATCGAGGGTGGGGACGACCGGAACGTTCACCCGCAGAAGAGCATCGTTGAACTGGGTATAACTGAGGTCGTAGGTTGCCAAGGCATCGACCGCCGTGCTTCCAAACTGCGCGCGGGCGGAGAAGCCGAGTCGCTCCGAATACACCTGGACCGGATCCGTGCGAACGACCCGTTGGTAGATCAGGTTCCCGGCCATATTGCGGTCGACACGGACCCCGAGGTCGAACCCGAACAGCAACCCCCGCTTGACCGGCGGAATCACCTCGGCGCTCGTGAAAACAGAGCTCGTGTACGGGGCATCCACATTCGGCGCCAGATACCAACCGCCATACGCCAGCAGGCGGACGGGTCGGAAGCCGCGCCACAGGAAGGATGCCCCATCGAAGTTGTAATACCCGAGAGGGTTGTTGGTGAAGATGCGGCCGGCTCGCACGCGATACTGCGAGCGATCAAAGCTCACGCTTGCGGTAATCAGGTCGAAGTCCTGATCCGAGCGCGGCCAGAAGGAATCCGTGCCGAACCGGGTGAGGATGTCGAAGCTTGCCGACAGCCCTCGAATCCCGGGCCACAGCGAGAACTTTAGCTCCTGCGCCGCGACCGGGATGCTCTCGACCGGACCCGATCGGTACCAGCGGCAGAAATCGCCAGGCGTGCAGCGGACGATGGTTCCATCCGCGAGGCGACGGCGAACCCCGTCACCCGGCACCTGAGACTCCGGCAGACTGTCCCGCACCACCGTCTGCAGATCGAGGTACATCCCCGTGACCCGTGCCTCGCCTCGGTACCCCTGGGCCGCCAGCACAGGGGGCGAGCTTCCTCCCGCCGCTACGACGAGCGCCAGCGCGAGACGGCGACGGTTCATCGATGGCTCGCTTCGCGTCGCGGGTTCACAGAAATGCTGCCCGAAGAACCAGACCGATCAGGGCCACGCCGAGCGCGAGGGCGCTGAAACCGAGAACCAGCGACCAGAGGTACAGCGCTCGGGACGGTTGCTCGACCGCGTGGTCATCGATGCTCCCCTCTAGCACCAGACGTTCGTATTCCAGGGGATGCTCTTCCTTCATGTAGTCTGCGGTGGCCCGTCCCGTGAAGATCACCACATCGATCGGGAACTTCTCGGGCCGCAGGTGCACGTTGAAGAAATGTATGGTAAAGATGAAACCGAGAGCGAGCAGCGCCTCCTCGCCGTGCACGATCGTGGCGACGTTGAACCACCAACCCGGGATGAATCGGGAGAAAAACTCCGGAAACCAGAGCAGCAGTCCTGACGTGCCGATGATCGCGACCCCCCAGAACACCGCCCAATAGTCGAACTTCTCCATGTAGCTGAACCGGTCGAACCGGGGTCGCGGTCCGCGGCCGAAAAACCACCGGAACATGTGCACGACGTCCTCCAGGTCCTTGCGTCCCGGGACCATGGATCCCGGCCCGGTGAGGAAACCTTTGCGGTCGGAGCTCCTGATCAGCCGGTAGGTGACGCTGCCCAGGTGGGTCAGGAAGTAGCCGAAGGTGATCACGGCACACACGCGATGTACGAAACCGGCCGATTGAACCCCGCCCAGCAACCGGAACAGGGGTCGCGCCCAGGGCGCATGCGAGAAGTGAAGCGGGGCGCCCGTGAGCACGAGTCCGAAGAAGGAGACGATGACGAGCATGTGCAGCGTCCGCTCGAGGTGGCTGAACCGCCGCAGATACCTGCCGCGTCCCTGTTCCGAGGCGCTCAAGGGTCGCCTCACGGCTCACCTCCGTGATCTCTTCCCGTGCTCCCCGACGAAGCCTCCTCACGCCGGAGGCCACCCTGCTCCTCGGGTTGGCGACGACGCAGGCGTTCGATCGCGACCCGGTTGAGCCACAGCAGCGTATGGAGACCGAAGACACCGAACACGCCGGCCAGCAGCAGCGTCATGAACAGCCACGGCCAGAAGAGCGACGGGTATCGCTGCCGGTCCCGCGGATCGCCGTGGGCATAGTACTGCACGAAACGAGCGTTGGCACCGGCGTGACATTGTCCGCAGGTGGCGACGAGGTTAGCAGGAAAGACAGAGGATTCGGGGTCGGAGGCGCTCCTCATGTCGTGCGCGGTGTGACAGTCGCTGCACTTGGCAGTGAGGCCGAAGCCGAGCTGGGTCACCTTGCCGTGATAGGTCTCGAGGTACGTCTCGTAGAGTTGTGCGTGACACTTGCCGCACTCGTCCACGACTCCGATGAACCAGGCAGGTTCGTCGGCGCGCACGATATCGTGTGATGTATGGCAGTCCGTGCACACCGGAGCCAACCGGTTCGACGTCGAGTCGCCCGCGTGTAGTGCGACGCCGTGTGCCGACCGATCGTAGACCCGTTGGATTCCCGCGTGACAGGCGCCACAGGTAGCGGGAATGTTGTCCCGGTGCACGCTGGACCCGACGGAATCCGAGGGCAGTATCGCGTGCGCGCGGTGACAGTCGCTGCACGTTGCCGAGACGATGAGCCCTGCCGCGGAGAGTGCGGTTCCGTGAACGGTCTGCTGGTACCGCGCGACCGCGGTGCGCGCGGGGGCGGCGTCCGGCTCATCGAAGTAGTGACCGATGATCTCCGGATCGGCGTGGCACCCGGCGCACAAGCGCACCTCGTTCAACGGATAGATGGGAGAACGCTCGTCGTCGGCGCCGAGAACGTGATGGGCTCCGTGGCAGGTGACACACGTCGGAGAATCGCCGGTGCCGGCCGCATGGATCGAGGTGCGCCATACGGCTCCTTCCGCTGTATGGCACGCATCGCAACGCAGCGGCGGCGCTGCACGGTGCGGATAGCCCTCGGTCTTCTCCGGATGGCAGATCCCGCACGCCAATCCCCTGTGGCGCGAATCGGCGAGGATGGAATCAGTGACGAGCAGCCTCGCCTCCAAATCCGGCGTCGCTGCCCTTCCGGCCATGAAGTCCCGATTCGCGTGACACACCGAGCACCGCACCTCCTGAGCCGTCGCCTGCAGGGAGGTCGCCGCGCGCGCCGGCACTGCTGCGAGCAGGCCGCTGGCGAGGCCGATGGCGCACAGGCGGATGGGCCGGCACGGGGCATTCATGATCCAAGATCGGGCACCTGATGGCAGACCGGACACTGCGTCGGGGCGTTGTGTTCGACCCGATCCGCATGACACGCCGTGCACACCTGACGGCTCCAGCGGTCGACACCTTTGACGGCATCGCCATGACACGCAACACACGGGCGGTGAGCGACGCCCCGGTGCTGGTTCAGGGCGCCCTGTCGGTGACAGCCGACGCATGAGGCCTCGGGCTGGTGGTGGTTGTCGTGGCAGTTGTCGCACTCCAGGCCGGCCGCGGCCATGTCCGGCGGGATGTGGCAGCGTGCGCACTCGATCCCGGCCGGCCGGTGGGATCCATGGTCGAACGCGCCGGAGGCCACCTCGATCACACCGGATGGAACGCCCTCGGCGCCCTCGTGACAGCGCGCACAGTTCATGGGTTTGACCAGATCGTGGTGACAGCTGGCGCAGGCGCCGGGGTCGCGCAGAAGCACTCCTCCGTGCTCAGCGATCGGAGTATGGCAAGTCGCGCAATCGAGCCCCGCCCGGAGCGTGTGCGCCTCGTGATCGAAATCGATTCCCTGGAACACCACCGTCTCGCGCTCGGCTCCGAGATGGCAGCGGAGGCACACGGTCTCCCGCGCCGGCCGTCCGAGGTCCACCTCGCCGACCCGGTAGGGCAACCGACCGACCTCCGTCGCCTCGCGCGTCAGGTCCACCGCGGCACGCAGCAGCTCGTCCGCGTACACCACGTTGTGGGCGCCTTTGCCCGTGCGGACGAACTCGAGATTCTCCACCGCCAGCCCGAGGAGGCTGTCGGCCTGTGCGCGGGTCCGGACCGGCGCGGATCCGAGGGCTCGTCGGGCGCCGTTCACCACGGATTCCACCCGCCGCACCTTGCGGTCGAGCTCCTCCTGCCACGAGGGCAGGATGTTCGCGTATCGCACTCCATGGCATGAGAGGCAGGTGGCCTCGCCGGCGCTCATCACCTTCTCGTGGCCCTCGATGTTTGTCGGGATCGAGTGGCATCCGCGACAGGAAACCCGAGCCAGGAACATCGCGCTGGGGGCGTTGTCGGTGCCATGACCTCCGATGCCGGCGTACATGCGGCGCTGCGCATCGTGAACGCCCTGGTGACAGGACCCGCAGTCGAGCGCGAACGTCCCGGCCAACGCAACCACGCGGTGCTCGATCGGCATATGGCACTGCGCGCACTCGACGTTGTGCTCGGCGAGGTGCACCCGGTGCATCACCTCGGTGTCGCCGAATTGGTCGAGCCGGGCGGGCTCGTTGTGACAGATGAAGCAGCGGGCCTTGGTCGCCTCTCCCGATCCGGTCGTCACCCGGTCGTGGCAGCTGACACACGACAACAGCTCCTCCACGTACTGCTGGTGATCGACGACGAAGCCGAGCGGCGACTCGAGCTGCGGAGGCGAGGGGTGACAGCCGGTGCAGCCTGCGATCGGCTCGCCTGGCGGGCGGTCCTTGAAGTGGCAGAGAAAACAGGTCGAAGCGGTGACGGCGACGTGATCTCCCTGCACGATCTGCGAGTGGCAGCTCGTGCACCGCAATTGCTTGCCGCGCCGCAGCTCCCCGAGGTGATGCGAGTGGTCAAACCGCACGCTCCCATAGCCGACCTCACCCTCCAGCTTGCGTTCCGAGTGACACCCCGATCGCATACAAGAGGCATCCTCGATCTCGGCCCACGGCCGCAACCCGTACGTGCCGGTCACATACTTCACGACCTGGTTCGCTGCCTGGAGCTTCCCCATCGCCTCCGCCCTGATTCCGGGGGCGTAGTGGCATTGGATGCACGGGACGTCGTTGTGAGAGGACGTGGCCCAGGAGTCGTAGTACGGGCGCATGATGTGACAGTTGAGGCAGAAGCTCGGCTGGGCGCTGTACTCGACGAAGGCAACGGTCACGATCGATATCCCGATCACGAGCACGATCGCCAACTGCAGGGTGATCCTCACGCGGCGGGAGAAGCGGTCGGTCAGGCGGGCAAAGCGGGCCATCGGTCTACGCGTTCGGTTCCGATTTACGGAGGCGACGCAGCTTCAGGCCGGCCAGGAGGATCCCGGCAAAGGCGAGGAACCAGACGGGCACGAGTATGAGCTTGTGCTCCCACTCGCGCTCTGCGCTCGCTTCGGCCGCACCTCGAATGTCTCGCGAGATCGATCGAATGCGGAGGGTCAGGTCCCCGAGCTCGTCGGCGTCCAGGCTGTGTTGGACCAGGGCGAGCCGGAGATAGTCTGTGCGCGCCGTCTGATACCGAAAGCGCAGATCGGTGACCGGCTGTCCGGTCAGGAGGAGCTGTTGAATGGCGATGTCCGCGGCCTCGATGTCGGCGGCGGCGTGCACGATGCGCTCCTGCAGGTCGGTCCCCAGGTTCACGGCCGTGGTGCCGGCGTCGTGGCAAACCACGCAGGTTCCCCGGATTGCGGTCGGCGACGTCCGCTGCGTGGCGTGGTTGGTGTGGCACTCCGTGCACCCGGTGAGCTCGCCTCGCGACGAAGCGGACGCGTGCGGTCCCCGCTCGAACGCCTGCCGAACCAGCGCATGGCAGCGGCCACACACGTTGGAGATCTGGGTGACCGTGGGTGGCAACGCCGAGTGCGAGCCGTGGCACCCGATACAGCTCGGGGCGGCGAAGTTCTGCTCCTCGATCAGTCCGACGCCGTGTGCGCTCTCCTCGTACTGTTCGACGACTTCGTTTGACACGCCGTACCGCTCCATCAACGTCTCGTCCGCGTGGCAGCGGCCGCACATGCTCGGGATGTTTGTCGAGTAGACGGAGGATCGCGCGTCGTCCGCCGGCAGGATCGTATGCGCGTTGTGGCAGTCCGAGCATGTCGGGGCGTCGGTGTTGTGCTCCTCGAGCAGGAGCTGTCCGTGCCGGCTGGTGCGGAACGCCTCTACCTGGTCGCTGGGGAGACCGAACTGTCGCATGAACGCGCGATCCGAGTGGCACGACCCACACAGCTCGATCGTCCGCAGCTTGTCCGGCGCGCCCAGAAAGTCCCCCGAGTGGGCGGAAGTAACCTCGAGAGCTGTCGGATCGCCGCCATGGCACACATCGCATGTGATCCCCCGGTCGGCATGCACTCCCTCGACGAAGGCGCGGCGCATGTCCGCGTGGCAGACGACGCAACCGTACGGTGTCGCCGGCGCTTGTGCGGACGGCTGCCCCGCCACGGGGGCCGGTCTGCACGGCAGTCCGAAGAGACCGACTGCGATGGCGGCCGGCCACAGACGCGACGGCATCAATCGCCTCCCGTACCGCTCGGATCGACCACCGGCTGCAGCTCCTCCACTTCCGGTTCAGAAGCGGCCGGTCCTGCGTCGACGGGCGAGGCTACCGCGTCGACATCGCCACCTCGCATCGTCGCCGTCGTCGGCTGATAAGGAAACTGCTGACCGACCAGCCAGGCGAGGAGGAACCCGAGGAAGAAGACGAGGCCGACGACCGCGGCCACGGGTCGCCGTCGGAGCGCAGTCTCCGGCCCCCGATCGAACAGAGGCAGCAGCGCCACGCCCAGTGCGAGCACGAGAAACAGGGTGATGCCGGCTCCGCCGAGGTACCGCATGAGCCCGAGGGACACGTCGACCATGATCCAGGTCGATTCGATCTCGGCCGGCGGGCGCAACGGGTCGGCGGGGTCGCTGACCAGACGGGGGAACAGCACCGCCAGCGACACGGTAACGGCGATCACCAGCACCGATACGATGAAAGTGCGGAGCAGGTGGTTCGGGTAAAACGGAACCCCACGATCGGAGGTCGCTTCGCCTTTGGGACCGGAGATCCCGAGTCTCCTCACCACCGCGAAATGGAGAAGGACGAGGGTGAACGCCATCCAGGGCAGCAGGATCGCGTGCAGGGTGAAGAAGCGGCCCAGCGTCCCACCCGTCACGACGTCTCCGCCAACGAGCACCCGAGCCCCGGGGCCGCCGATCAAGGGGATGGCTCGCAGTGCCTGAAGCGACCCCGTAACGGTCCAATAGGCCCACTGGTCCCAGGGGAGCAGGGTGCCGCTGGCTCCGAACGCGAGCACGACCACCAGCAGGAGCAGCCCGACGAACCAGCTCGTTCCGCGGGGGGGCTTGTACGCGCCGGCAAAGAAGACGCGCGCCATGTGCGCGAGCAGGGCGAGCACGATCAGGTTCGCGGCCGACACGTGCACGTTGCGGATCAACCAACCCATCGGCCTCTGCGATGCGATCACCTGCACGCTGGCGTAGGCCTCGTCGGCCGTGGGCCGATAGTACAGGGTCAGCAGCACGCCGGTGACGACGAGAACGATGAACAGCAGGTAGGTGACGCCTCCGAGGGCATGTCGCCACCCGACGTGCGCCGGGAGCCGGTAACGCAACATCTTCCGGAACGCCTGATCGATCGGCAGCGCTCGATCGATACGACCGTAGAGCAGGCCGAGAAAGCGGGGTACCGAGAGCAGGCTCGGATCCGCGCTCGCCTTCAGGTCGGACCAGAAGTGATCGAGTCCGCGCCGTATCCGTCCCCGTCGCCGTTCGCCCTCAGTCGGTGACATACACGAACCCGTCCCGGATCACGACTGCGTACCGCCGCAGCGGCTCGGTGCTCAGACCGGCGACGGCGTTTCCGCGCACATCGTACAGCAGGTGGTTGCAGGGTGAGGTCACGCGACCTGCTTCGTCGTCCCAGCGCAGGATGCATCCATCCGTCGGGGCCGTCCCCTGCAGAGCGTAGTACTCGCGCTCGCCGCGTCGCACGACGAGGATGATGCGATCGGCGCGGTTCACGATCCGGCTCGCACCGACGGGAAAGTCGACCTCGGACGCGACCGCCACGGTCGTTGCCGTCACCAGCGGCTTCGCCGGATTCCCCGGACCGACGTACACGGCAATCACCAGCCCGCCCAGGGTGAGGAGCAAGAGGACGATCCCGGCGAGGAGCAGGCCGGTGAAGTCCACGCCCTCACCGGGGGAGTGCAGCCGCGCGCTCGGCTCAGCGCTCATGCACGCCTCCGGAGCCACCCGCGAACCGGTCGGCGGCTGACGACGGGAGCCGCTCGACGTAGATTGGTTGTCCGCCCCGCCTTCCTCTCGTCCGCGACGCCACGGTGCGGGACATGGCGGGTACGCAACCGGGAGGTCGGGACCCGGCGGGTCTCGATTCCCAGGGTGCAGCCGACGGATTCACTGCTTGGGAGCTTTGGAGCATGCGTATTGCGCGACACACACTGATTCTGAGCACGATCGTGCTCCTCGGCCCGGGCGTCGGTTCGGCGTTCGGACAGGACGTCGCCGCGCCACCGCCCGTCGTCCCGCACGATCTGGAGGGACGCGACGACTGTCTCATGTGCCACTCCGGAGCCATGGACGGGATGCCCGCCGTGCCCGAGAACCACGCGGGAAGGGGCAACGCGACGTGCCTCTCGTGCCACGGCCCGGACGCCGCGATGCAGACTCTCACGCCGCCGTCGATCCCGCACGAGCTGGAGGGGCGGAGCGAATGCAGCATGTGCCATACCAGTGGCATGGAGGGAATCCCGCAGGCGCCCGCGGACCACGAGGGCCGGCCGAACGACGCCTGCGCCATGTGTCACCAGGCGGCGGGGGACTGACCGGCTGCCCGTCGGGCGCCCCTTCGGCCCGCGTTCCGCCGGGTTCGTGGCGCCGAGTCGCCGTGTGCGAGCCATCCAGGGTCTCCTGGCGGGGCCGCGAGCCGTCCGCGTCTCCTGCGAGGGCCGCGAGCCATCCGGTCCGCGTGGGTCGGCCACCGCCGGCGTGTGAACCGTAGACAACGAGTCGCCGTCGACGATCGACGGGCCCGTCAACGCTCCTGTCCCGACTTCCGAGCCGCGACTCGGACGTCGGCTGCACGAAAAAGACCCGGGGGCTCGTGCGGCCCCCGGGTCTCCCGTCCCGCCTTCAGCTCACCGGCCGACCGGGTCGATCGCGGCGACCGGGGGGGTCGCTCCGCGTGCCGGGGAGCTTCCGCCGCACCCTATCTGCCCGCCCGGGTCAAAATCGCCTGCAGCTCCGCGTTCCAGTCCCTGCCGGCCAGGCGCGGCAAGGAGACTCCGTATTCGTCTTCCACCGCCTGGATGCTCGCCAGGAGCAGCGACTCCATCAGGAACGGGTTGTGGACCGTGGAACCGATCACAGAGTTGGTGCCGAACTCGGAGTTCCCGTGGATCGACAGGTTGTAGTTGAAGAAGGCTCCCTCGGCCACCGTGAAAATCGGGTCGTTGGCGTCGATCTCGCCGCCGGGGGCGTCGAGCCCCGGGTCCACCTGCTCCAGCAGTGCCAGGAGGTCGTCCGATGCCGACTGCACGCGGCCGCTTGCCACCGTGAGTGCCGAGAAGGCCGCGTCCACGGAGCCGTGGCAGCCCGACTCCGTGCACGCCAGGTAGGACCGCTCGGCCGGCGTCAGACCGCACTGTACCTCGAACGGCTCCGGGACTCCCTGCGCGTCCACGCACGGGATCGGCCGAAAGAGGTGTCCGGTCGCCTCGAACACGAAGTCGCCGGTCTCGCTGTCGTTCACCGTATAGGCGAACACGTGGCAGGCCGCGCACAGGGTTGCATTCCGCTCCGTGCCGTGCGAGGCGCGGATCAACCCCTCCTCGATGATCGCGCCGGGTGGGAACCAGCCCGCGTTGCCGACCAGGAGCGCCGACTCCGGCGCGTGCGGCTCGAGGCCGTGCGATGAGTTGGGATCCGGCTCGGTCCGCCGGTCGTGGCAGCGGGCGCACAGGTGCTCCTCGATCGCCGTCGTCTCGACCGGGAATCGGAGCTGGTGTTCGTTTTCCGAACCGTGCGGGTTGTGGCACACGACGCACACCACCGCGAGCGGCGCGGCGTCGTCTTTCTCCACGTAGTTCGCGTCCTCACCCCACGTCAGCAGCGTCGTTTGGCCCCGGTGGCAGGGGGCACACTCCGGGTTGTCGGCGGCGAAGGTCACGATGCGGGCGTGCGGCGATTCCAGCCATTCGTTGACGAAGCCGTGGTGGTTTCCCTGGTGACAGTCGCCGCAGCCGAACGTGGTGTCGATCGCCGCCGAAGCGAGGGGCTGGGTGCGGTCGGGGTTTTCCACGTGCGCCTCGCCGGGGCCGTGGCACGCCTCGCACTGGACGTCGTAGTAGCGGGTGTCCCCGGTCGACACCCAGCCACCCTCGGTGGCGTCGTTGTCCGGCGGATTCCCGTTGGGGCCCGTCGAGTGACATTCGCGGCAGAAATCCTGCGCGTGACCGGTTGCCTCCAACGTTTCCCAGGCTCCGGAGTGGTGCGTGCCGGCCCATTTACGCTGCGTGCCGACATGGCAGTTGCCGCACACGGTCATCCCTTCGTCCGCGGGCGCGCTGCTCTGGTAACCGAGGAACCCGTTGGCGCCCGTGGGCGGGTCGGTGAAAATCGGGCGCTCGACGAACACCACGTCCTCGGAGCACGCGGTGGCGAATAGCCCGAGGGAGAGCAGAAGCACCCCGCGGTTCAGGAGTCGTTTCGACGCAGATCCCATCATGGTGACCTCCAACTGCCTAAAGCAGCTCCTGGCTCTGTGTCATCGAATGAGTCGGTAAACCCCTGCACGGTCCGCGATCACACCGCGACGGCTGACCGGTCCCGGGCCGCAACCCGTCGGGTACCATAAAAAAGACGGCCAATCCACGCAGGGAAGGGCGGCCGTCCCGGGCCATTTCAGTTTGCTGTTCTCCCGCACGCACGACATACCCTTTCCAACCGTTGTCGATCCGTGCGAGCGCGCAGAATGGGACCGCGCGGCCGGGAAAGTCAAGCCGAACGCGCCGTTGAGAGTCATGACGCCCGGGCTCCGTTGAGCGGCTCGTAGAGGTTGAACCAGCCGCACTTCGGGCACCGCCGAACGTCGCGCGGCGATTCGACCACACCCTGGCGATCGTCCCAGCGCCGCACGACGCCCATGAAACGGAGCATTACCGGCGCCTCGCCCAGCTTGGTCGCGCAGATGTACCGATGCGAGTCGTTCCGGCCCGGTGCGCGGCACACCAAGGTGCTTTCCAGATAACGATCAGGGCGACTCATCGTCCTCATCCCCGTTGCTTGCTGGAATCCGCTTCCCGCTCCGATGGAGCCGATCCACGTGCCGACCCCCCGGGCGATGGATCTTTACCGGTATGACGGTAGCGCGGCCTGTCCGGCGCGTCTGTCGGGATTCACCTGCCACGTCGTGTGGGGAATTCTCCGACTTGTCCGGAGCCCGGCGACGCTGGAAGTTCCGTTCGGTCTCCGAGGGAGACCGAAGCACTCGTTGGCGCCGCGCCGTCCGTTCCTTGTTTGTTTGTCTGCGGAGGGACCATGCATTGCTTGTCGTGTCGAAGAACCGCCGTCGCTTACCTGGCGGCGACGCTGTTGCTGGTGGGGGCGAGACCTCTGAGTTCGCAGGTCCCGGACGCGCCGCCGCCGCCTTCGTCCGCCGCGCAGCCGACCGATGAAGCGATTCGTCGGTATGCCGATGCGGTCGAGTGGCTGGCCGCCGACGCGCGCCAGGGACGGGGAATCGGCACCGCCGGCCTCGAGCAGGCCGCCGTTTGGCTGGAGGAACGCTTCGCCGAGATCGGGCTCGCCCCGACCGGCGTGGGCGGCTCGTACCGACAGCCATTCGAGGTTCCCGTCGGTGTGGAGGTGGGTCCCGGGACGCGCGTCGAGGTCGACGGCACCGTGCTCTCGCCCGACAGCTACGCGGTGGCGAGCTTCTCGGCCGCTGCCGAGGCGAGTGGGGAATTGGTGCGGGTGGGCTATGGGATCACGGTCGAGGGGCACGGCATCGACGACTACGCCGGGGTCGACGTTGAAGGCAGGATCGTGGTGGTGCGGCGGTTCACTCCCGCCGGCGGGATATTCGACGATCCGACGGCGCAGCGCCGGTTCAGCGACTTGCGCTACAAGGCGTTCAACGCCCGCGAGCACGGGGCGATCGGGGCCATCGTGGTCGACCTTCCGGACATTCCGGAGGGCGAGATGCCGGCCGAGGCTCCTCTGCCCTCCATCCGGATCGAGGTCCAGGGGGATGCCGGGATCCCCGTCGTGATCGCCTCCCGGGACATGGGCCGTCGCCTGCTCGACGGCCGCCCGCACCGTGCCACCCTGGCCGTGAACCTGATCGCGGCTCGCGAGCCCGCGTTCAACATCGTCGGAGTGCTGCCGGCCGGCGCGCCAGAGACTCTGCCGGGGGCGGTGGTGATCGGGGCCCACTACGATCACCTCGGGATGGGTGGATCGGGCTCGCTGGCGGCGGGGGTCCAGGAGCCGCACAACGGGGCCGACGACAACGCCTCCGGGACGGCGGCGCTGCTCGAAACGGCCCGCATCCTGGGCGCGCGGCGCGCGGAGCTCCGGCGCGACGTGTACTTCGTCGCCTTCTCCGCCGAAGAGCTCGGTACGCTCGGCTCCACCCACTTCACCCGGTATCCACCGGACGGCGTGCGCATGGACGACGTGATCGGCATGATCAACATGGACATGGTCGGTCGCCTGCGAGAGAATCGGCTCTCGGTGCTGGGCGGCGAGTCCGCGCTCGAGTGGGTGGCGATCGTCGAGCCTCGGTGCCAGTTTGTCCTGCTCGAGTGCAGCATCTCGGGCAGCGGGTACGGACCCTCGGACCACTCGCCCTTCTACGCCGCCGGCGTGCCCGTCGTCCACCTGTTTACCGGCTCGCACGACGACTATCACCGGCCCTCCGACGATGCGGACAAGATCAACTCCGCCGCCGGCGTCCGGGTCGCGCAGCTGGCGGCCGAGGTCGCGGTGGAGGTGAGCCGACGGCCTGCCGGGCTCACCTATCAGTCGGCCGTCGCCCCCGCGCCCGCCGGCGACGTCCGCGCGTTTGGCGCTTCACTGGGCACGGTGCCGGACTATGCCGGCCCGGAGGACGGACGACCCGGCGTGCTGCTCTCCGGGGTTCAACCGGACAGCCCGGCCGAGAAAGGCGGCCTGCGGCGCGGCGACCTGTTGGTGGGGCTGGCGGGCCGGGAGATCCGTGACATCAACGACTTCATGTACATCCTGCAGAGCGCCCGTCCGGGCGAGACGGCGATCGCCGTCGTGGAGCGCGACGGCGATCGTCTCGAGCTGGAGGTGATATTCGGCGAACGCCGGCGAATGTGACCCGAGCGCTCTCCCGACCTGCCGATCAGGGTGCGGCGGCGTTCCCCAAGTAGGACCGGATCCGGTCCATCTGCTCGGCGCTCAGCGGATCCAGATCCATCATCGCCATATG
>CAZJXR010000090.1:0-14727 GCA_964550085.1 uncultured Gemmatimonadota bacterium
CAAGGCGATCGAGCGCGCGGCGGCCGGCGGCACGCTGGAAGTGATCATCGGCATGGCGCACCGGGGCAGGCTGAACGTCGTAGCCCACATCATCCACCGCCCGTACGAGGAGGTGCTGGCCGAGTTCGAAGGCGAGCGGGCGCGCGGGCTCCAGGGCACGATGCCGAAGACGTTCTCGGGCGACGTCAAATACCATCTCGGCGCCTGGGGCAAGACCCGGACGCCGAGCGGCATCGTCGATGTGTATCTGGCCCCGAACCCGAGCCACCTGGAGCACATCGACCCGGTGATCGAAGGCGCGGCGCGCGCCACCCGCGAGCTGATCGTTCGGGCGCTCGAGCGGTTCAAGCGTCAGGCCCAGGCCGACGGTTCGACCGGCAAGCTGGAGGGGTTGCCACCGGAGGAACGTTATCGCGAGGTGGTGCTGCCGATCCTCATCCACGGAGACGCGGCCTTCATCGGCGAAGGGGTGGTGGCGGAAACGCTGAACCTGTGCCGGCTGGAGGGCTACGAGGTGGGCGGCACGCTGCACCTGATCGCCAACAACCAGCTCGGCTTCACCACTCTGCCCTCCGAAGCGCGATCGACCCGCTACGCCAGTGATTTGGCGCTCGGCTTCCGCATTCCGGTGCTGCACATGAACGCAGACGACCCGGAAGCGGCGATCGCCGCCACCCGGCTGGCCGTCAACTACCGGAGCGAGTTCGGTGAAGACATCCTCATCGACCTGGTCGGGTATCGCCGCTACGGCCACAACGAGGGGGACGAGCCGGGCTATACCCAGCCGGCCATGTACGCGAAGATCGCGGAGCACCCGAGCGTGCGGCAGAAGTGGGCCGAGCGCTTGATCGAAGAGCGGGTGGTGACGCGGGAGGAGGTCGACGCGATGAGCGACCGCGTCGCCAACCGCCTGCTCCGCGCGCGCACCCGCCTGACCGAGGGGACCACGGACGACACCGCTCCGACGGTCGTCGACCTGGAGCCCGCCCGCGCCGCGGCGGAGGATGTGATCGCCAGAGTCGAGGGGGAGGTGGCAGTCGAGTCCGAATCGTCGGTCAGCCCGGTACGACTCGTGGTGCCGGAGCGACCGCGCGGCGGCCTGACGGATGAGGCGGACGAATCCGCCATCCCGACCGCGGTCTCCGCGGATCGACTCCGCGCCCTCAACGATGCGCTTCACCGGTGGCCGGACGACTTCGACCTGTTTCAGAAGCTCGACCGCCAGTTCGAGAAGCGGCACCAGGCGCTGGACGGCCGGATCGACTGGGCGCACGCCGAGGCGCTCGCCTTCGCCAGCGTGGTCACCCAGGGCGTGCCGGTGCGCCTCTCGGGCGAGGACTGCGAGCGGGGCACCTTCAGCCAGCGGCACCTCGTGCTGCACCACGTCGAGGACGGGCGCACCTGGGTTCCGGTGCAGCACATCGCGACGGACCAGGCGCCGTTCGAGGTGTGGAACAGTCCCCTCTCCGAGGTGGCGGTGCTCGGCTTCGAGTACGGCTACAGCACCATCGCGACCGAGTCACTGGTCCTGTGGGAGGCGCAGTTCGGCGACTTCGCCAACGTCGGTCAGGCGATCATCGATCAGTTCATCGCGGCGGGCCGCACCAAGTGGGGACAGGAGTCGCGGCTGGTGCTACTGCTCCCGCACGGCTACGAAGGGCAGGGGCCCGAGCACTCGAGCGCGCGCCTGGAGCGCTTTCTCACCCTCGCCGCGCAGGGAAACATGCGGGTCGCCAACCCGACCACCTCGGGTCAGTACTTTCACCTCCTGCGGTTGCAGGCCCTGCGCAGCGCCCGGCGCCCCCTCATCGTCATGACGCCCAAGAGTCTGCTTCGAAGTCCGGCCGCCGCCTCGCCCCTCGAGGCGCTCGCGGCCGGGAGCTTCGAGCCGGTGCTGAACGACGCCGAGGCGCTCGAGCGCCGGGACGACGTCCGGCGGGCGGTGCTGTGCAGCGGGAAGGTGTACTACGACCTGGTCGGCGCGGATGAGCGCGCGGCCACCCCTTCCGTCGCCGTGCTCCGCGTCGAGCTCCTGTATCCGTTCCCCGGGGAGGAGCTACGGAGCGCGCTGGAGGCCTTTCCCGCCCTGGCCGAGGTGGTGTGGGTGCAGGAAGAGCCGCAGAACATGGGAGCATGGCCTCGCCTCGCGCCGTGGCTCCAGGAGGTGGCGGGCGAGCGCCCGGTCTCTTATGTGGGTCGGCCGGAGCAGGCGAGCCCCGCCGAAGGGTACGCCGACGCGCACGTCGGCGAGCAACAGCGGATCGTGGCGGAGGCGTTCGCGACCTGAGGGTCGCGGACGCGGTCAGTGACCCGGATCGGTTGCGCTGGCGGGGTCCGCTGCCGGAGCGCCGTGCTGGTGCGGTTGGGGGTCTTCGGTCGCCTCCGCGCCCTCCACCTGCCCGGGGTCGCCTGCCGCGTGCTCGTGCCCAGCGCCCATGTGCTGGTGCGCGCCCTGCATGGGCTCGTGCCCAGCGTTCATGTGCTCGTGGCCAACGCCCCCGCCCATGTGCTCGTGCGCAGGTTTGGTGGCGGGGCTGCTGGTCGCTGCTTTCGCGACGACCCCGGCCGCGGCGCTCGCGTTCGCGTCGGTGGCCGGTGGCGGTGCGCTCGCGCCATGGTCGTGACCGGCTTCCTCCGCGCCGCCGCCGCTGTGCCCGCCCATCGATGTGCTCGCCAGCACGCTGTCGTAGTCGGCGGCGAACAACGGATTGGTGGGGTCGGCCGCCGGCCACACCTCGTTCGGATCGATAATCACGCCGCCCGCCACCGACCCCATCCCCCCGTCCGGTATCGTGTCGCCCGTGGGGTTGAAGTAGGTGACGCTCACCCGGTACACGTGATCCGGGTACAGCGGCCAACCGATGCCGCGCCCGGCGTAGGGCAGCTGCGGCACATCGTCGATGTGTCCATCGTCGCCCGCCACCGGCTTGACGTCGTAGATCACCTCACCGGTGGTAACGTCCTCCAGCCTGAGCCGGGTCGCGTAGCGGTGCACGTGCCCTCCCATGCCGGCGATCCCGACCCGCACCGCCGGGCTGCCCTCCCACGACTTCACGAACGTGCCCGGCGGGAGGTCGAACGCCTTACTGCCGAGCGGGAAACCGGCGTCCATGTGCCAGGTGTAGACGGTGTACAGCGGGAGGAGGTCTTCCGGTCGGCGGCGATCGTACTCGATCACGAACCGAACGGAGACGTCCTCGTACGACACGTCGGTCGGGTTGTGCAGCATGGTCAGGGCGAGGAAGCGCTCTCCCCCTCGCATCGGAATTCCGAACAGCCAGCCCGGGAACTTGACCGGCTTGGTCTCGTGGCTGGCCGCGATGAGCCGGTGCATGATCGGCAGGAACAGCTCGCGCCGATCGGGCTCGTGGATGTTCGCGTGGTGCACGACCGTCTGCGGAACGGGTCGCCCCTGGCCGTCGATCGCCTCGATCCAGTACGTGTGGATCATGAGATCGAACGGGACGATGCCCACCTGCACGGGCATTTGCTGGAGGTCGTGGTGCGACGTGTTGGACGGGAGGTCGATCGGTCCGAGCGCGATGACGAGGCGCTCCCGCTCCGGGTAGTCGGTGATCGTGAGGCGGTCAGTCTCCTGGGCGAAGGCCGACGAGACAAGAGCGCCGGCTGCCAGCCACGTCGCCAGCCCCACGCGTATGTCATGCCGCCTCTTCGTCATCTCACGCCTTCAGGGAGCGGGGGGTTGCAGCTGCGGGAAGCCAACGTCGCACCAACATACGGGGGCCCCCGGAGCGCGGCCAGCGGTGCGTTGCCGGCCGGCCCGCGTCGCTCACGGGCCGCGGCTCGCCGTCCCCGGCAGCGTATCGCGAATCGGGACTTTGGGGAAGGTCGAAGAGAAAAGGGAGTAGGAGAGGCCGAACAGCCCCACGAATCCGACCGAGATGAATAGCTCCTGCCAGCCGAACGGCGGTCCCTCGCCGCCCCATACGGATGGGACGACCATGTTGTAGCGCTCCAGCCAGAAGCCGGCGAGCAGGAAAAGGGCGACAAAGGCGAGATAGGCCGATCGCATCTTCGGACGCCGGAAGAGGAGGAGTCCGAACGGAACGGCGAAGATCAGCACCATCTGAAGCCAGAACCAGAACGCGTATCCGGGCGCAGTGCGCTGCTCGAGAAAGATCGTCTCGCGGTGAATGTTGCCGTACCAGATGACGAGGAACTGAGAGAACCAGAGATAGGTCCAGAAGATGACGAAGGCGAACATCAGTTTGCCGAGGTCGTGGAACTCCCACCTGCCCCACACCTCGCTCAGCCCGTAACGCTGGCGGTAGCGGTTCGCCAGCAGGGCGACGAGGGCGAGCATCGACAGCCAACCGCCGACGAAGTAGTACGGGCCCCACACGACGCTGACGAACCCCGGAATCAACGACATCCCGAGGTCGATGGCGAGGACGGTGAACACGACCGCCCAGCCGAGGATGAGCGCCGGGCCCAGCCGGGCCAGGGCGCGGGTGGAGCGCGCGACTTCCTCGTCGTCGCCGCGCCAGTTGCGACTCAAGCGCCGGAGCAGGGCTCGGCGCCACCCCCGGTGATGGTCCACGAGGAGCGGCGCGTCGGGGCGCAGCGAGAGGCGGATGAAGGCGAAGCTGGCGACGTACAGCACCAGGAGCAGGGCGCCATCGCGCAGGAACACGCCATCGAGGGTGAGCCAGGTATGGTTCACGTGCGCGTCGACCGGGTGCAACCATGGGAAGATATAGCCGGCCCCGAAGTAGAGCAGAAAGAAAAGGAGCAGCGATAGCGGCAGAAAGGCCGCCGTGCCCTCCGCCACCCGCCGGAACACCTTGCCCCAGTGCCCCTTGGCCGTGTGCAGCACGGCTCCGAACATGACGCCCGCGATGGCGATCGCGGTCCAGAACAGGAAGTTCGACCACACCGACTGCCAGGCGCGCAGCGGAGCCTGGTCCACGGTGAGGAAAAAGCCGACCAGGCCGACTGCGATCGCCGCCAGCCACCATCCGATCGCGTAACGGGTCAGGCCCCCCGATATGGTCGTGACGGCCATCTCGGGACTCACCGGCTTGCGCTCCGCTCTCACGTCTCTCGCTTTCCTCCGCTCACCGTGCGGCCGCGGCGGCGGCCTGCTGGAGCTCACGCAGGTAGGTCACGACGTACCAGCGATCCATGGGCTCGATTCGCCGGTACGACGGCATCAAGCCCCGCCCCTCGCCGATGATGCCCCACACGTATCCGTCCGTCAGATCGCGCGCCCGGTCGGAGGTGAGGTTCATGATCGGTGTCGGCGGGAGGCGTCCGGGTCCGACGACCGGTCCGTCGCCCAACGCGCTCGCCCCGTGACAGGGGAGGCAGAAGTCCCGGTACAGGCTGTCGCCCCGCGCGATGGTCTCGGAGGTCGCGGTCAGCGGATTGAACAGGGCCGTGTCCGCGTCGAGCAACGAGTATTCGACCCATCCATCCGTCGGTATGGTGCCGGCCACCGGCTGCAGAGGCTCGTCCTGGTACGTCTCGACCGAAGGCTGGTCGGTCATGGTGGCGAACCACGCCACGTACTTCACCTGGTCCTCACACCCGGTCAGGAGAACGGCAGGCGCGAGCCAGCCGAGGGCGACCGCAACGCCGCGGCGCCCGGCGCCGGCGCGTGGCCGGTTCACGCCGTCACCTCCATCGCGGCGGGCCCCGTGCTCCGCACCGCCGCCTCGACCTCCGGGCGGCGATGCGGCTCGGCCGGAACGAAGATCCCATATCGGTCGACCGAGAAGGTGGTCCGGTACTCCGGGGCGAGCCGCCGGGTCGGCAGGCGCGCGTGCACCAGCATGCCGAACAGGGCGAAGATGCCGGTGAACAGGATGGTGAGCTCGAACATGATCACTATGAAGGGCGGGATGGAGACGATCGGCTTCCCCTGCGTGATGAGCGGATACGCCAGCGAGGTGAGGCTGGTGAGCAGGAGTCCGGTCAGGAATCCGGTCGCGCCGCCCAGCAGCGCCCACCGCCGCACGGGACTCGAGCGGATGTCCATCGACTCCTCGAGCTCGGGGGCCGGGATCGGCGAATACACCTCGAGATCGGCGAAGCCGGCCGCCCGCAGCTGTCGTATCGCCTCGGAGGTGCGACCGAGGCTGTCGTACTGGGCGAGGATGCCGGGACCGTTACTCATGCTCCTCGTGTGCCAGATGCTCCTTCACCTCGGCGATGCTGATGGTGGGCAACGTCTTGGCGAAGATCAGGAACCAGAAGAAGAACCAGGCGAAGCTGCCGGTCAGGATGCTCAGCTCCACCCAGCTCGGCTTGTACAGCCCCCAGCCGGCCGGAACGAACTCGTGCGCCAGGGAGGTGATGATGATCACGAAGCGCTCGTACCACATGCCGACGTTCACGAACACGGTGACCGCGAACAGGGCCGGCAGGCTGGTGCGGACCTTCTTGAACCACAGTGACACCGGCACCACGGTGTTGCATACGAGCATGATCCAGAATGGCAGGCTGTAGTGTCCTACCGCCCGCCACCGGAAGCTGGCAGTCTCGATCGGGTCGGCCGAGTACCAGGCGATGAAGTACTCGACCACGTACGAGTAGGCGACGATGAGCGAAGTGAGGAGGAGCAGCTTCGCCATGTTCTCGAAGTGGTACTCCCGGATGTAGTTCTGGAGGCCGAACGCCCAGCGCAGCGCGATCATCAGCGTGATCACCAGCGCGATGCCGGAGAAGATCGCTCCGGCCACGAAGTAGGGCGCGAAGATGGTGGAGTGCCAGCCGGGGACGATTCCCATCGCGAAGTCCCACGACACGACGCTGTGCACGGAGAGCACCAGGGGCGTCGCGATGCCGGCCATGTACAGGTACGCGCGACGGTAGTGACGCCACTGTTCGATCGAGCCCGTCCACCCAAGCGCCAGGGCCCCGTACAGCTTGCTCTTCCAGCCCCGCATCTTGTCGCGCAGCGCCGCCAGGTCCGGGATGAGACCGGTGTACCAGAAGATGGCGCTGATGGTGAAGTAGGTACCGATGGCGAACAGGTCCCACACCAGCGGCGACTTGAAGTTCGGCCAGATCTGCCGCTGACTCGGGTACGGCACCAGCCAATAAAAATACCACACCCGCCCGAGGTGGATGAGCGGAAAGAGGCCGGCCGTCATGACGGCGAAGATCGTCATCGCCTCGGAGGCGCGGTTGATGGTCGTGCGCCAGCCGGACCGGAACAGATAGAGAATGGCGGAGATGAGAGTGCCGGAGTGGGCGATCCCGACCCAGAACACGAAGGTCGCGATGTAGACGCCCCAGAACACCGGGTTGTTGAGTCCCGTCACCCCGATCCCGGTCTTGATCTGGTACGTCCATGCCACGCCGGCCCACAGGATGAGCGCGATGACGATCGTCAGCAGCAGCCAGAAGCGCCACGCCGGCGCCGATATCGGACGCGAGATGTCTTCGTTCGCATCCAGCAGCGTGAGATGCGGGCTGTCCGTGCCGACCGCGCGGGCTTCGATCTCGGCCGTCGCCATTACCCGTGGCCTCCGTTGGCGCCGCCGACCAGCTCGGCGTGGGTCACGCTCTTCAGGTAGGTGATCGCCGGCCGCGTGCTGAGCTCATCGAGGGCGCGGTAGCCGCGCGCTCCGCGCGCGATTTGTGACACCCGGCTGCCCGGGTCCTTCAGGTTGCCGAACGCGATTGCGTCCGTCGGGCACGTCTGCATGCACGCCGTCACCACCTCGCCGTCCCCCACCGGCCGGCCCTCGTCCTTGGCCGCCATCTTCGCCCGGTTGATGCGCTGGACGCAGAAGGTGCACTTGTCCATCACGCCCTTGGAGCGGACCGTCACGTCCGGGTTCAGCTGCAGATTGAGCGGGTACGGCCACTCGTAGCTGAAGTAGTTGAAGCGGCGCACCTTGTACGGACAGTTGTTGGCACAGTACCGGGTGCCGACGCATCGGTTGTAGACCTGGGCGTTCAGGCCTTCCGGCGTGTGGTAGGCCGCGTACACCGGGCACACCGGCTCGCACGGAGCGTCCCCGCAGTGCTGGCACAGCATGGGGGCATGGACCGTCTGGAACCCGTGATCCGCCGTTTCCTCGTAGTAACGGGCCACCGAGATCCACGACATCTCGCGTCCCTGCGCCACCAGCGCCTCCCCGACCCACGGGATGTTGTTCTCGGCCGCGCACGCGGTCGTGCACGCCCCGCATCCGGTGCACAGGTTGAGATCGATCGTCATTCCCCACCGGTACGGGCTGTTCGGATCCGAGTCGTAGGCGGCTTCGACCAACTGGGTGACGTCGACATGGTGCTCCCGGATCTCGGCTCGCGCGGCGGCGATTCCGATGATGTCGGCGATCTCGCGGTCGTGGTCGCTGTCGCTCCCCTGCACGCTGGCCAGCATTCCGCGCTCGCCGGTTGCCGTGATCTCGACCGGCGTGCCGGCGAAGGCGAGCTCGCCGCTGCGGCCGTCGGTGCGGCCGGCCAGGAGGTGGAGCGGGTTCACGCCGCGGCCGCTCGCGTAGCGACCATAAGCCGTATGTCCCTGGCCGATCGGGATCGCCACCGCATCCGGCCGAATGCCGCGGTACAGGTACACCGGGGCCCGCACCGTACCCGCCTCCGAGCGCACCTCCACCACGTCACCCTGGGCGAGGCCGAGCGGCTGCGCGGTGTCCGGGTGGAGCTCGACCCACGAGTTCCACACCAGCTTCGAGACCGGATCCGGAAGCTCCTGCATCCATGGGCGGTTCGCGCCGCGGCCGTCGTAGAACTGGACGGTCGGGTACATGACCAGGGTGAAGCTCCCGCCCGCTCCCGTCTGGCCCGAGGAGCCGAACTGGTACGCGAACAGGCCGGGGCTCGCGTCGACGGATGCGCCTTCGGGCGGGAGGTCTGGCAACAGGCCGCCGCTCTTCAGCCGCTCCACCCACCAGCGCTCGAACCCGAGGGCCGAAGCGGCGCCCGGATACAGCTCGCGCCACCCGTTTCGTACGTAGCTCGCCCAGTCCGGCGCCCCGAAGTCGGCACCCGGCCGGGCTGCCGCTGCCACCTGCATCAGGATGTCGCCGCGCGCGCGGGTGTCGAACAGCGGCTGCACGAGCGGCTGGCCGAGTCCGCGTCCCCCGCCCGCGATCTCGGCGTCGGTCCAGTCCTCCAGCTCGTGGTGCGACGGCAGGACCCACCCGGCCGCGGCGGTCGTCTCGTCCATGTGCGAGCCGAGAGAGATGACGGTCGAGACCTGGCCGAGCGCTTCCGCGAACCCGGCCGCCGGCGGCAGGCCGTACACGGGGTTGGTTCCGGCGACGATGAGCGTCCGCACCGCCCCCGACCGCATGCGCGCGATGAGATCGGACATCTCCGCCAGCGAGGCCGACTCGCGGATCAGCGGGCCGGCACCGAACCGGACCGTAGTCCCCACCGCCCCGGAGACCAGATTCAGAATGCCGACCGCGACGTGCGCGTCGGTGGCGTCGGCGCCCTGGCCGGCGATGCCCGGCGGAAGTGCGATCGGGGCACGGGCGGCCGCGATCTTCGCCGCCAGCTGCTCGATCCGCTCGGCCGACACCCCGGCGCCATCGGCCACCGCGTCCGCCGTGTAGGGAGCGAGCAGCGCGGCCAGCGCCGGGACGGCTCCGCCGTGGCGCTCGGCCACCGAGCGGGCGACGGCGAGCGCCACCGGCGCCTCGGCGCCGGGCCGCACCGGGAGCCAGTGGTCGGCACTCGTCCCGGTCAGAGACAGACGGGGGCTCACGAACACGAACTCGGCATGACGGCCGCTGTCGATCGCACGGGCGGCCGCGAAACGGCGGGCGAGTTCGAGCGGTGCCAGCCACGTGTCGAGGAAGTCGGCGCCGAAGGAGACCACGAAGTCGGCCCGATCGATCTCGTACGAGGGAATCTCGCGCAACCCGAACACGATCTCGTTGGCGCGCTTCTCGACTCCGTAACCGAGCGGCTCCCAGCTGATGTGCTCCGCTCCGAGGGTGGCGGTCCAGTCGGCGAACAGGCGCGCCCGGCTTCCGCCGGCCGGAGCCGTGAGCAGGACGACGCCGCCACCGCCGACCGCGGCTCCCGCCGCGGCGATCGCCTCGTCCCAGCCCACCGGCTCGAAGCCGTCGGCCGTCGCCTGCTGCGGTCCCGGGACGCGGTCCGGGTCGTACAGATCCTGGAGGGCGGATTGGGCGAGGGCCGTCAGCTTGCCGCGATTGGTCGGAAAGGCCGGGTTGCCCTCGAGCTTGATCGGGCGGCCGTCTCGCACCCACGCGTGCAGCCCGATCGTCTCGGGCCCGGCCTCGGTCAGCAGGGTGGCGTAGGTGGAGTTGACCCCCGGGGTGATCTCCTCCGGGGTGACCAGGAAGGGGAGCAGCCGGTCGGCCGTGTCGGGCGGTCCGCAACCGGTCGCCGCCGCGCCCACGCCCGCCACCCCGAGGACCTTGAGAAAGTCGCGCCGCGAGGTATCGTGGCTGGAGTCGTCTGTGCGCATCGCGTCGGGCATCAGTAGTGACAGGCGAGGCAGTCGATCGGTGCCCGGTGCTCCGCGTACTCCTCGCTGATCCGGATCGGGTACATCCCGGTCGACTGACGGCCCGCAGGCAGCGTGGGGGGTTCGAACTCCTGCGCCAGCAGGTAGTCGGTAGCCACGTCGCTATCCTGCACCGCGCCGCGGTGGCATTCCAGACACCAGCCCATGCGGAGCGACGACCACTGGTAGATGCGGTCCATCTCCTCCACCGGACCGTGGCACTCTTCGCAGCCGATGCCGTTACGGATGTGGGGGGCGTGATAGAACTGCACGAACTCGGGCAGCTTGTAGACCCGCTCCCACGGCACCGTCTCGCCGCGCGCCGCGTACGCTCTCAGCTCCTGGATCGGCGCCAGGCCGCCGCCGACCACCCGGTGACAGCCGATACACACCGACAGCGCCGGCATGATCGCCACCTGCGAGCGGTCGGTCCCGGTGTGGCAATAGTTGCAGCTGACGGTGAGCTCGGTGACGTGAAAGGCGTGATTGAAGGGGATCGGTTGCTCGGGCCCGCGCGTCGCGTTCTGGTGGGCGAGGATCGCGACTTCGGCCGCCGTCGGCTGCTGCCCCCCCGCCGCGGTATCGGCCTCCTGGGGTGCGCCGCCGACCCCACCCTCGGCCCGGGCCACGGCGGGCTCGGGCACGCGCCGCCACGCCAGCCACCCGCTCACGACAAGGGCCGCCGTCACGAGCGTCACGCCAGCCGCAAGCCGATGCCTTTTGACCATAGGTGCGTGTTCTGGTTCGGGCTCGCCGCGCCCAGCGCGTCCCATCGAGGCGGCCGGTAATGCAGTTCGGGCGATAAGGTATCACGCTGCCTGCGCGATGCAAGCGCGCCTAATCGAGTCCGAACGCCCAGTGCGGTGTCTCGATCAGGACCTTCAGGTTGCCGACGAAAGCGGTGCGATCATCGTCCGTCTGGTTCTGATAGTTGCGCACGAAGTTCAGTCCGAGATCGAACTCGACGTCGATCCATATCGGGCGCACCCGTTGACGCCAGTGACCCGCGATGGCAGGCCGCACGGTGGTCTCGGTGACGCCCGACAGAATGCGGGGAAAGTCCGGCAGCTGGTCGATAGGCGGGCGCAGGTCGGTGATCCGCTGCTCGCCCCGCCACTGAAGGTCGAGTCGCGGCCGCAGGGTCAGCGTGCTGCCCGGCGTCAGCCACCGCGTGCCGCGGAGCCATGTCGCCTCCACGGTGGCCAGGTAGAGGTCGATCTTGTCCCATCCGAGCCCGATGCTCTCCACCGTGTACAGCTCCCACGGCAGGCCCGTCCGGTAGGTCAGGCTCTGGATGGCGGTGAACTGCGAGCGGATCCCGAGACCGGTGGCGAGCGTGGGCAGGTCGATCGCGAACGTCCCCCCCGCCTGGCAACAGGAGCCCTCGAGGTTGGTGGCGTCGGCGAGGAACGAGCCGTACAGGACCAGCCCCCGTGTCGGTCGCCACCAGGCGGACACCTCCCCGAGCTTGTTGTGCGGGGGGTCGTTGTCGGCGGTCGCGATGTGCCACACGGAGACCGGATTCACGAGCGCCCACACCAGGGGCTGGGCCGGACCGCCGTGCACCACCGCCTCGGAGACCGACAGCACCAGATTGTCGATCGGCCAGATCTCGAGCCGGTGGATCGACCAGTAGTGGGTGGTGTCGGTCTGGAAGTCGCTGAAGCTGGCGATCGCCCCGGTCAGAAACACCTTCTTGGGGCCGAACCGGTAGCCGAGCCCCTCCTGGCTGTACGCGTAGTCGGAGCGCAGGAATCCATTCAGGCCGGGGAGTCCCCAGTTGTGATACATGCGCCCGAAGGAGACGCGCGCGTAGCGAGTCTGGAGCTCGGCATACCCTTCCTCGACCCGCATGTACGCCGTGTCGAGCAGCGGCAGGTTTTTCGGCGGAACGACGGATTGCGGGAAGTACTGGGCGTCGTACTTGTAGAACTGATTCAACGAGCCCCGAAACGCGCCGGCCACGATGCCGGCCGATCCCTGCATGTCCACGTTAACTTCGCCGAGCACCCGCGTCTCGGACGTCTCGCCGGTAAGCTCGGCGCGCAGGAGGTCGCGGAAGGTCTGGCTGTAGATCCCGGCGCCGGCGTCGAAGTAGACGGACCCGTAGTTGTTCGACCGCGCCTCGCCCCGCAGCGCCCGAAGCTCGAACGCGAACTCCTCCTCGAGGGCGGGGAGCCACGACCGCTCCACCTCGTCGGCGGGGAGCGACGACACCTCGAGCACGGCCCGGGCGACATCGATGCGTCGATACGGCCGGATGAGCGGCTCCAGATTCGTCACCCGCCCGCTGGTGACCCAGCTGTCGATCAGCGGGTACGCCCAGTGTCCGAGGGGCAGATAGGCGGATGCGTAGAAGCGGTCGGCGGGTGACTTGCCCTGCTTCTCCTGCGCCTGCGCGATCGTGACCCCGAGCGCCTTGCCCGGAGTATCGATCGCGCCGACGAGCAGCGCGGATGCCGCGGACATCCACAGGAGGCGGTCAAGCCGCCGTCTGGATCTCAGCGCGGTCCTCCTTCGGGTGATCGGTGACGGTGGTCGAGCGGAGGCACGGGGCGCCAATCTACACGGAGCAGGCGAGCGGCCGCACCTCCGTGCGGTCGTTCGCCCGACTCTGTGTTGCCGCCGAAACGCCGTCGGTGTCGCCGTCGCGACGGCACGGGGTCGCTGTCGCGCGCCGGGCGGGCAGTGTATCGTGTGGGCGCCCGGAACCCTCACCGCCCGCCCCGGAAAATCGGACGGGATCTCGAGCCTCCGGGAGGCGGAGTAGACGAAGCGAGCGGGGTCGTCTCGATCGGAATGACAGAGAAAGCGAACGACGCGGTTCCGTTCCGGGACCTGGGGCGCGAGACCGAGCCGTTGCGCGACGCGCTCGACGAAGCGATCCGCGGCGTAATCGATGGGTCCGGCTTCGTGCTCGGACCGGTGGTGGAGAATTTCGAGGCCGCGGTCGCCGACACGGTGGGCGTCCGGTACGCGATCGCGGTCGCCAGCGGGACGGACGCGCTCTTTCTTTCGCTCCGTGCGCTCGGCATCGGCCCCGGCGACGAGGTCATCACTACTCCGTTCAGCTTCTTCTCGAGCGCCACGGAGATCCTGCACGCGGGCGCGACGGTGGTGTTCGCCGACATCGACCCGCGCACCTTCAACATCGATCCGGACGCCGTACGCGCCGCCATCACGCCGCGGACGGCCGCCATCGTCCCCGTCCACCTGTACGGACAGATGGCCGACATGGCGGCGTTGCGGTCGCTCGCGGACAGGTACGGGCTGGCCGTGGTCGAGGATGCGGCACAGGCGTTCGGGGCGGCGCAGCGGGTGGCCTCGCACACGAACAGCGGTGGGCCCCACGAGCTGCGGGCGGGCGCCGTCGGGGAGGTGGGTTGCTACTCCTTCTATCCGACCAAGAACCTGGGTGGGATGGGCGACGGAGGCATGGTCGTCACCGATGACGCCCGGGTGGCAGCCAGATTGCGGCGGCTGCGCGTGCACGGGTGCGACGGCGGCATCTACGAGGCGCAAGAGATCGGCTTCAACAGCCGCCTGGACGCGATCCAGGCGGCCGTCCTCGGGGTCAAGCTGCACTGCGTCGAGAAGTGGAACGCGGAGCGGCGGGCACACGCGGCCGCCTACGACGAGGCGCTCAACGGGGTCGAGACGATCGATCCTCCGGCGGTGGCGGACGGAGCCGTCCACACCTACAACCAGTACACGATCCGCTGCCGCGACCGGGCCGCGGTGCTCGAACGACTCCATGCGGCCGGGGTAGGCTGCGCCGTGTACTATCCCCGGCCGTTGCACCTCCAGGAGGCGCTGCGGGGGCTCGGCTATCGGGCCGGCGATCTTCCGCGCGCCGAGCGCGCGGCCGACGAGGTGGTAAGCCTCCCGATCTTCCCCGGTCTCCGACCGGAGGAGCGGGCGCGAGCGGTGGCCGCCCTGCGCGTGCCGGAACCGGTGGCCGGCGCCGCTTCGTCTTGACCGGTCGCGTACGGTTTGATTAGCTTTTCCAGTCTTGCGAGCGGGCGCCCGTTGGCACCCGCTCGTAGTTTTATCGGTGGAGGGTGTTCTCGCTCGCTCGCACGGGGGCCTTAGCTCAGCTGGCTAGAGCGCTACGTTGACATCGTAGAGGTCACTGGTTCGAGTCCAGTAGGCCCCATGCCGGGACGCTCTCAGGGGGCTGTAGCTCAGTTGGTTAGAGTGCCGGTCTGTCACACCGGAGGTCGCGGGTTCGAGTCCCGTCAGCCCCG